>PLNN01000017.1 GCA_003142795.1 Candidatus Omnitrophota bacterium
GGACTGTCCACCATCTTGACCAAACGTAATCCCTGGGAAGAGTCGGTAATGAAATCCGTCTCCTCCTTGGAGAGGGGCTCGATCACGATCGAGACCCCCAGCCGGGCAGCAAGGCGTGCCGGCCTTGAGAAAAAATCGGCAGCTCTTTCGAAGGCCTCCTCGTCCGGAATATCTTCCCTCCTGCGATTGGCCGGTGAGCCGAATACAAGCACTCTCGCGCCAAGAAATTCGGCAAGATGGACGAGCTTCTCGATATACTCTGCGGTCGCGTTCTCCGTATCTTTATCCCTGAAGAGCCCCAAATCCTTACGAGAATATAGAAGAGAGTGCAGGGCTATGATCGAGAGGCCTGCCTTCTTCACAAGATTCAAAACGCCGTTCGCGTCTTCACGCGTTGCCCGAGACGGTTCTTCCCATATACGGCTAGGCGCTACTTCTATTGCGCTGCATCCAAGCCGCTTTATCATCCCGAGCATTTCGCCTGTATATTCGGCCGGCCAGGCTATATTTGATATTGATAGTTCCATATGCCTTCAGCGTATCTTATTAAGTTTCTCCAGTTCCATGATCCTATAAGAGCATTTCGTGCACGCGTCTACCTCGTGAGACCGCCCGGCCTTGTGGATGTCCCTATAGTTATCGAAAGCCTTGCTGTGCCACATTTCATATAATGAAACATCCTTAGCGTTGCCCAACGTCATCGCCTGAGCGTCTTTGACGCCATGGATGAGGCACGGAAAGACTGTACCGTCCCACAGTATCATCATCCTTTGCCACAGAAACGGGCATGCCCAATCGCCTTTTAAGTCCATGCTCGATCCGTCATGCGCGCAATGATAATCCTTTTTAGACTCATCTCTTGCGTCCAGATAAGAGACTTCATCCACTACCGGCTGCCAGAACTTTACATAGTCGCCGAAGGACTCTTTCAGCTCCGGCAGGAGAACTGTCTGTATGCGGATCGCGGGAATAAGGCTCTTTTGTTTGTCGCGCAATTTACGCAGCATCTTTATCTTCTTCACGACATCTTCATACCGCGCCCCTACCCGGTACCGTTCATATACATCTTTTTTGGTTCCTTCAAACGATATGGAAATACGGTCAAGTTTTGATGCAATCAGCCTGTTAACTATATCTTCATTTAGAAGAGTGGCATTCGTATTAAAATAGACGTCGACGATCCCGGCCTTTTTTGCATAATCGACCATTTCTACAAGCTGTTTGTGTAATAGAGGCTCTCCCCTGAGGCTAAGTTTTATAGAGAACAAATTACGGGAAACTCCTTCATTAATAATTTTTTTAAACAGCCCGAAGTCCATGAACCCCTTCTCCTCTGGACCCCACTCGTTGAATGTGGAAGCACAAAAAGGACAACGTAAATTGCATAATGAGGTAGCCTCGATATCGAGGTGGATTGGGAATTCTCCGACTGTAAAATTGGCCGGATAGTCATGCCATCTCTTCCTGTATTCTTCAAATCGTTCGTTCCCCGACTTCACATCGAATACCGATGTCCGGGTAGCAGTATGAAAATTCGAATTTGCCTGGATATTGATCTTTTTATTCATATGCGAATATCACTTATCATGCGACGTAGTTGCTTCGTTAAAACCGTACCTTTTCAACCAGTACTCCACCATCGGGACCTGCCACTCGTAATCAACATCACAGCCGCCCTCCTGCTTTAGCGGCAGTATTTTCTTTCCCATCCACCTTTGCGGCAATAAGCCGTCTTTCAGAGCTTCAAGACATTTGGGCCTTACTATAGAGACGCTTGTGTCAAAGAACCATACGTCACCCTGAGAATCCCTGTCGCAATTCAATGTCTTCGGGTTTCCGAATGTTTCAAAAGGGACGAATGGATGCAGCAGCCCGTCAGCCCCTACCTTTCTTGCTCTCAGCGGGCTCCACATGTTATAACGCGAAACCGAGATCGCCGAGTCGGCTTCGGGATGCGCCCTTAGCAAAGTTATACCGCGATCGATCAGATCGGAGGTAACTGTCGGGGCGTTACAAAATAGGAGCACCAGAAATTCGATATCTTTCTTCAGCTCATCTTTTATATATTGATATCCGTGGACATATGCATCTTCGCCAAGCGCCTCTTTTGTGCATAAATAAGCCGGCCTTTTTATGATTTCGACTCCGCGGGAGCGTGCCAGTTTCATAAGTTCTTCATCATCCGTCGAGAGATATGACCTATCAACTTCGGCACAGCCAATTGCCGCTTCCATAGGATATGATGCCATCGGTTTACCCAAAACTTTGAATAGATTTTTGCCGGGGAACCCCTCGCTCCCCTTTCTTCCTATCAATACCGCAATTACCATTTCACGATCCCTTTCTATAATTTTGAAACATCGTCTTATTTTTGCTAATCATCTTTTTCAGAATATTTTTAATGCCGGGAAATTTTTCTGCCAAAACTGACCTCGCTCTTTTCATGATCGACATACGATCGTTTGTATAGGCCAATAAATGATCTATGTTCTCGCAGGTCAAAGGCGAATCGCCTGGTCGCAGAGAAGCCTTTGCTCTAAGCAAACAGTCTCTGGCCTCCTTACATTCCCTGACAGAGAATATCTCATAATTCTTCCTGAAAGATGCGTCCTTAGCTAGATTATGAGCGAATTGAAAAAACGGTATAGCGTTCAATTCTCTAGCGAATTTTATAAAGTCTGCCAATTCATTCTCATTTTTTTTGTTGATTGTAAGCGATATGGATAAATTGCTGCCTTTCTTTTTCATAAGTTCCGAAAAGAACCGGATATGTTCCAGCGTTTCCGGCCATCGTGCGGGATATCTCAGTTCTTCATACAGATCCCTATTGGTCGAGTCTACAGAGATATCTATCAGCCCTAAATTCAATTTTTCAAGAATCGATTTAATGCTATCGCTTAGTATCGTGCCATTAGAAATAAGGAACACTTTTATATATGATTTATTCTGACTCAGGTATTCCATAAGCTTAAGATTCGATATTTCGATAAGCGGTTCGCCGCCGTAAAAAAATATTATCTGCGCGCGATGCAAAAGCCTCTTTATGTCTTCAAAAAATTTATCAGGGAGCCTAAGCATCGCTTCCCTGTCGCCTCGCTGAAAACAATGATAACATTTTAAGTTGCAAGCATAGCTGGTTGAAAAACGCAGCCATCTTGGTCTCGACGCCAGTTCAGCCCTCCCATCCGCGATCTCTTCTTCGTTCTGAACGGCGTTTTTATAGATTTCGCTGTCTTTAGGTAACTCTTTATACCAGTCGAGTTTCTCGTAATCTTTCCAACCGTGTAGAACAGGACAGCTTTTATGGCATATTTCGAATATCCTGCCTTCCAGAAACTTTCGGCGGATGTCTTTATATGCTGCTCCGTTCCATATCTCTTCGATGTTATTCTTGTTTACATTGCCAAGCACCATATTATGATTGCAGCAGAATGTAACATCGCCATTCGGGTTATTGACTTCGAAATGAGTAAATGGATAATCACATAAGATCTTCATAATTATTTTAAATTCCTCACCAGCCTATTTTATTCAGGTTCCAGGGCTATCTCTTTATTATATTATCAACGTCTTTGATCCTCTGATATACTTTAAGCACATCCTGCTCGTCTTTTCTGTTTACCACTAACGGCTTTCCATTTGCAGGTCTTAATAATTTGACAAGCATAAAACCATTCCTGCCAAATTCATATTCCCATAACCGCGGATAGAGGACCCCAACGCCGTCATCGCCCACCATTATCACGTATTTACGCGACACTGCGCACATGTGTTTTATCACATCAAATGAGGGATGCACGAGAGATATGGTACTCCCGCCCGAATAGACAAGATCGAACTGCCGGTTATCGGAAACAAGTTTCGGCAGCACCTCCTCGTAACTACCCGCGATCAACTCAACGTTCGAAAGATCGAATTTCTTCTTACCATGCTCTATTGCATTCTTGCAGATATCCACCCCGATCAACTTGCTATACCCCAGTTTCTTCATAGCGCTTAGCATAAAGCCGCAATTGCATCCCAGATCGAGTATCGAATCGCTCTTAGCGATCCTGGCCTCTATCTCGCCGAACAATGTTGGGGTGTGCTTATTGGTGTCGGCTTCATACTTATCGTATCCGTGGGGATCTCTGTTTTTCTGATGTTTCCAATAGTTTTTTTGTAAATTTCTTGAAGGATCCAATTTAAAAACAAATCTAGGACAGAAAGTAAAAAATGGACTCTGTTTATAACTTTTTTCCCTGAATAATCCGAACACTTCGGCACCTCACCTTTTAGCTAGATCATGATTTTGTTAGTATTATACATCTCATGGTATAACCCTTTTATATCCATCAGCGCCTGATGGCTGCCTTCTTCCAAAATCTTCCCGTCTTTAATCACCAGGATCTTGTCGGCATGCATAATAGTGGAGATCTTATGCGCGATTATAATAACGGTTCTGCCTCTTGCTGAATTATCTATGGCCCTCTGGACGGCTATCTCGGATATGTTGTCCAGGGAATTTGTGGCTTCATCTAATATCAATATTTCCGGCTTCCTGAAGATGGCCCGCGCTATGGCTATCCGCTGCCTTTGCCCGCCCGATATCTTAATCCCTCTATCGCCGATCACTGTATCATATCCCTGCGGAAATTGACTTATAAAATCGTGAGCATTGGCCTCTGTTGCAGCGCTGATCACTTCTTCCATATCAGCATCTTTGGTGCCGAGCGCAATATTATCCTTGATCGTTCCATGAAAAACAAAACTATCCTGCGTAACTAAGCCTATCTTGCCGAGCCAAGAAGATATGCGAACATTGTTCAGGTCTATATCATCTATGAATATGCTTCCTTTTGAGGCAGTTAATAGTCGCAGTATAAGATCTACTATGGTGGACTTACCGGATCCGGAGAACCCTACAATAGCCACGCTGGTACCTTTCTTTATATCAAAGCTAAGATCATTAAACAACGGATCGCGCCCCGGATACGAGAAAGATACGCTTTTAAATGAGATCTTGTCGCTGAATTTTTTTATCTCTACCATGCCGTCATGCGGCTTCGGGAAATCGGCCATAATACCATACGCTATCTCCACAACAGGAAGAAGCCCGAAAAAAGAGACCACCTGGACGCCGAGAAGATTAAAGCATGGGATGATCCTCTGGATAGCGTACCCGACTATGGCGATAATTGGCAAGCTGCTGATAAAACTATTGGCGTAATAATACTTCGATACCATCAGAAGGGCAATGAGTGATGACATCACCAAAAATTCGATTATAGCCGGCGGCAATAATAACCATACCGCTTCTTTAATAGTAATGCGTGAATATCTAACGACCGACGCCCTGAATCTTTCTACCCAAGCGCCGATCGACATAAATACTTTTATCTGCTTAATACCGGTAAATGCTTCGGCGGCAATCTCATTTTGCTGTTCAAGCTCAAGGACCTTCTCCGCGCCTAAGCTATATGATACCTTTTTGCCTATAGCCCTTGTTACAAAATAATAAAAAGCAGTCAATACGATAATAAATACCGTAACTTTAGGCGATATGAAAAAAAGCATCGCGATTATGACCAGTATCCTTAAAGCATTTACGGCAATTCGCGGTATATAATCAAAAAAAGTTGATGCTTCCAGAGGAACAGTTATGGTTCGGTGAATAAGCCAACCGTGTTTATGATTAAAGAAAAAGGTATACTCTGAATTTAAAAATCTATTGAAAATAGCGTTATGAAAATCTCTCTTAATTTTATATGAAAAGTAACACCCAAGGAACTGACTAAGAAAAGAGAATAAAGCTTTTACTAAAAAACTTATTATTAGCAATACGCAGCTCAGGACAAATATATTTTTTATAGCTACGTGATCCGAAATAAACGATATGATCAATGGAATTTTTGAAGGCGATTGAATCGAGACCATTCGTTCCAGGGTCTGATTTAAAACTGTGTAAATCAATGCTATGTTGATGCCTTCCATCACCGCGAATACGACAAGTGAAAAGAATACCATCAAAACAAGAAACCTGTATGGCCTCAGTAGAAATAGGATCATTTTATAAGTCTGATTTTTCGTAAAATTAAATTTTGCCGCACTACTCATGATGCACTTGTATCCTTTCTATCATTACCCCTTATATCGACCCTTCACTATCTTGCATATTTTTCGGCGAACGGTAGTACTGTGTCTTAACTAGATTTTCTTGCTTAATGCCCATATCCAATATCTCATTGCATCGCTTAAGGCCCTCCAAAACGTTGAATTCGAATTCTTTATCGCTCATCTTTGTCATATTCAAGCGCAAATCCTGACGATCGCCTAACTGCATCAGGTATTCTTCTTCATCTTTAATAAAACCATGTTGGATAGCGTAAGCATACATCGGCGAACCAGGCTGAGGGAGCAGATACCCTGCGGAAGGATAAATTCTATTTTTGATACAGCAGTCAAAAGTTTCTTTAATCGTCAGAGGAGTCTCTTCCGGATATCCGAATACCAGGCTTGTCCATACTGGCAATCCCGCCTTGTGAAATAAAGACGTTTGTCTTGAAAACTGCTCAGGTGTAATGTATTTACACATTGCCTTAAGGATCTCCCGATCGGCTGACTCCAAGGAATATGACATACCTAAACATCCAGCTTCTTTCATCTTGTATATAATTTTCATATCTTCATCGCTGGTAAACAAATTTGCACGACAATTAGCCGTCCAGTAAAAATGTAAATTTTTATCTACTATTTCCTGCGCCATCTCCAAAGCATGCTCCTTAGAATAAAACGTAAGCTCATCCCAGAAGAAAATATAATTCACTCTGTATTTTTCGATGGAATGTTTTATTTCATCTACAATGGATTTTGGGGTACGGGGCCGGTATGGGCTCCCGTAAAAATTATGATAGCAGAAGGTGCACTTTGAAATGCAGCCCCGTGCCGTATTAACCGGAAGCGCTCGAATTTCTTCTCTGGCTATCGGCAAAGGATCTTTTACTGAAGTTTTAGAATTCTCAATGTATAGCCCAACATCAAAGATAGAAAAATCTAATAAAGGCATATCTGATATATTTTTAATATTAGGCCGGGCAGGAGTCCTGACAATCGTGCCATTTTTTGGAAAACAAATGCCTTGTACTGTTTCAAGCGCCCTGCCTTCGTCAATGGCGCGCAGTAAATCCACGATGGTTTCATCACCTTCTCCCATTACTGCGATATTAACCATCGTACGCGTTAAAAGAGTGTCCACAATCGAAGTTGCTACGGAATTGCCAACAATAATTTTCGCATGGGGTTGATGTTTCTCAATCAATGCCGCTAATGCTTTAATAATCTTATAGCCTGTGACAATGCAACCCATGCATACAACGTCATATTTTTTCTTTTTGATACTATTCTCCACGTCGCGCTCTGATAAGCGATGCCCGTCGATATCTAGAAGATCAAAACTGAATCCGGCGTTCTTTATAGCTGTAGCGATATACCCAAGGCCTACGGGAAATAGCTTAACGGGTGACACGGGCCTTAAGGAAACATTGATGATCAATATGTTCATGCTGCTCCTCTTAAAATCTTATACTTCAGTTGCGCCATTTTCCAATCTTCCTCGTTATCCAGATCCTGTGCTTCGGATTCCGTTATCTCAATAGGAACCGTATTGTCCGTGAATATCTTTCTCGTCTTTAAGAAAGCTGTGGAATCTAGCCAATAAAACTGTCCTGCATCATGATAGGCGGGCATCAGGTTTTGGGACCTGGAATCAATGTTTTCGGGCCGTATCATCGACAAACGGCCGCCCTCTATCTTCAGCGCCCTCTGGATAGGGTAACCGAAACGCACAACGGGGATAACAGAGTCAGCATTTCTTTCCTTGAGCAGATCAAAAGCTTCTTTTAGCCTCCGGGACGTTAAAAAAGGCGCCGTAGGATATATGCAGCAGCAATATTCAAAATTATCGCCTCTTTTTTTATATTCTAAAAGCACCTCTTCTATCACATCTGCCGTGGTCGCAAAATCGTCTGAGGTATGCTTCGATCTCAAAAAAGGGACTTTTGCGCCAAATGAAATGGAAATATCGCGGATCTCTCTATCATCTGTAGAAACCACGACTTCATCAAAACAATGTGATGTCAGCGCGGCATCTATTGAATATTTTAATATGGGCTGCCCCATAAAATCTCTGATATTTTTTCGCGGTATTCGTTTGCTTCCGCCGCGAGCGGTAATAATAGCTACGCACTTATCCATTTTCTGCCTCCACGCCGATCTCGTCATCGAATGCGATGCATATGTATCGAAAATTTATCATTTTATAAATTAAACAGTTTCAAGATCGAAGAATGTCTCCCCAATGGTTCTAACCGCGACACCGCTTGTGCATGTTGGTACATATTCAATAACCCGCCCCTCCTTCAAATCTATCCACCATTTCACATCTTTAAACCCAAAACAATGACGTACATACACGGTGCTTGAAAATCTTGGATTGATCTCAAACGGCACATAGCCATTCTTGCCTTTTCTCAACTGAACATTGATTGATCCTTCAAGCGATGATGCCTTAGCAATTTTTTGCGCAAGCGCTGTAAGTTCTCCATCCTGAACAAGCTGGGCATATTTGGTAAGGCTCCCATATCCCAAATACCTTTTAAAACCAATGGAATAAGTCTCGCGCCCCGTGGAGAATACTCCCATAGTATATTCCTCATCAGGCCCACCTACAATCTCCTGGACAAAGGCATCTTTCATTCTTTTTTTATAAAAAGAAAGTTCTTCATTATTTTCTATGCGCAGGACACCTTTTGCGCCCCATCCTCTTCTCTGTTTTAATAGCACGGGAAATGGCATTTCACTCTGAAACTGATCAATAAGAAAAGTTTTAGGGTGTGGGAGATCATTGTTTTTCAGAAAAAGAAAGGTCTCATATTTGTCAAAAAACATTTTGATAAGGGCAGACTTGTTAATAAGAACTGTGGTTTTTTTGCCGAAAAATTCTCTGCGTTCATTATAAAATTCAATTTCGATCTCCGTAGTAGGAATAATACAGGAAATCGATTCCTTCTCCATTATATTTTTAACAAACTCAAAATAATTTTTGCTATCACTCGCATGCGGGGCTTGGAAAAATAAATCAACCGCGTTCCTGCCGGCCGCAAAATTATCTACATCACAGCCGAAAAGCGTGACCTCGCATTCTATTCCTTTCAGGCATTTAAGTATGCTTTGTCCTATATCTCCGCCGACACCAGTTATTAAAATAGATTTCCGCACAACTATCGCTCTTTTCTCTGTAAGATCTTGTAAAGATATGAATTTTTTTCTCTGCGCTTCATCACATCTCGCACCATCAGCATATTGTCATACTGAACTCTTTTGAACTCTACAAGATCCGAATCAATATCAATTATCGCATACGACGCACTATTATAGTCCCGCGGCTGGCCGATCGATCCGGGGTTTATAATTCTTAATCTGCCTATCTTCCTGTCCATTGGATAATGAGTATGCCCCAATATCACAAACCGATATGGCAATCGGCTGAACCTATCAAGGCAGTCTTGAGGATATACGTATTCCTCTAAATAGTTCCAGGGACTCCCATGAAACATCCCTATGTTAAAATCGTCTAAAACATTCACTTTAGGCAACGCCCTTAAAAAGGATATGTTTTCTTCAGTTATATATTTCTTCAAAAGGCGCGAAGAATTTCCATAAGCTTCACTATATTCCTTTTCTAATTTTGGATCATCGAGCATTTTGAGAAATATATCATCATGATTACCCGCTACACAATAAAGATTCTTCTCGTTTTTGAGAATATCGATGATCTCATTCTGATAATAATAATATCCGCAAATATCGCCGACAAAACAATACAGATCACACGTTTCGGCGATTAGAGATCTCCACGCTTTCTCGAAAGCGTAAATATTCCCATGTACATCCCCGAATATACCTATTTTCATATCTATTCACCGTGGCTGTAGATACAGAACGGTACTCCTGCCTATGCCGCATTGATACAAAATAGAATAAAATTTTGAAAGCAAATCCGGTTCATAGCAACGCAGAATGCGCTCCATATTAACAACCTTCTTAAAACTCGCCCTCCCCAGAGACTTGCGTTTGAGATAATCATCGCCCATCAGAAGAAACATTTCCATAGGAAAAGAACTTTCGCCGCGCAAGATGGTATATCCCGCCTTTTTTACCAAATTGCGGATTCCTTCTTTATCGAAATAATTAACGTGGTCGGGTAGCGCGATCCAATATGGCGTTAAATTATGTTCCTTTATATAGGCTAATTGGAATGGGTTGAATTCATTCGGCACCTCAACCATAACTATTCCGTTCTTTGCAATATTACTTTTCAAGCGTTGTAAAAATCCAAGTGCATCCGGAATGTGCTCTAAGATATAGGCGACATTTACGACATCCCATCTCTTTTTAGAAAACTTTTGAAAAAATTCTTTTATAGAGATTTGATAGATTGAGATGCCCTTGGACGTCGCGATAGCAGCGGCTTTTTTGTTTAACTCGGTTCCCGTGCATTTCCACCCTTCTTTCTTGAAGTATTCAAGCTGCGCACCTTCCCAACACCCTATATCGAGTATGCTCCCACACGATTTCCATTTTTTTATGCTTCTGACTTTTTCTCTCCATAGGTTGCTCGGCGTGCTTCTTCGATAAACATATTCATAAAATTTTTCCAATTCCTCCTCGCTATACATAGGAGATATGTGAGCATACCCGCATTTCTTACAAAAAATAACTTTACGATCTCTCTTCGTCAGAAGGAGCTCTCCCCGGCATTCTCCTTTCATCATATGTCACCTCGGGTTATTATAGCGCCATTTCTTCTATTTCTTTTCAGCGTTTTACCAATGACGCTATCAATCTCGACCGGATGTATGAAATCACAATGAATCCCGATATTGCGCAAGGCTATCAGATCATCGGCATTTACAATCTGCCCCTTAGAAAGATCTTTCTTCGCGTAGAGACAGCGCTTATAAAAATAGAGCTCTTTTTCACAATCAAAAATCCTTCTCTTGCGAAATATATGTAATGCGCTTTCTGCCTGACGTATGGCCGTCACCATGCAACGAAACTCATCCGGCTCGAGGGCATAGATATGATCCGGCCCCGGAAGTTTTTTGCTTAATGTGATATGTTTTTCGATGACTCTTGCGCCTAGCGCCACTGATACTGTAGGGGCGATGATCGGATCAGCGGTATGGTCGGAATATCCAACGTTTATATTATACCGTGCACGAAAATATGGTATAACGCTCAGAAACGTTTCTTTGATCGGCGCAGGATATTTTGCGATACAATGCATAAGAACCGTTTTTTCTTCATAACCAAGGAGTATCTTGGTTATCATCATATCAATTTCTTCTTCAGTGCTTCCGCCTGTCGAAATAAAGAGTGGTTTTCCTGTTTTTTTCACTTCTTCTATAAGCTCCGAAAACATAGACTCGTAAGAAGCTATCTTAAACACATTGACATAAGGATTAATTACCTTTACGGCCTTCACGTCAAAAGGGGTTGCCATAAATTCTATGCCGCTTTTTTTCGCATATCTATAAAGTTCATCGATCCATTCGTAAGGAACCTCGTTTCTCTCGATTATGCTATAGAGACTATCGTTGATTCCCATATTTTTTAAATATCGTACCTTTATATGCTTATCCGGATACATAGTCTTCGCGCGGAATATCTGGAATTTTACCGCATCCGCCCCGGCATCGCGGGCAATGTCAATTAATTGCTTCGCCTGTCGCAAGGAGCCGTTATGATTTGAGCCCACCTCGGCTATTATAAAACACGGGGACTCATCACTTATTATCTTCCTACCAACGCGTATCTTATGCATACCGCATGGTCCTATGCTCGTTTATTCTCATTTTAAAATCTCCTTCTATATATATATGCTAATATTTTTTTTACAGCCCTATGAACGCCGCGGCCATCGACTATTTTTTTTCCTCTCCGGCACCTCTCCGATCGCAGCTTCTTATCAAAGATGACAAGATCTAATTTCGCCTTCAACTTTTTCATGATTTTGTCGTTACTGCCTCTATCGCCTTTATAGCACCCCACATGCTCGATAACGCCGGCGCGCGAGAGAGCCCTGGAATGCCGCATTTGATTCTCTGCAACGGTTATGACTATAGAAGGAACTCCCATTCTGGCAAGCTCGTACAATGTCTGGCCACCTGCCGAGATCGTAATATCGGACTTGATCATTAGTTCTTTCATGGTATCGGCGTTCGGATCATAGATAAACCTTGTATTCTCGTCTCCACAGTTTTTTAATTTATTTGCGTACTTAAAACCCCTGCTTATAACGACATCTTTGTTCAGGCCGGGATACTTATGAGCAAGTAATTTCAAAACTTTCGGCGTCACATTCATTGGATCGCAACCACCAAAAGTCACAAGCACGGTCTTGACATGTTTACGTATACGCTTCCGGGGAGCATCTAAAAACTCTTTTCTTAAGGGCGCATATCTGCTGCCAAGCAAATAAAAAACTCCATCTCTTTCTGGATACTCAATCTTTTCTGCGTAAGCAGCGCTATTTATCACGACGCCGGGAGGGTAATTTATACGCATATTATCATCTATATAGACCGGCAGCTTCGCTATAATAGATATTTTCTTATAAAAATTAAGGTCAGCGAGATAAGAATCCACAAGGATAATGTCCATTTCTCGCGCGGTTTTCAATACTTCCGTCCTTGCCTTTAACCAGTTCAGTATCTTATACCGCTTTGATCTTAACATTCCTTTTACGCTGTCATCACCGCACACAATGATATCTGGCTTTATACCCTTTTCTTCAAAGGCATGATAAAAAGCAAGGCATCTGGTGATATGCCCATATCCAATACTTTTCCCGCCTTCTGTTAATATCAATGCTTTCATTTTATCTCTTATTTTTATCGATCTACACAATGTCGGAAGAACCGGCTTCACCATCCGGCCCCGAAGAAACCGGCTATTTTTTTCACAACATAATCTATTTCCCTCTCTCGTATCGCGGGATACATAGGAATGCTGATCTCGCCTCCATAAAATTCTTCCGCTTTCCGGCAAAGCCCTTTAGCATATCCGAGCTGTTTATAGTATGGCTGGAGATAGACCGGGATGTAATGCACTTGAGCGCCTATACCAGAAGCCCGCAAAATATTAAAAAGAGGGGTCCTGTCCTTCGGATCCCTCGTTCTTATGCAATAAATATGATATGATGAACTAACATACGACCGCTCGACGGGCAATAGTATATCTTCGATGCCGCATAATTTTTTATTATACGTCTCGGCGATCTGGCGTCTTCTTATAACAAAAGTATTTAACTTTTTCAGCTGACTTAAGCCCAGCGCGCTCTGGATATCTGTTATACGATAATTAAAGCCTAAGCACTGCATTTCGTAGTACCAAGAGCCGGTTAAGCGCTGATCCTGGCACACGAAACGCAATCTATCCCTGCTTATCCCGTGGCTCCGCAGCATTAAAAGCTTTTCGTAAAGATCTTTTTTGTTCGTCAACACAGCCCCGCCCTCGCCCGTAGTGATACTTTTAACGGGATGAAAACTGAATATCGTCATATCGGAATATTTGCAGGCGCCTATCTTTGAACCCTTATATTCTGCGCCCACGGCATGTGCGGCATCTTCAATAACGACAAGACCGTTTCGATCAGCTATGGCGCTTATCTCTTCCATATCGCACGGATGACCGGCAAAATGGACCGGAATGAGCGCTTTTGTCTTCTTGTGTATCTTGGTTTTTATCTCTTTAGGGTCTATGTTGATCGTGTCATGCTGCACATCGGCAAAAACCGGCCTTCCGCCGCAATATAAAACGCTATTTGCCGAAGCAAGAAACGTTATCGGAGAAGTGATAACTTCATCGCGCGCTTTTATACCGGCAGCCAAACATGCAATATGCAAAGCGGCCGTTCCGCTCGATACGGCCACGGCATATTTCGCGCCGGTATACCTGCAAAGGGCGTTTTCGAATACGTCCACATTCGGCCCCTGCGTGATATAATCCGATCTTAAAACTCTGACAACAGCATCAATGTCGTCTTGATCGATATATTGATGGCTATACGGGATAAATCTATTCAATTCTTGTCCTTTCTATCATCCTTTTAATCTCAGGAACGCTCAACCATTGCTCATTCTTATCGCTACTGTATACGAATCCCTCGGGCGGGATCTTATATTTGTAATATTTACCATGGACATGCTTGCCCTCAAAGAATTCCGCAAGAATAACATACGCGCCTTTGAACATTCTTGTTTTGCGCGCCTCATCCTCCGATATTAGGGTTTCGTGCATCTTCTCTCCGGGGCGTATCCCTATTATTTTGAATCTGCACCGCGGCTCAATCGCCCTGGCCAGATCCGTTATTTTCATCGACGGTATCTTCGGGATAAAGACCTCTCCGCCCACGGATTCCTTCAGGGCCTTCATGACTAAATTCACCCCCTGCTCCAGAGTTATCCAGAAACGCGTCATGCGTTCATCGGTTATAGAAAACTCCAGATTCTTCTGCCTTTTACATTCGAGGAATAGGGGTATGACGCTTCCTCTTGAGCCGACAACGTTCCCGTATCTTACAGCTGAAAATTTGACACGACCGCCCGCATAAGCGTTTGCGGCTATGAATATCTTTTCGGCAGCTAATTTTGTGGCACCATACAGGTTGATGGGACTGACGGCTTTATCGCTCGATAACGCAACTACTTTCTTAACGCCTCTATCTATGGCGGCATCTACTATATTATCCGCTCCAAGGATATTGGTTTTCACAGCTTCAACTGGATTATATTCGAGGGCTGGTACCTGTTTCAATGCCGCCGCATGGACCACATAATCTACGCTTTCAAATGCCCTGTAGAGACGACTCTTATCCCGTATGTCTCCCAGGAAATATCGTATCGGATATTTAGATACCGGGAATATCTTCGCCATCTCGTGTTGCTTGAACTCATCGCGGCTTAATATGATAACCTTTTTGGGGTGACATCTTTTGAAAACCATCTCTGTAAATTTTTTCCCGAATGAACCCGTTCCGCCAGTTATAAGAATTACTTTATTATTAAGCATATCCACACGTACCTCCCTTTTAATTATGCGGTGCCCCTGATCCGCTTCCTGTCAATACAGCTCGGAGCACGTCAATACCCCGATCGTCCGGATACTCATCAATCCTTCTTATAAGATCCTTCGGTATTTCACTCAGGACAGACATTTCGCCGTTCGATATGTCCCGTATCATCTTCAGCAGCTTATCACTCTCTTTAAATACCGCCTTATCTTTAAGTATCCTTGAAAAAGGATGATCAAGTTCGGCTTCATCCAGATAAAGCCCCTCGATTCCGCATATAATAGCTATAGTGGCCGAACTGGTCATAGACTCTGTAACGACTATATCCGAAACGCCAATACATTCGATAAATGACCACTTTTTTTCGTCAATTATATGAGCGTTGCCTAGTTCTTCTATACGCTTTTTTATCTCAAGGAATCTATCCCTCAACTCGCGCGGAAGCTCGTGATATCGAGAAAGCTCTTTGGACTTCATGATCACGGTCAGCTTCGGCTCTTTCACAGCAAGCTCAAGCGCAGTTTTCCAAAAATTAACATAATGCTCCGCCTTAAGAACGCTTCCTCCGCCAAAACTTTCGTCAAAAAAAGTTACAACTTTTCCCACAGAATGTATCCCCATTTCCGAAAGTATATAGCTTCGCCTGAATTTGACGTTATTGATGAAGCGCTTAAAAATATAACCACTATGAATAAAAATATCCGACGCCTCTCTGCCGGTGAGTGCGTTGGCCGCGCCCCATGCAAAATATTTATCACAACCCAAGAAAGAAATACTATACTTTATAGAATCCGAAGACATATCAGACCCGTATGCCAGGTAGTATCTGGTTTTCATGTTTTGACAAACTATAGCTTCCGGAATGTGACGAGAGGAATAAAAACTATATCCTAACTCAGCCCCTATTTCGTAATTGGAAAATATCTTTTCGTATGGCAATGCATAAGAGATAAAATATCTTGAGATCCTTGAAAATAGGGAGAAGTTGGCAGAGCTTATCTCGGCCGATAACGAACCCATCCCGCCCACCAGATAAAGAGGGATCACCCTGAAAAAGAAAGTGGCGAAACTTATTTTTAGAGATGGCAGGTAAAAAGTGTTAAACCGCAACATTTTTGCTTGCTGGTATGCCTTGTTCCGTTGTTCACATTGTTTAATATCTTTCCGCGAAAATAATAATAGGTCGTCTTTCTTTATGCTCTTTTCATCAACTAAAAAATCATCATGGAAATAATATCCTCCCGTAGGATAAAAGCCCCAGACCAATTCGCGCATAACCTTATATTTTTTCTTTGCCCTAAAAATAGCAATACCGCTATTCAGGCTAAAATACAGAACAAACAGGGCTTGAAAGAAAATCACAAAAATACATGATATCGTGTTCCTTCGCCTGACCCATTTAATTTTCGGGATAATCTTGAATCTTGAAGAGAATTTTTCGAAAGCATATCTATTGATAGGATTATCATCCAGAACAAGCCGCCCGCTCTTAATTAAGTCATCTCTCGAAAAGCTATCCATGGCATTCAATAGGTCTATCATGTATTCGCAGATCCATTTTTTTAATAGACTATCAAATCGTTTCGTTTTAAAAACGGAATTCATGCCTTTAATAAAAGCGGAGTCGCACAGTCTATTTTCTTGAACGAACGCTTCCACTAGACCTACTATATCAGAGCGGATCCAGTCGAAATGTTCGCGCCCATTTTGCAAGGGAATATCGATATCTTTCTCGCAATGGAATGTGCGATCGCCTAATAATGCCTGACTTATATAATTTTTTATTAACTTTTTAATTGACGTTTTCATATTGCCTTTTAGTAAGCGCTAAATTCTTGATACGATTTGAAAATATTTGCCAAAAAGGTAATTCTTCCGTATTGTCTTTTTTTATAAAAGCATTTTTATATGCTCTGTACGCCTTTTCATCTATCGTCATTTCTTTTTTAAAGTCTATTTCGAGCATTTCGTCGACATTTATTACGCCCTTCCCCAGGAAAGATGCCATTTGCCGTATCCACTCCCCCTGGAGGCTCCTTTGCAAGCTGTCCGTTGTAATGAATATCACCGGTTTTTTCTCTAATACCGCGTAATTGATAGACGTACTGCAATGGCCTATCACAAAAGACGCCCTTCTGATCAGCTCCATGGTCTTACCTTTAACGACGTGTCTTCCGCCAAAATAATCCGGATGATCTTCATATCGAGATCGCGGATAAGCAGCTATGGTTATATTCGTTCTATTCGCATCTTCCAAATGATCGAAAAACCTCCTTATAGGCGGATAATATTCCTCCGGCGTTGAAAACGGCGGCACTTTCATCATTGGATAGTGCGGATGAAAAGGAACATATTCATCTATGAAAACGCCCATCTTATTATCGATTTCTACGGTGTTTTTTATTTCCTCAAGATAAATGTCATAGTCTAGTGCGTGTATAAACAGCAATTCTGTCTGAGAACCAACCATATCTCTACGATCATTCGCGCGATATGCTCCTCCAATCAATACGAAACTTGCGGGATTTATGCCTAATATTTTATGGGGCACGCGGCAAAATAACGATTGTTTCAATGCTTCTATATCGCGCGTCTTTCTTAATATATTCAAAATGGCTTCCATAATAGAACCATTTTTCTTTATACTGAATGGTAACACGCTAGAGATGACACAATACATGATCTGCTTTTTGGAAATTGCCCGGAATAAAGAATATGAATTCACTCTATACTGTATGAGACATACCACCAGAACATCTTGTGTCAATTTGTAAATTTTTTCAAGCGCATCTTGCATTTTTTGAAATTCAAAATAGTGCTCATAGTAAACTATGTCGGCACCCTTCACATCCTCCACCACGCCTGGATACAAAAAAGGAGTGCAGTTCCACACCTCAACCTCAAACCCGTTACTTCTTAAAACATCGATGCCAAACCTTTTATAATCCCGTTCATAAAATGACGTTTCAGTAATAAAAACTATTTTTTTGATTATACATTTGTCCATTTTAGAGAGGACCTATCTTTTATACAAACCCAGATATGATAGAATTATCTTTGTCATGCACTTAAGTTTTTCTATTTTAAAACGATTGATCATCGTACCATAGTGGCCATCGATCCGGGGGCATGACGATACATCAGAATGTGTAAAAGTTCCGAACATATGGACCTCTTGAGCTGCTCCGATCTTAATAGACTTCAATCCAGCCTTTGCACAATAATATTCAAATGTTAACGGGGTAAAATAATAGACATGTGCATTTTGCAATTGACCTATGCCGAAGTTCATGATGTTCGGGACCCCTATATATAAAAGGCCTGATTTATCCAGGTGGCGGATGATTTTCTTTAATGATTCCACCGGATCGGGGAAATGCTCCAGCGCGTGATTAATGATTATAATGTCATACAACCCTTTGATATCGTCGATACTGCCCTGCTTCATATTTAAGCCGTGTCGATTACCCATATTGACAAGGCTTTCGCTGTAATCTATCCCGACAACGGCCGCGCCTGCGTTGGCGAATAACACAAGGTTCCACCCTCCGCCGGCGCCTACCTCCAGCACAGACACGGTAGGATCTACGGTCCTGATACCGGAGATCTCGTCAAATATATGCCGGCTATGCCGTGGCTCATATCTATCTTCATAGGTTATCAGGTAGTCCTCGCCTTCATAACAGAGTCTGTACATATCCGAAGAATAGAACTTAGCATACTCCTTATCAGTCATCCTGGGGTTAGACTGGATAAGTCCGCACCGGACGCACATAATGGTCTTCTGCCGCATTGAATGCCTGTCTACGCTTGCTATCAGATCGAACTCTAAAGAACCGCATAGACAATTGACCGATTCAAACTCTATAAGGCCCTGCTCGGCCTTACGGTTAAACTCAACTACAAGCTCCGACTGTCTCGGTGAAAGTCTCATAAATGAGCTTTCGGGGTTATGAAAATACTTGAAAGGCAGCAAGGTTCGCCGTATCTTTATATTGTTTTTGCTATTTTTCATTAATCCCAGTCCCGAGAACCATCAATTCAACAGACCATCTGAAGAATTTGACTTTTGTCATATTGGTAAGCCTCCGCGCATTAGGCACGGATAACACCATTTGAAGAAAATTTGAGAACATCTTCAAAGACGGATAATGCCATAAAATCGGCATCTGATAAAAAAACTCTGTCTTCACCTCAGAAAATCCATATATAGTCAATAAATCCGAAAGGGCCCTTATATTATACGGCCTGGAATGCGTAAAATCTTCGTAAAAGACCTTCATCTGACTGACCCAATCCGGAGTCAGAATAATAACTCTGCCTCCCGGCTTCAAAACTCTGCAGGTTTCTTTCATTAAATGATCCGGGTTGCTAAAATGCTCGAGTACGGATTTGTGGTAGACTACGTCAAAAGCACTATCATCATACGGAAGCTTATCTTCTGAGATATCCAGGCATACAACATTAAGATGAGGCATATTCTTGGTACAATGGTCACTCGCATCTACCCCGTAACAGCTAAGGCCCAAGTCATGAAATGCCTCTAGAAAATCTCCTCGCCCGCATCCGATTTCCAGCAGTTTTGAACTCCTGCTCATGTTAAATCGACTTACCAGGTATGAGGCCAATTTAAAAGGATAGTTGCTTTTTGGCGCTCTATTTCGGTCATATACAACGGATACGTAATCTTTTTTCATCTTCCCTCAGTCACTTCAACGAGTTCTATAAAAACTCCGTCCGGGTCCATGCAAAACGCTATCTTAGCGTATCCATCCGGAGATAACTTCGGCGATGAAACGAAATCAACGCCTTCCCCCAGAAGCCTCTTATACTCTTTCTCTATATCATCCACGGTAAAAGCTATGTGCGATAGCCCAATGTCATGCAGCTTTTTTTCGACTCCCCGATTGGGATGAGAATGAAAATATAAAAGCTCAATAAGATTACCGTTATCCGTGGCCATCTTTACCGTTGTAAGCCTGGAATCCCGTAGACCACACACCTTGTCGATATAGCCACTCGATTCGTCTGAACGCTTGGCTATCTTTAAGCCGAGAAGTTCTCCGTAAAAATATACAGCTTTTTCCAGATCCGATACCACTATCCCGGCGTGACGCATGGCTTTCATTGGATGGACTCCCTTTCGATCTCAGCGACAGACTCCTCGAGCGCCGTTATGCCGTCGAAGAGCGCAGCGTCCGGAATGGTTAGGGGGGGGCCGATCTTTATGGATTCTCTGCCCGTATGCACTAACAACAAGCCCTTCTGCATAGCCCTTTCGCATACCATACTTGGAAAGATGCAGTCCGGAGATCCGGTTTTCGGATCTTTAAACAACATGGCCGCCAGGAGTCCCTTCCCAAAAACATATGACACTCTATGCGGATATTTTTCTTTTATCCTGTTCAGCTCTCTATGCAATATAATCCCTTTTCGCGCGGATTCTTTTACAAGATCCTTCGATTCGATAACCTGCAGGTTTGCAAACGCGGCAGCACAGCAAAGGGGATTCGCAGAATGAGTACTGCTCATAGAACCCATATCCGGCAGATCCATTATATTCCTGCGCCCTATTATAGCGGACAGCGGTAGCGAACCGCTTATGCCCTTACCAAGGCATACGAGATCGGGCTCCACCCCGTAATGCTGATACGCGAATAATTTACCGGTCCTGCCAAATCCGCCCTGAATATCATCGAACGTAATGAGACAATCGTGCTCTTTCGCGAATACCGCGAGCATTTTTACGTAAGGTACCGGAAAGAATAATGCTCCCCAGCCCATATAAGATTCCAAAATAAAACCGGCTATTTTCCTGAAATCGAGGCCCTTTTTCTTTAATGACACCATGTCATCGGCAAAGCGCTTTTCCCATACACCTCTACTTATTCTGCCATTGGAGCCTGATCCGATAAGCCAGGGATAAGGGAATGGCATATTGAAAATATTCGGGTCTCTATAGCCGATCCACGCGGAAGAATCGGTATCACCTTTAAGCATTTCGGCGGCCATGGTTCGGCCATGCATGGACCCTTTGAAAGATATAACCGCGACTTTCGATTTATTGATAGTTTGACCGCGCATTCTCATGAGCTTGACGGCACATTCCGTAGCCTCTGTCCCTGCAGACAATAGGAATGCTTTATTAAGATGCTTTGGTGCGATCTCTACCAATTTTTGCAGGAACCTTGCGCGAGGCTTATTGGCAAATGTGTAAGTATGGAGCAATTCTTTATCCAGCTGCTTACGAAGCGCGGATATGATATCCTCGTTTGCGTGGCCTGTATTGGTAACAAATATCGTTGATGTAAAATCTATCCAGCAATTCCCATAAGGATCATAGACTTGAAAATCCTTTGCCCTGTCCCAGACCACGGGCAATTGGCCATGCATCGATCTTGACTCGTATTTTCCAAGTTTGTCGAATATCCTGGAAGACCCCGGAGGAGGGATCCTTGTCCTTATTTTTCTATATTTGGAATCGATCAACGGGACTCTTTTCGGTTCCTGACAAAATTTGAATCCTGACATCACTATCTCCCTTTTACTGAACCGGCCATTAGTTCTTTGTAAAGACTGCCGGGCGACCTGCCTATCTGATACTCCAGATAGTTAAAATCTTCAATCGTATCCACTTCGGCCACTCTTGGCGTAACAAATCCGAGTATACGCGGGCCATGAAGTCTATTATTTTTTTTCACATAATCCGTTCTTATTATATCCACATAACCGTTCGGATGATAGGCTGTGGCAAAAGCCTGCCTCGGAAGGTTATAATATTCAGGGCGTGGGTCATCAGGAAAGATCCCGGTCAGGTACCCCTGGCTATTTATCCGGAACATCTTTTCCGGAGCTTCAGGCAATTCATGGACCGATCTCAGCGATGTTGCCTCGCCTGAATTAAGAATAGCGCTTATGGCATTTTCCATGACCGTGGACTCGCGAAGAGGCGTCGTGGGCCTGATATGTACCAGTAATTCCGGAGAACGCCCTTCGTGCTCGACAAACCAATTGATCGCATGCAATACAAACTCTATATCCCCCGACAAGTCCCCTGCGAGTTCTTTCGGCCGCATGAAAGGTACCTCGGCGCCGTAAGTCTTGGAGATCTGCGCTATCTCTTCGGAATCCGTAGATACTACCGTCCTATCTATCTTGCCGCAGATACGGCATGCAATTATTGAATATGCGATGAGCGGATGCCCGCCAAGAGTTTTTATATTCTTTCCCAGAACACCTTTTGAGCCGCCTCGCGCCGGTATTATAGCCACGATATTTTGCTTAGACACGTCTTCTCCTTATTATCAGGGTGAGGTCGGCACTCCCCAGAAATGGCAGTATGAACAGAGAGGGACCATATCCCTTTTACCCTGCTTGTGGTATTCAAGCCACTCCAGGCGCTTATCGCCGTTCCATATGTCCTCTAGAGACTGCTCATGCAGGTTCCCGATGACGCCCAGCTTCTTCGGGTCAAAACGCACGCATATGGACACATTGCCTTCCCGGCTTATACACAAATGCCCCAGGAGATCCCAGCATATCCCAACCTCCGGTATAGTAGGGCTTCTCTTGCTATAAGCGAAACTGCCCATCTTGGCATGGAGCACGCGCTTTATTATCAGGGCTCCGAGTTTTTCATACTTAGATGGATCCACATCTCCTATTAATCGCAGGCTTGTAAAAGGCTTTTTGTCACCCTTGATACTTAAAAATTCTTTTATGACCTCAAACTGCTCGGGAGCTTCTTCATCATTTTCAAACACAGAGATTGATATCGTATCAAGGTTGTCAATGATCTCATCCGCTTTTTCCACTATTAATTTACCGTTCGTGACGATATTCTTTATCTGATCTTTAAACAAGCTTACGGCTTCACCAAAACGCGGATATAACAAAGCCTCGCCGTCCTTGTGAAACTGCACGATTATGTTGGGAGGTAATTGACCTGATATCTTGCGAACAAGCTCAAAATCCATATCGCCATAATCCATGGCGAGCTCGGGATAATCCTTATCCACCTTGCGCCGGCCGCACATCCAGCATTTCTTGTTGCACCTGGAGGTCAGTTCTACATTAACGCACCCCAACCCGTAAAGTTTCATGCGACTTTAGCTCCTACCCTTCTAAGCTTCTTCATGATAGGGATCTCGCTATCGTATATCTTGATCTGCCCATCACCCTTAGCGGCTTCCCAATTCCTTATGTCAGCAACTAATCTGTTCAAGCCTTGTGGTTCAACTGACGCAGCCTGATCGCTGCCCCACATGGATCTGTCCAACGTTATATGGCGTTCCACAATGCAAGCGCCCAGAACAACAGCCGCATATGTAGTATAAAGACCTACTTCATGACCGGAATACCCTATAGGAATGTCGTACCTCTCCATGAGCGTCTCTATACCCTTCAGATTAAGCTCTTCGGTCTTAGATGGGTATGTGCTCGTGCAATGCATGATGATAAGGTTGTCAATCCCTACAACCCCCACTGCGTGATCGATTATATTCATATCACTCATGCCGGTAGAAATGATAATAGGCTTCTTCTGCTTTCTGCAATATCTCAACAGGTTATCGTCCGTGATAGACGGTGAGGCGATCTTATAGCACGGTGGGTCAAATTGCTTGATAAAATCCAGCGACTTTTCGTCCCAACATGACACAAACCAGGTAATTCCTTTTGATTTACAATAAGCGTCAATCTCTTTATATTCTTTTAATCCGAATTCCAATCCACGCTTCAAGTCACCATTCGTTGGTCCGAAAGGGTTTTCCCGCGGCTTTGCAAGCTCTTCAGCCGTATAGACTACATCGACCGTCCGCTTCTGGAACTTAACGGCATCGCACCCGAATTTTACGGCAACATCGATCAGCTGCTTAGCCATGTCCAATGACCCATTATGATTTATCCCTATCTCCGCTACAATATAACAAGGAAAATCATTACCTATTACGCTATTCCCGATCTTTACCGTCTTCCTGGACATGAGATCCTCCCATTTTTAACTTCTCAATTTCGACCAAAATATAACATTAAAATAATTTCTCCGCCAGGCTCAACGCCTTCGATGCCAGGCTATTCATGTCTTCTATCTTTTTCAATTTTTCATGATACGCTTTTACTATCTTTTTATCTTCCTCCGTCATATCGCCTTCTGACGAATGGATCAACTCTTTAAACTCTTCTATCATATCCGATACCTGCCCGATCCTTTTATGGATCCCGGCCTTAAGCTTATTCGCAGCTACTTTCCTGATGTCCGGATCAGCTTCATAATAATCTTTTCGGGAACCCTTTACCCATACATTCTTGACGGCTCCCCATTTCTCTAATTCACGTATATTAAGGCTTATATTGCCTTTACTTGCACGAAGACGCTCTACAAGTTCATCCAGCGATAATGGCTTATCACTCAGATAGAGCACAGCATATAACTGAGCTATAAATTGATTGAGGCCAAAGCTTCCAGCTAATTCACCGATACTCGCTATGAACTTATCCTGAGCCATCTCCAGCTTGTTATGCATAAATAATCCTTTTCTATCGTTTAAAACGTTCTAAACGATAATACTCCTCATTAATTAAACTGTCAATCAAAAAATGCTCATAAATTATCCGAACTTTCTATAAAGAACTGCCATCATCTTTTTCCAATTTGAACGCCCGTTTCGTCTCATAGACAATACGGTGTAGCGGCATCTGTTTTTCGGCCCGCAAAGTCTGCGGCCGGGAGACCGGTCCCATATTATTAAAAAATTCTTTATACGGCACTCCGTCTATATATATATGATCGATGTCATCTCCTTTGACTAAAGATGGTTTTTTTAATATATCCTCTACGCTTGCTATCTCGCCATTGTCGGCTATGAAATACCTGGCCCGGTAGGCATCAAAGACACGCCACTTACCATTAAGCAACACAAACGATATGGGATAAGTAGTTTTATGTTCCCTATCCCTGATTTTTCTCCAAAAGGCCGGTATCCCGGCATAAGTACAAAGCGTTGTAAAAACATCTTGAAACTGTTCGGGTACTCCATAACCCCTGACAATGATATAAAGAATATGGTCGTCCATTACAGGCATACCAGGAGGAACATCTTTTATATTCTGGTGAGTCCATCTCAATAGCGCTAATACTTCCTTCCCGTTATCGTCGTATCCGGCCGTGATCTCTTTTGCCATTCTGCCATATTCATAGTGTCGCGCTAAAAACTCGGTCCATTTGATATAAAGCGGCATTTTGATCTGCCGGCATTGCCAATCCTTCCCTACCGTTATAGATGTATTTAAATTTAGCACTGCTCCAATTATCGTAATGGACAATAAAGATATAAAAATGAACTTAAGTTTCTTTATCTTCACAATGTTTTCTTTCGTTTTTATCATTGTTCATTACGGATCTGCCGGAGTATCTCCAAATACTTTGGTGCATTCACCTTAACTGAATAATTTTCCTCAACCGTCTTTCTGGCCGCCAGCCCTATCTTCGCCCTGAGATCCCGGTTATTGATCAGTAACGATAATTTCTCGATCCACTCTTCATCGGTTCTGGCAAGATAACCATTAATGCCTTCCTTCACTATTTCTTTATTCGTGCCAAGGCTTGAAACAACACATGGTATTCCTACGCTCATATATTGAATGGTCTTAAAACCCGTTTTACCTAATATCCATTCGTTGTCAGGCAAAGGATAAACGCCTATATCAAGCGATTGAAACTCGCCTATCTCGTCTTCCAGACGCCAATCTTTATATATGACATTAATGCCGGTTATATCTATGACCTTTGTCGAAGCGCCGATGATCTTCAGCTCAAATTTATGCTCTAAACTAAGACGATTGAACACGTCTTTTAATTGAGCAAGATATGGCGTAGTGCTGTGGCTGCCTATCCAGCCGATAGTTACATTTTTCTTCACGTCACCATCGGTGTGTTTAGGGAAAAACCTCTCTGTGTCTACGGATGTGTGTATCGGGGTAACATTCGCGTTAAACCGTCTTGCATAATCAGCCAGGTATTTGTTACAAGTTATTATATGATCACTCATTTTTATTATCTTTTCGATCTTGGATGGCATTTTCAGGAATTTTATGAATTGATTGGCCGAACTGGTCTTCCCCAGATAGATCGCGTCATCCAGGTCATATATGATCTTTTTCCCCAACCTCTTAAATATCCATTCAAAAACCGCCGGGCCGAAAGGATATGTTTCCAGATGAATAAAAATTATATCGCACCTTAGCGCGGTGAATATATCAAAGAGTCTCTTAATGCTGCTATTGAGAAAAAATATTGCCTTCTTAAGATAGAGCCCTTTCTTGTAGATTATTTTATAAAATCCTGAGGAGATAAAAGGCCTCACTATGCATTCCACTCCGCTCCTCTCTAAATAAGGTATATATTGCTCGATCCTATAGCGGCTGCTCGGGCCTTCTGTCGGATATGGTTCGATGAATAACACTCTCATGGTTACTCCAGGATCTTTCCAACGTATTTTTTCAACGAATCCTCCCACCGGGGCATATGATCCAACCCCAGAAGCTTCAGCTTATAATTCTCCAGGGCTTCCGAATCACCGCGCGGGGCCGGCAATGGGAAAGCATCTGAAGTAACGGGCTTGACCGTCACTCCTTTTTTCCCGATATATTCCACTATCTTCAACGCAATATCGAATCTAGTGCATACTCCCTGGTTTGCCATATGGAATGTCCCATAATGGCCTGTCTTGATCACCCGCAACAAATTTGCAGAGAAATCTTCCGTAAAGGTCGGCGTTCCTTTCTTATCTATAACAGCGGATATATCGTTCTTATCTTTCAGGATATTCACTATTTTGCCCACGAATTTTTTGTCCTTCTTGCCTCCGCCTATCATCCATCCCGCCCTGAAGATGAAATAGTTTGTAAGTGCTTTTTCTATCATCTGTTCCGCTTCTACTTTAGTTTTTCCGTAAAAATTTACCGGGTTAGGCTTATCGGTTTCTCTGAAAATATCTTTGCTCTTCCCGTCAAATACAGCGCCCGTACTTATAAATACAAGCGGTATGCCCAAGGCCTTGCAGGCTATGGCTATATTCGCCGTGGCTTCGGTATTGGTCAGAGACGCGTGCTTCCGGTCTATTTCGCATTTATCTACATCGGTTTCGGCAGCCAGATGTATTATTAACGATGGATTTACCTTCTTGATATAATCATTCACCTTCTCTTTTTCACGCACATCTAAAGCATCTATTGACTTGCTATCGGGCGCCAAGTCAGTTGGATAGACCTGAAATCCGCCTTTTAATAAGGCCGGGCACAGGTCGTTGCCAAGCATTCCGGATGCACCGGTAACCAATGTTCTCGTCATTTTATTAATCCTCGATATATTTTGTAATATTTTTCTACCCCTTTTTCTACGGAGAGATATCTCTCCGCCACATCCCTGCACCGCTTCCGCAAGACCTCGCCTTCCTGCTTTAGCGACAATAATCGACGCGCGGCTTCCTCGTAACTGGGAACGGTAAAATCCTTGATCACGACGCCGACGTTATTATCCGTCACGATCTCAGCCGTATCCCCGATCCCGGCATTTATTACTACGGGAACTCCCGAAGCAAGGAATTCTCCCATTTTGATAGGAGATGATCCTATTTTTTCATGCGAATTTATAAAAAATATTCCCGAATCGGCAATCCTATAATATTTTGGCATTTCCTCAAAGCACGACCCCTCCAACACGCGTATGGCATCACCTGCTATCCCATGCTCACTGGCCTTCTTTAGCACAGATCCTGCGTTTTCAGGGGTCAATATGAAAAATATGGCATTGCTCATTTCGGAATAAACGGCCTCGAAGAAGTCGAGCATCTGATCCATAAGATAGAACGACCCTATCTTCCCGGGATACATAAATACGAATTTACCCGCGAGCCCGAGACTCTTTTTAAAGCCGTCCTCATCTTTCGCGGCATAATTGAACTTTTCCAGATCGACGCAGCAAGGGATAGCTTCCATCGGGATATTCCTGCATGACAGAAATGGGATCTTTTTGTTATACTCAAGATGCTTGTTGGTAAGGACGGTTACGGCATCCGCTATCTTTAGAAGACTGTCCTCGGAATTTTTAGCCAGCCTGAAAGGTATGCTATTATAAGTCCATAGCCCGCCGCCTACATACTCCTCGGCCAGACGTCCCCTCATGTCAAATATCAACTTCACCCTGAACATCTTGGATAGGAATATCATTATAGAGCCGGGCGTAACGCCTCTCACGTGGACCATCTTTACATTTCTGGTTATTATAAGATAAGAAGAATAAATCGCCCCCGCAAAGAGATCGAAAAGGGTCGACAGTATTTTCGGATTCTTATGATACCGCATATATTTCCACTCGATGCCCTTAGAAAAAAGATCGGATCTCGTCTTAAGGATCTTAGCCTTACCGCTCTTGGCAAGATCGTTCTTTTTTTCGTACGTAAGCAGGACGAATTCAAATCCTCTTCCGTTTAGCCTCTCAAGATATGGTATGACCTGCGACCCCACGAGCGGCTCGAGAAGACCATTGTAAGACAAAAATAGCACTTTTACCTTATCTGCCTTTTCCATGGGCGGAAATTTCCTTTTTTAAAAACATATGGTTTAGTCCGGCCATAGCGTATATAAATATGATGAAAGAGAAAATATCTCTATGCCTGAATGCTGATCCCATATTGCTCTCTACCATGGCGAATATCGAGATGCCTATTAAAAAGAACATAATTATAAAAAAGTTATTTTCTTTCGAAATTTTTAATGCTTTCGTAAATCCAACAACAGAAAGAAATAGCAAAAGATACCAAAGCACTATCTGCGGATACGCCAATATTTGATTAAGGCTGGATAGTCTCCATGGAAATGGCACCAAAATAAAATAGCCTATCGCTTTAAAATAAAATATGACCAAGGAACCTAGATCCAGGATACCGGATCTTAATTGAGCAATCGTATGGGAATCGTATGCGAGATACCCGGCGTTGTCCACTATATACAAACTAATGCTTCTATCAAGCGTAGACTGGAGAAACTTCACTATGGATCCTTTAATATTGTCATGTTCGCACGCCATAAATAGGATTGATAAAATAATGACTGCGATCAAAACGACAAGGAACACCGGCTTGTTCTTCGACCTTAGTATCTTAAAAAAATTATATACCGCGAATAACGCTATTATTAGCAAAAATGCCGCGAACGCGACTATTTGCAGTTTTTTTAAGAGAACCAGTATAAATAATACTGCGATACTTTTCATGATCCGATACCTGTTTTTCCTAAGCGCCAATAAAAGATAGAATGTCATAACTGTTAAAAAAATTATTATCGGATCCCTGAGATTCCCGATAGACCACCTTACCATCGATGGATAGAAGCTTGCCAAAGCAAATGACAGCTTAGCCACTTTTGCGGAAAACATATCCTTTGCTATAAGATAAATCACTAATGGCGCCATGCTTCCTATAAGACAATTTATAAGCTTTGAGCTGAGATAGTTTGGTTCGAATAAGCGAAAGAAGAGCGCCAATATGTATGTAAATGGATTTAACCCATATCCCGGACTATGGGTGTCACAATTCATATTATAGGGCAGATGCTGCCATGATAATGCGATCTTGATGGCCTTGAGCGTATAGAGCCTGTCGTCTCCTGAAATGAAACCTTCAAAACCGGCTTTATAAGATTGCCAATGCAGTAAATACATAAGCACGATACGCACAAAAAACGAAATGATAAAAACAATTGCTAAAAATTTTGCGTCTTCTTTGCCAAGCATAAAAATCACGGATAAAATAATTAAAAATAATGACAATATGAAACTTGTTCCATCTTTAAAGATCAGGCTTGATGCCAGAAAAACGGATATTAGAAAAAATAATATATTTTTTTCTTTAGCTTCAGGTATCGGTCTTTTCATATTGGGCTACCTTGTGTTACCGCCAAACCGGAATTTCTTCAAAATGATATCAAAAAGCCGGGACTTCTCCGCGCTCGTTGATAAAAAATAGAGCCACGCCGCTAATAACGCTGTCTTTAGACCGACCATAAAAAAGCCGTCTTTACCAAAAAACAGGATAATTACGCAAAGGCCTGCCGCAGAGACCAATAATTTTACGTTCTGCATAGTGATCTTCAACCCCATCCATCTTATATGATAATAGACCACTGCTGAAAATGACAACAGATTAGCGATAAAGTATGCCGTGGTTACGGCCTTAAGGCCTAATATATTGTGAAGAGACAGGAATAATGCGATAAAGCTTATCGAGGAGAATATCCCGAGGCCCAGATAGGCTCTCAACCTCGCGCTCGCCAGGAGCGACACGCCCATGACATAAAAAAGCAGGAAGAAGACGTCTCCGAACAATTGGGTCGAGAACAGTTCCCGGGAATATATGAACTTCCCGGAAAATACAAGTTTTATGATCATATCCTTTGCGAAAAATATCACGGCTATCATAGGCACTACTCCGAAAGTGCAAAACCGCAGGGTGCTATTAACCTCGAATGAATAATCATTTCTGTCCTGGATAATGCTCAGCTTGGCGTATGAATAAGACCAGAGGCCGTTGGTAAAAAAAGCTATATGGTACGCGGACAAAGAAAAAACTACCTGATAGTAACCGCTCGCGTCGGCGCCGTAATATTTTATAAGGAGGGACCTCAGAAGCACGATGCTGCCCATGCTTAACACTCCCGTAACGAACATTACGCCGCCATAGGATAAAAGGCCTCTGCCGGACTGCACCAAGTTCTCTTTGCTGAGAGCGGATTTATCCATGACAAATACGGAATTAAAAATATCTTTCGGCACATTTTTATAAAATAGATAATAGTATACGAGAAAAGTTATCACCCCGTTCAGCGCAAGATATATGAAGCCGCCTTTGACGCCCATCGCGGCAATGAAAATAAAAAGCGGTATGAGCGACAAAATGCTCGAAAGGCTGCGGCCTTTCGCGAATGCTTTGTAATTTCCAAAACCCAGCAGGGCCGCTTCGATCGCGCCCCCCAGCACAAAGAATAGGACCCCGAACGATAAAATAATAAGCAAATTTTTATATTCACTGCTCGAGAAAAGGAATTTGGATAATCTCCCGGCAAAAATAAAAGTTAATATAATAAACGCGACCGAGGCGATGATCTGCATGATGGAAGCGCTCGATATTACACCTTTTATCTTCAGCTGGTCATTTTGCGCGTTGTGCTGAGCAACATGTTTCGCTATCCCCAGCCCGATATTCAAAGATGCTATGTTAATGGCAAGCTGCTGAAAATTAAAAGCCTGAGAAAAGATACCCACACCGGCAGGCCCCAACGTTACGGCGGTGAACTTAGCCCTTATCAAGCCCGTGATTATGGTAGCTATCGTCGCTATTGAGACTATTGCCGTTGCTTTTAATAATTTAAGCATGGGTTTATTTTTTCTTATTTACACGATCGATAAAATCCCGATAATTTCTTATATAGTCGAACTCTTTATAAAAATCGGACGCTAAAACGAGTATGACGCAATCCGGAGAAAAATTATGCATCGTATGCCAGACATTGCTGCCCATATACACGCCCATGTGGGGCTTTGCCAGCAGCACCCTTTCCCTTCTAACCCCGTCGTCCAGCTGAAGCTCGAACGAACCGTTAATACAGAACAAGACCTGCTTCAGTCTCTTATGCGCGTGCTTTCCTCTCACGGCCTTCCTGGACTTCAGATTATTTATGAAATAAACTCTTTTGATCTGGAACGGCACCTGTTTCGCGCTCTCGGCTATCACCAGGTTCCCATCTATCCCGTCATCAAAGAATTTCAATTTGATGATCCTGCAGTTCCTGACTTTCATATCCATTATCCTTTTAATAGTTCAGCGTATATAGACTCGATCTTTTCGACTTGCGCGCCGACATCGAACTCTTTTTTGACATATGCGCTTGCGCGGGAGCCGATCTCATCCCAAAGCGCAGGCCTCTCATAAAGATACAGCATCTTTTCGTATACTGACGAAGGATCCGGATCACAATATACGCCGGTTTTGCCGTCGATTATAGAGCGCTCTGCCCCGGGGAATCGCGTAGCGATAACCGGCAATCCTGCAGCCTGAGCCGCTATCAGCGTCAGGGCGGGCCCGCCTTCATCGTCCCCGTTCTTTGCCGCGATGGAAGGCAGCACGAATATATGGCTTTTCGTGAGATGGTCCTTATAAATAGCAGAAAAGTCCGGAGCTGTATCGGTCGGAACAATGATTACCTTATCCATCAGTCCAAGGTTCTGGCATAATTTTATAACTTCATTCCTGCCGTTGCCATACCCTATTATCGTCAACCTGATATCGCCATGTTCTTTTGCCAATCTCGCGAAGGCATTCAATAATAACGGATATCCTTTCTTTTCCACAAAGCGCGCTGCTATTATAAAGTTAACCGGGCCCGCCGCGGGCCTTTTAGAATAGGTGTAAAATCCCACATCTTCGAGACAATTCCAGATACGCACCTTATCCTCTTTGCAGCCGAGCGAGACGAGCCTGTTCTTCACTTCGTCGCAAAGCACTATCATCCTATCGGCAATATCGAACAATTTTTTAAATCGCGGGATCCATTGATTGCTCTTTAAGCAAAAGCTGCCGTCAACGCCGTATAGAGTAACGACAAGCGGAAGCTTTAATTGTCTTGCCAAATCCATCACACTGCAGCCTGCCATGCCGAAGTGGGCATGGATAAGGGACGAGCCTTCCTCTCTCAACATTTTTTTGTAAAATGACTCTATCAATTTCCGGTAAATGGGAGTTTCGGAAATGACGTTATCCAGCTTATGGAATATGTCGCCCTTAGGTACTTTGTAAAAATAACGGGTCCGCGGAAAAAGCTCCCTGGAGTTCGGGACATAACGTTCCGCCAGAAGGACGGAACCATACCGGCCCTTTTTCAGCAATTCGTTATGAAGGTCTAACAGCACTCCGGGCGAATATCTGCAATAAGTATGGGCTATCGTCTTCATATTTTTTGAACGATCATGCATAGATTGCTGCCAAGATATTTAAAAGGGTACTTCGCGCCTACCCGGCTATTCCAGGCAACGGTCTTTTCATATACCTTAAACGGTAATGCCGGGTTGATCAGGCTAAGCAATTGCCAGGGAATGACTATGGTGCTGAATACCTTCTTTATCCTGAAACCGCTGCCGGTGAAGAGCCCCAGCCATTTCCCGGGCAGATAGCCCGCAAATTCATGCCCTAAAGTCTTATACGCGCCGTGCGGTTCCGGGAACGGAAAGTTCGGATGCAACGTAAGGAATTCTTTTACTGACGAGCTGCCTGCCTTGGACGATGCGCCTCCGTCCCGGGCAGCCGGCGCATCAGGCTTCCTGAAAGGCGCTATTAAGAACCGGCCTATCGCCCTCGCCAGCATGTCGCGATAATACACCAACGGATAAAATATCCTGTCTAAAAAACTGGGCACGACTATTATGGCCAGGCCTCCTTTTTTCAGGACCCTGTTCATTTCCTGAGCCGTCTTCTTCCTGTCCGGTATGTGCTCCAGCGTATTCAGCGAAAAGACGACATCAAAGGTGCCATCCTTAAAAGGAAGTTCTTCTCCCGAGCAGGATAATATGGAACAATTCGTTATATCCAGAGATTCTAGGAGCTTCTTCGAGTCGAGAAGCGCCTGGGTATGAGTCTTAAAATCTTGTTTAAAAAGGTCTGTTGCGATGATACGTCTGAATTTATATGATAAAAGGCATGAATTAAAACCGTTGCTGCATCCTATTTCAAGCGCCAGGCCCTGACGCGGTATATCAAAAACGGAGAGGATCGCCTCCGCCTCCTTCGCGCGTAAACTGAAATAATTCTCCCATGGTTGAAGATCGGACGCTAAGGAAATGGCTTTTTTTCTTATATCTTCTATCGGTAAATAAGCGTCTTTTTGCGTCATAGGGAATTTACTTCCCGTAAAACTCTCTGATCTTTTCTACTATATAGTTCATCTCTTTTTTATTAAGCTCCGGATATACCGGAATGGCGCATGTTTCAAGAGAGGCCTTTTCGGATTCTGAGAGATCGCCTTTTTTATACTTCAGCGATCTATAACATTCCTGGAGATGTAATGGAACAGGGTAATACGTTCTTGTCTCGATCCCGCTCTTGATCAAAAAGCTCATAAATGCCTCCAGGTTAGCATTAGGCCTTATGACGTACTGATGGTAAGTGTGAACATTATAGGACGGGACGTACGGCACGGTTATCGGCAAACCTTTCAGGTGGTCATTGTAAAACCTGGCCTTCTCTCTTCTTGCTTCAAGCCAGGAATCGATATGTTTGAGCTTGACCCTCAGCACCGCAGCCTGGATATTATCGAGCCTGGAATTTATCCCGATCATTAAGTGCAGATAGCCTCCCCGGCTTCCGTGAACACGGAGGATCTTCAGTGTTTCGAATAACTGCTTATCGTTTGTAACGACCATGCCGGCATCGCCGTAAGCGCCTAAATTCTTGCTTGGATAGAAACTTAAGCCACCCAGATCTCCCATCGATCCGGATTTTTTTCCTTTGTAAGCAGCGCCGATCGATTGAGCGCAATCTTCAACTATCTTAAGGTTGTGCTTCTTGGCAATAGCGATGATCGGGTCCATATCACAGCACTGTCCATAAAGGTGGACAGGTATGATCGCCTTTGTCCGCTTTGTTATCTTGGAGGCTATGAGCGCCGGGTCTATAGTATAGGTTTTGGGATCTATATCTACAAAAACAGGCGTTGCTCCTACTAAAGAGACGGCCTCCGCGCTTGCAAAAAAAGTGAACGGCGTGGTGATAACCTCATCTCCGGGCTTTATGCCCAGGGCCATCAATGATACTACTAACGCATCAGTGCCGGAAGCTACGCCGACCGCGTATTTAGTATTGCAATATTGAGCTATCTCTTCTTCCAATAGCTGCAGTTCTTTGCCAAGAACGAATTCCTGGCTGTCGATTATCTTCTTTATCGCCTTATTAACATCGGACCTGATTACCTTATATTGCCCTTTTAGATCTAAAATATTTACTTTCATTTATCTCCTTTCTGAGAAATCCACATCATAGTCACAAAAGAATTATATGCTGACGGCTAAATTCTAAAACCCTGCATATTCGACCTACCAATGATACCCGCAAGTGCCCTTCACTCCGATCCTCACCAGATCAAATTCGTCTCTGGGAAAATCGAAACAGCATAAATAATTCCCCTTTTCATCTTTTTTTCTATAAATATCGCATCCATTTTTTGTTAAATGCTTACAGTCCCCGCAGCATATGCAGCATTTTTTGCACATCCCTTTTCTAAGGGAGATCGCCTTCTCGTAGTGTTTCGGATTTATTATTAATAAGGTTTTAGCTCTTACCTTTGCTATAAAGCGCGGAATCTTCATCTTTCCCCTCATTGCCAGGTATTTAAATTTGAAGACAAATTAGAGATCCTTAAGCTTGTAATATTAACATAACTAAATTCATGCGTCAATTAAAAAAATATGTCATTTTTTTATTATTCCTAAGTATTTATAAATAATATACTTACGTAATAATACTAAGCTAAGGCTATAGCGTTTACTTTATTTTAAACGATTAAAACACGCCAATCCCTATTTTCCAAAAAATCCATTAAACACCGCCGAAACACCACCGACCGATGCAAAAAACTTTTGTTGACGGCTTACAACAAGAAGTTGTATAATTTAAAGCATTATTAAACCCGGAGGTTCTATGAAAGTAGTGATCCTGTGCGGAGGTTTGGGAACAAGATTGCGCGAGGAAACAGAATTCATCCCGAAGCCTATGATGGAGATAGGCGGCAAGCCGATACTCTGGCATATAATGAAGATTTATGCTCATTACGGATACAAAGAATTCATACTGTGCCTCGGCTATAAAGGTGAGATGATAAAAGATTATTTCTTGAATTACGAGGCCATGAATAACGATTTTACTATCCGGTTGGGGAGCCCCAGTAAAATAAATTTCAACAGCAACCACGCCGAAGACGGCTGGAAAGTAACGTTGGCGAATACCGGCGAGAAGGCCATGACGGGCTCAAGGATAAAGCAGGTAGAAAAATATATTACCGAAGACGAATTTATGGTAACCTACGGTGACGGCCTTGCCGATATCGACCTGACCCGGCTTTTAAAACTTCATCGAAAACAAAAAAAGATCGGCACTCTCACCGGGGTACGGCCTCTTTCCCGTTTTGGAGAGGTGATCGAGGATCGCGGGATCGTAAAAGATTTTATCGAGAAACCCCAGGCATCTGAGGGTTATATCAATGGCGGTTTTTTTGTCTTTAACAGAAAATTTTTCGATTATCTGTCAAAAGAACATGATTGCGTATTGGAAAGGCAGCCCCTGGAGCAATTAACCGGAGAGAGGCAGCTATCCATATATCCCCACAAAGATTTTTGGCAGTGCATGGATACCTACCGCGATTACAGATATCTAAAAGATATGTGGGAAGCCGGCAACGCCCCTTGGAAAATTTGGAAAAGATAAATTATAAAAAATTCTGGGCAAATAAAACAGTCCTGGTAACCGGCCACGAAGGTTTCCTTGGCTCCTGCTTGTCAAAAACCCTCATAGATAGCGGTGCCAGGGTAATAGGCCTGGACAAGGTAAATAACAGGCCCGGCTCCATATTGAACAAAGACCTTAGAAAAAATATCGTGTGCATCCGCGGAAACGTCGCCAACCTTAAACTGATCAAAAAGCTATTCGATAAATACACGCCCGATATCGTCTTTCATCTGGCAGCCGAAGCCATAGTCAGCCGCGCGAATAATAAGCCCATCAGGACTTTTAAATCGAATATACAGGGCACGTGGAATATCCTGGAGGGCGCCAGAAATAAGAAATTTATCGGGGCTATTATAGTGGCGTCGAGCGATAAAGCTTACGGCTCCCATGACGATCTTCCCTACCGCGAAGATTCCACCCCTCTCAAAGGGAGCCACCCTTATGACGTTTCTAAAAGTTGCGCGGATCTGATATGCCACACGTATCATAACACTTTTAATGTCCCGGTATGCGTTACCCGTTGCGGGAATATATACGGGCCGGGCGATCATAATTTTTCAAGGCTGGTCCCCGACGCAATAAGGTCTGCTCTAAAAAATAGATCTCTCTCCATCCGAAGCGACGGTAAATTCACGCGGGATTACATATATGTAGGGGATGTCGTATCCGGATACCTGGCGTTAGCGGCAAAGATGAATAATAAGAAGGTGCACGGCGAGGCTTTTAATTTCAGCAACGAAAAGCCCGTTTCAGTGCTGGAAATAGTAAAACTGATATATAAGCTGTCCGGGAAACAGCCAAACTATAAGATATTAAACCTGGCAAAGCATGAAATAAAAGACCAATATCTTTCGGCAAAAAAAGCCAGGCGCTCTCTAGGATGGAAGCCTCTCTACGCGCTTGAAGAAGGATTGAAAGAAACGATCGATTATTATAAAAAGCGCTTTTTAAATAAATGAAATCCTCTAATAAAAAGATCCTGGTCACCGGAGCAACGGGATTTGTAGGGGCGAATATCGCGCGGCATTTCGTCTCGCGCGGAGCCGACGTCGCCATTTTTACAAGACATGGCTCCGATAAATGGCGAATAAACGATATTTTAAAGAAGATATCGGATTATCCTGTGGACTTGCTGGATGAGCGCTCGGTGCAAAAAACTGTGGCGCATATCAAGCCGGCAATAATATTGCATGCCGCCACTTACGGCGGTTATCAGCACCAGAAAGATACGAGAAAAATATTCGATGTAAATTTCACGGGGACCGTTAACCTGCTTAAGGCCTGCAAAGAAACCGGGTTCGAACTTTTTGTTCACACCGGATCTTCTTCCGAATACGGATTAAAGACAAAACCCATTAAAGAGGATAGCTCACTCAAACCCGTTACCGATTACGGCGTCTCCAAGGCCGCCGCAAGTCTATATTGCCAGTCGTGCGCCTTAAGGGATCGCCTGCCGATCGCAATTCTAAGGTTGTTCTCGCCATACGGGTATTTTGACGATGCATCCCGTCTCATCCCGTATCTGATCGGGGAATGCCTGGCCGACAGAGGCCCCCGGCTTTCATCTCCTTTCGCGGTGAGAGATTTTATTTTTATAGATGACGTGCTGAATGCATATGTCAAGGTGATCGAGAATAAAAATATTTCCGCCGGCCATATATTCAACATAGGGTACGGCAAACAAAATCCGGTCGGATACGTGGCCGGGGAAGTGGCGCGGCTGACAGGAAGTCCGGAGGCATCCGTCCGCGCCGGTAAAATAAATCCAAGGCTGGAACCGGCAATGTGGCAGGCGGATATAGACAAAGCGCGAAAAATGCTCGGCTGGAGGCCGAAAACCGGCATTTCGAAAGGCTTGCAGAAAACTATCGAATGGTTCAAAACAAACAAAAAACTGTATAAAAACAGGATGACGCAAGATGTCTGTTAAACTTTCGGACTATGTAATAGATTTTCTACGGAAAGAAGGGATCGGCTGCGTTTTCGAGGTTTGCGGCGGTTCGATAACCCATCTCCTGGATTCTCTATACGGCAGAAAAGATATACGCGCGATCTCGATGCATCATGAGCAGGCAGCTGCGTTCGCGGCTGAAGGATATGCCAGGGCAGGCGAAAACTTCGGAGTAGCGATGGCGACGAGCGGGCCCGGAGCGACTAATCTCATAACCGGCATAGGAAGCGCATTTTTTGATTCTATCCCCTGCCTATTCCTGACGGGCCAGGTAAATACTTATGAGTTTAAATTTGACCGGCCGGTAAGACAGGTTGGCTTCCAGGAAACAGATATAGTAAATATCGTAAAACCGATCGTCAAGGAAGCGCATCTCGTGACAGAACCCGACAAGATACGCTACTTTTTAGAAAGATCCGTGCATGTTGCAAGATCGGGGCGTCCCGGCCCTGTCCTCCTGGATATACCGATGAATATACAGCGGGCCATGATCAACCCAAAGAAATTAAAACCGTTCAGTCCGAAACCCGGCCCTGTCCTTTCTTTAGATAAAACGTCTATCCAAAAAATAGTGAAAGCCGTATCTTCTTCTGAGCGCCCGGTAATACTCGTTGGCGGAGGCATTCGCCTGGCAAAGGCCGAAGGAGAGCTGTTAAAATTCCTGGAACAGACCGGGATGCCTGTCGTATGTTCTCTGATGGGGCTTGACGCATGCCCGCATGAGCATCCTTCTTTTGTCGGAATGATAGGCACCTATGGTAACCGCTACGCAAATCTGACGGTTGCCAACGCCGATATGATACTGGCTTTAGGCACGCGGTTCGATACCAGACAAACCGGGACCAGGCCATACACTTTCGCAAGAGGGGCCAGGATCATTCATGTTGACATAGACCCCCACGAGATCGGGAACAAAGTAAAGCCTTACGCGTCGGTCTGCGCCGATATAAAAAGTTTCCTGGATATTTTGAATAAAGATATCAAGCACTATGATAGATCCGGAATATCGGATTGGAAAAAAACAATACGGCTGTATAAAACAAAATATCCGATGCCTGTAAGATCTTCCAAAAAACATATCGATCCTAACGTGCTGCTGAGCCGTCTCTCCGATCTTTTACCCGAAGATGCGATCATATGCGTCGACGTCGGACAGCATCAGATGTGGTCGGGCCAATCGTTAAAGATCAAAAGGCATCAACGCTTTATAACCGAGGGCGGAATGGCTTCGATGGGTTCGTCCCTCTCCATGGCCATAGGCGCGTCGTTCGCAAAACCGGAAAAAGACGTCATAGTCATAAGCGGGGACGGCGGATTCCAGGTCAACATACAGGAGCTCCAGACGATACGCCATCATAACCTGCCCATAAAAATAGTATTGTTAAATAATAACGGTTATGGCATGATAAGGCAATTCCAAAAACAATATTTTGGCGGGCGTTTTCAGTCAACGGTTATCGGTTATAGTCAGCCAAACTTCGGGTCCGTTGTCGCATCGTATAAATTGCCTGTCATAAAAGTATCGCGATATAACGAACTGGATAAGGCATTTAAGCGGTTTCTAAGAGAGCGCGGACCTATCTTTTTAGAGATAAAGATCGGAGAAGACGGTCTCGTTCTTCCGAAACTTTCCGTAAATCGCCCCGTAGAGGATCAGGACCCTCTCCTGCCTCTGGATGAGCTGAAGTCGAACATGCTTGTAGATCTATTACCGGAAACGATCGATGACAAAATCAGAAAAAAAACTTAGAGAAGAGATATTTAAAAAAATAGTCCGGTTTTACAAAGCCTGTCATGCGCCGAAAGAATTCATCCCCGGCACGACACCGGTAAAGTACGGAGGAAGGGTCTTTGACGAAAAAGAGCTCGTCAACTTGATCGACGCATCTCTCGATTTCTGGCTGACATCCGGCCGTTATGCCGCTTCTTTCGAGAAAAAACTGGCCGAATATTTATCTATAAAATATTGCATGCTTACGAATTCCGGCTCCTCCGCAAATCTTCTCGCCGTTACAGCCCTCACCTCTCCGCAGCTGGGCAAGAGGCGCTTAAAAGCCGGCGATGAGGTCATCACTACTGCCTGCGGCTTCCCGACCACGCTAAACCCGATAATACAGAACAACCTTACACCCGTTTTTGTCGATGTTGAATTGGGCACCTATAATATCCGGGCGGATATTATAGAAAAAGCGGTCTCCAAAAAAACCAAAGCTATTTTTATACCGCATACTCTCGGCAACCCTGCCGCTATCGATCCCATTATAAAGATCGCCAGGAAATATAACTTATGGTTCGTAGAGGACAATTGCGATTCGCTTGGATCCGTCTACAGGAATGCCTATACCGGCACCTTCGGAGACATCGCTACATGCAGCTTTTATCCTCCCCATCATATTACGATGGGCGAAGGCGGCGCGGTATTGACCGATTCTCCCCTGCTAAAAAAGATAATCCTTTCTTTGCGCGACTGGGGCAGGGATTGCTGGTGCGAATCCGGCCACGATGATACCTGTCACAAAAGGTTTTCATGGAAATCAGGAAAGCTGCCGAGGGGATACGACCATAAGTATATATATTCCCACGTAGGATATAACCTGAGAGTGACGGACATGCAGGCGGCAATAGGGCTTGCGCAATTGGACAAATTAGCGGCATTCACAACTGCGCGGAAGAAAAATTTTCAATACTTATACGATATATTCAAAAAATACGAGCGGTATATAGTCCTCCCCCGGCATGAAGCGCATGCCGAGCCAAGCTGGTTCGGCTTTCCTATTTTCGTAAAAAATTCCGCCCAGTTCACGAGGGACGATATGGTCCGCTATCTCGAGTCTAAACGTATTACGACGAGAATGCTTTTCGGCGGCAATCTGACAAAACAGCCTGCTTATATGGACGCGCGATACCGGATAGCGGGAGCGTTAACAAATACGGACGAAGTTATGAACAGGCTGTTCTGGATCGGCGTTTATCCCGGCCTTACCCCGCACATGTTACATTATGTCGAAGATACTATAAATAATTTTTTTAAGCACGCAATGCGTGCAAGGTGACATCTTGAAACTGAGCATTATAATCACTTGCTTCAATGAAAAAAACACTATATTAAAATCTATCGATGAGGCAAAAAAAGTATCGGTCGAAAAAGAGATAATAGTGATCGATAACGCTTCGACGGACGGGTCCCGGGAGCTCTTAAGCGATCTGAAAGACAGCGGCATCAAAATAGTCTTCCAACCCAAAAACTTCGGATACGGTCAATCGGTTAAAACGGGAGCGGAGCTGTCGCGGGGAGATTTCATCTACGTTCATTATTCGGATCTTGAATATGACATAGAATGTGTTTACAGGATGCTGGCGATCGCGGAAAAAGACTCTCTCGATGTTGTATTCGGCTCGCGCCTTTATGAAAACAAAAAGAGCCCTATCGCGCTGATCAAAGAGAGGCCTTACTATGCGGGGACCATAGCTACAACCTTCATGATAAATCTGTTCTACGGAAAGCATTTTACGGATATCATAGGGACCCGCCTATACAAGGCGTCAAGTTTTAAAAAACTGGATATCGAATCAACGGGAATGAGCTTTGATTTTGAAGTAGTAAGCCTGGTATGCAAGAAGGGACTTAAAATGTGCGAAGTCCCTGTCAAGTATAAGCCAAGGTCCACGAGAGAAGGCAAAAAGATCAAGGCCATGGACATCATACCGGCGATCCTTACCATATTAAAGTTAAAATTTTTACCTAAATAATACGAAATGATCAAAAATCCAAGACGAGTACTGCTTATTATCTTCATTATCTCGATAGCGCTGGCTTCCTTTTTTGCTGCGTTCTCCCGCCCCGTTGTTCAGGATGATGACCCCGGCCAATACGACACGATCGGATGGAATATAGCTCAAGGTAATGGCTTTTCTCTCGCACGCTCCGGACCTTTTACGCCGACCATGCTGCGCGAACCTCTATATCCATATTTTCTTGGGGTAATATACAAAATATTCGGGCACGATTATCGCATTGCAATAGCGTTCCAGATCGTTCTATTCGCCCTTACATGCCTGCTCGTTTACATGATATCGAAAGAAATATTCGGTGATAAAATAGCGGCGTATTCCGCGCTCCTGACCGCCCTCTGTCCTACTTTGGCGAATTATACAAGTTACATATTGACGGAAACGACCTTCACCTTTCTTCTGTGCCTATTCATCTTCGTCCTGATAAAAGCAATGAGATCGGGAAAGATGGCTTTATTCATAGCATCCGGAGCGATGCTGGGGTTTTGCGCCTTATGCAAAGCCGTAATGCTGCCGTTCTTTGCCGTTGCCGCCGTGACAATTCTTTTAAAACGCAAGGCGGCGCATGCGAGCTTATTCGTCCTGACATTTTTGCTGATAGTCTCGCCTTGGCCTTACCGGAATTACACCCTATTCAAGACCTGCCAGATGAGCCTGCGCGGCGGCGCAGTCCTGTGGGAGCGCGCGCAAAAGTCGGATGACACCATAGAGGATATGAAGCATGCTATTGCATTTAATTTTTCGGAATATCTGGGCAACAAGATGTTCCCGGGGCTTGTCGAAAATCCGAGAGATTTCATACTACAGGGTTCAAAAAAATCTCACGAAAAAGAGTATGAGTTGTCCGCGCGCGGCCTGACGCCGGTTAAGATCGATAAATTAATGGCAGCAGAGGCAAAAGAAAAAATAATGGGCCATCCGATGAAATTCCTGTTTTACATACCGATAGAATTTATAAAAATGACATCCTTTATTTATGTGCCGGTACTGAATGAACCGGATGTGATAAATAAATTTTATGGCCTAAAAAATGGGAAGGCGATGCTTTCTTTCCTGAGAAGCGTCTTTCGCCTAAGCGCTTATCCCATCCTTATACTGGCTTTTATGGGGATTTTATTTGCAAGGCGGTCGTGGAAGGATTGGATATTAATGGCGGCTATTATGATCTATATAAATCTTATTTACAGCATGTTATTTGCCATGGGGAGATACGCGGTTCCGTTAATACCTTTTTATTTAATTTTTGCCACAGTAGGATTCTTTGGATTATTTACGAGACACTCGGCATGAATTAAGGCAGTTGTTTCTTGCGAGGGTTCCACTTTTTGATAGTATTTGTAACATAACTCTGCTCGGGCTCAGATAGGCCGTTAAAAAAAGGAAGCCGGACAAGCCTGCTGCTGATATCCTCCGTAACCGGGCAATAGCTTATCTTAGAACCCATCCTAAGACCCATCGAAGAAAGGTGAAGGGGCACATAATGGAACGCGCTGGAAATCCCCTTATCCTTAAGATGCGCTATGAAAGAGTCCCGGGCCTTCAGGGAAGGTAAGATCAAATAAAACATGTGGTATGGTTGATCGCAGTGCGCAGGTATGAACGGAAGGCGCACATCGTGCGCTTTAGCCCATTTTCCTAAATTTTCGTAATAACGAGCCCATATCAGGCGGCGCCTTTCCAGTATTTTCTTACTGCTCTCTAATTGCGCATATAAAAATGCCGCGAGTATATCGGACGGCAAATAGCTTGACCCGATATCAACCCATGTATACTTATCCACCTCTCCCCGGCAAAAACTGGCGCGGTTGGTGCCTTTCTCCCGTATTATTTCGGCGCGTTTTATATATTTGGGGCCGTTCACTATGAGCGCCCCTCCCTCTCCGCATGTAAAGTTTTTTGTTTCATGAAAACTCAGGGCTGACAGGCATCCGAAACTGCCCAGATCCCGGCCCTTATACTTACCAAAAAGGCCGTGCGCGTTATCTTCCACAACGGCAATATTTTTGCTGTTGGCTATACGCATGATCTCGTCCATTTCGCATCCTATCCCGCCATAATGCACCGGAACGACTGCCTTTGTTCTATGCGTGATCAAAGATCTTAACCGTCTCTCGTCCATATTAAGAGTGTCATCGCGAATGTCGATAAAAACAGGTTTTGCGCCGCGTAATACAAACGAATTCACAGTAGAAACAAATGAAAACGAAGGAACTATTATTTCGTCCCCCTGCCGCACATCCAATAAAATAGCCGCCATCTCCAGGGCATGCGTACATGAAGTAGTCAGTAAAGCTTTTTTTACGCCCAGCTTCCGTTCAAGAACTTCCTGGCATTTACCGGTGAAAAAACCATCTCCGGAAATATGACCTTTTTCTATAGCCTTTTTAATGTAAAAAAGCTCATTCCCCGTAAGATAGGCCTTATTGAAAGGTATGCGATATTTTTTCATATAGATTTAAAATAATCTATCGTTCGCGACAGCCCTTCTTCCAGGCCGACCTTAGGCTGCCACTTAAGCATCTTTTTGGCTTTCGCGATATTGGGACGCCTGACTTTTGGATCGTCGACGGGAAGCGCCTTATAGACAATCTTGCTTTTTGAATTTGTGAGCATGATTATTGTCCGGGCGAGTTTCAAAAGGGTCATTTCATTTGGATTCCCGATATTTACCGGATCATTTTCTTTAGACATCAAAAGTTTGTATATTCCATTTACAAGGTCAGATACGTAACAAAAACTCCTCGTCTGCGAACCGTTGCCATAGACCGTGATCGGTTTATTATCCAGCGCCTGGTTGATGAAATTAGGTATTGCCCTGCCGTCATTCTCGCGCATTCTCTCTCCGTAAGTATTGAATATGCGAACGATCTTTGTATTGATCCCATGATAACGATGATAGGCCATCGTGATCGCTTCGGCAAAACGTTTTGCTTCATCATAAACGCCGCGCGGGCCGATCGGGTTGACGTTCCCCCAGTAACTTTCCGGCTGAGGATTGACCAGCGGGTCACCGTATACTTCGCTGGTAGACGCGAGAAAAAATACGCATCTTTTAGCCTTGGCCACTCCTAAGGCATTATGTGTGCCCAGAGCCCCGACTTTTAGCGTCGGGATAGGATATTTAAGATAATCTATCGGGCTTGCAGGAGAGGCGAAATGCAGAATATAGTCGATCCTGCCTTTTATGTTTATCTTTTCGGAAACATTATGTTTGACGAACTTGAAATTTTTTCCGGCGAAGAGATGTTCTATATTCTCGATCTTTCCTGTTATAAGATTATCCATGCATATTACATCATAACCTTTGCCCAGGAATAATTCGCAAAGATGCGAACCTATAAAACCCGCGCCGCCCGTTATTAATACTTTTTTTCTCATTTATTTTTGAACCATTCTACGGTACGTTTTAGCCCTTCCGTGAAATGGACTATCTTCTTTATCTTCAAAAGCCGCTTCATCTTGCTTATATCGGCGTAACTTTTCCGCACGTCTCCCGGCCTTTTTGGGCCATGCTCCGGCTTGATATCCGTCTTCAGCATCTTATTAAGCGTATTGACTATATCGATAACCGATGTTGTAGTCCCGCAGGCTATGTTAAAAACCTCGCCTGATATTCCGGGCGTGAGGGCGGCCTTTAAATTCGCTTCGACGACGTTCGCCACGTATGTAAAATCCCTGGATTGTTTACCGTCCCATTCGACTACCGGCATCTCTCCCTTCATCAGATTAAAAATGAACATCGGTATGACCGCAGAATATTTTGATTCCGGGTTCTGGCGCGGCCCGAAGACATTAAAATATCTTAAAGATACCGTCTCCAGCCCGAACGTTTTCGCGAATGTAACACAGTAATTCTCCGCCGCGAGTTTCGATACGCCGTAAGGCGATATGGGCGAGGCGTGATCCGTCTCTTTTTGCGGGAATTTTTTTACATCCCCGTACGCGGAACTTGATGACGCGTAAACTACCCTTTTGACCTTATTGTCCCTTGCCGCTACCAGGAGATTCAGCGTTCCGAAAACATTCACCTCGTTGGACATAAAAGGATCTTCGACCGACTTGGCTACAGAGCGCAGCGCTGCCTGGTGTATCACGAAATCAACGCCCCTCATGCTCGAGTCCAGCGCTTTCCTGTCCCTTATATCGCCCTCTATAAGCTCTATCCTGTTCAAAAAAGGCTCTATGTTCTCTTTTTTGCCGGTTATGAAATTATCGAGGACACGCACTTTTTCGCCGCGCCGCACCAGCTCCTCGACTATATTCGAGCCTATGAACCCCGCCCCGCCCGTAACAAGATAATTTGCCATTACAGCCTCACTATGTTCGATCTTTTGGTTATGCCTTTCAGCACGTTCCTGGTGTCAACCACCAGGTCGGAATTATCCGCGATAAATTTATAATCTACGTTGGTATGGTCGGTGACGATCACTACGCAGTCGGAATCTTTAAACGAATCTTTATTGAACGGAACGCCTTTCAGATTTATATCGTGTATCTTTAGATACGGCAGGTATGGGTCGTAATAAGAAACGATCGCGCCTTTTTCCATCAGGAGATCTATTACCTCCAATGACGGGGATTCGCGCAGATCCTTTACGTCTTTTTTGTACGCAACTCCGACCACCAGCACCTTCGAACATCTTAGCGGCTTGCGCTGATCGTTCAGCCCCTCGATAACTTTATCAACGACGTAATGCGGCATCTCTGAATTGACCTGCGACGCAAGATCTATGAACCGTGCCTCAAAACCGTGCATGCGCGCCTTCCATGAAAGGTATATGGGATCCACGGGAATGCAATGGCCGCCGACGCCCGGGCCCGGATAGAACGGCATGAACCCATACGGCTTGGTCTTGGCCGCGTCTATCACTTCCCAGACGTCTATGCCGAGCCTGTCGCACATGAGCATCAGCTCGTTGACCATGGCTATATTGACTATGCGGAACGTGTTCTCCAGGAGCTTTACCATCTCTGCAACCTTGCTCGATGAGACGGGGATAACCGTATCGATGGCCTGCTCGTATAACGTTTTAGCGATATCCGTGGAATTCCGGGAAATGCCGCCGATGATCTTAGGGGTATTTTTAGTAGCATACTTCTCGTTGCCCGGGTCTATTCTTTCGGGGGAGAAGGCGAGATAAAAATCCTTCCCTTCTTTCAAGCCGTCCGATTCAAGTATAGGCAGCATCACTTCTTCGGTCGTGCCGGGATAGGTAGTCGACTCAAGAACTATTATCTGGCCCCGCTTCATGTATTTCTTTATGTTATTCACGGCCGAGACTATGTATGAGACATCCGGTTCTTTTGTCTTATATAACGGCGTCGGCACGCAGATGATAACGGCGTCACATTCTTTTATACGCCCGAAGTCGGCGGTAACGGCAAATCTTTTTTTAGCCATCGCATCTTTTATATCCGCGGACGATACATCCAGGATATAAGATTTATGGCTATTGAGCCTCTTTATCCTGTCTTTGTCAATGTCGATGCCGTAAACCCTGAATCCCTTTTTCGCAAAACTAAGCGCCAGCGGCAAGCCGACATAGCCCAGCCCTATTATCCCTATCCGCGCTTTTATGTTCAATATCTTCTCTTTCAATAATTTCAACATGTTCCTCTCCTTATTGATCACCTGGTAGATACTCTTTTAATGCGTCTTTCCAATCACGCAATTTATAGCCGGTAAATCCTGCAAATTTTGAATTATCTAATATCGACATCGCCGGCCGTTCTGCAGGCCTGTCCAGCTCCTTCGACGAAATAGCGATAACTTCCGTTTTAGAGCCGCTCAATCTTAATATCTCTTTCGCGTATCCATACCACGATACGCTTCCCGAATTCGACACATGGTACGTTCCGTAACCCGTAACTTTATCTAACAATGTATGTATCGCTTTCGCCAAGTCAACCGTATACGTCGGCGAACCGACCTGACCATCAACGACTTTTAATACTTTTTCGGTTTTTGCTTTAGCGATTATCGTATCGACAAAATTTTTGCCGTGTTTTCCATATAGCCAGCTCGTGCGAAGTATGAAATATTCTTCTGCCTCTTTTTTTATCGCTTCTTCGCCTTTTAATTTTGAATCGCCGTATACGCTCAAGGGGCTGGGCTTATCTTCTTCCGTATAAGGAGCTCTCTTTTTTCCATCAAAGATAAAATCCGTGCTGATATGTATCAATACCGCGCCGGCGCTCCTGCATGCCCCAGCCACGTTCCCCGCGCCTTCGGCATTTATTTTATATGCTTTTTCACCGGCCGACTCGCATCCGTCGACATCCGTCATCGCCGCAGTGTGTATGACAACATCGGGCTTTACCAGTGCTATTATTTTTGCGATCGCTTCTCTGTTGGTTATGTCACTCTTGAAGAAACTCGTGACTCGTGACGTGTGACTTGTAAGCAAATCGGTTCCGATTATCTCACAGTCTTCCGCCAGCTCCTGACAAAGATCGATCCCAAGCATGCCGCTTGAGCCCGTTATTAGTATTTTATTTCTTTCCGGCATTTGATCAGTTTCTTCCACCAGGGCTCGTTTCGTTCATACCATTCTACGGTCAGCTCTAACGCCGACCTGAAATCATGCCTTGGTTGCCATCCGAGTTTTTTCAGCTTTGCTATGTCAAGAGAGTATCTCTTGTCATGCCCGGGCCTGTCTTTAACAAATTCTATGAGAGAGCGCGACTTACCGAGAATACCCAATACTGTATGCGTCAGTTCAAGATTCGTTATTTCGCTGCCCGCGCCTATATTATAGACCTCTCCCGGCGTTCCTTTCCGGATAACGGCATCGATGGCTTCGCAATTATCTTCGACGAACAGCCAATCCCGGACATTCATCCCGTCCGCGTAGAGAGGTAACTTTTTATTCCGGAGGGCATTCGTTATAAAGAACGGTATCACTTTTTCCGGATATTGGTAAGGCCCGAAATTGTTCGAGCTTCTCGTTATTATGACGGGCAATTTATATGTTATGTAATAGGACCTGGCCAAGAGATCCGCGCCGGCCTTTGTCGCTGAATACGGGCTGTTCGGCTTAAGAGGATCGCCTTCCTTGAACGAACCCTCGATTATACTCCCGTAGACCTCATCGGTAGATATCTGGATGAATAATCCGGTACCGTGCTTTTTAGCCGCTTCAAGCAGGGTATGGGTGCCGAAGACATTCGTCCTGACAAAAGAAGCGGGATCGCTTATCGACCGGTCGACATGCGTCTCTGCGGCGAAATTTACTACGATATCGCTCTTTGCGACAAGGCTATTGACCACTTTTGAGTCTGTAATGTCGCCCTTTACGAATTTATATCTTTTATTCCCGGCGCAATCTTTCAGGTTATCGAGATTGCCGCAGTAAGTGAGTTTATCGAGATTGGTAACGAAATAATCATCATGCTTACCAAGGACCTGCCGAATAAAATTGGAGCCTATGAAACCGGCTCCGCCCGTGACAAGTAGCTTTTTCATTTGCATCCTGACCTTTGTTCCATTTTTGCTACAAGATTGTTCGCCCGCAATAACGAATCGAACGTCCCCGAATCGGTCCACCATCCGTTGAGTATGCTGTATGTAAGCTCGCCCCTTTTAAGATACGCATTATTTACATCCGTTATCTCGAGCTCGCCCCTTCCGGACGGCCTCAATGTCTTTATTATATCGAATACCTGGTTGTCATACATATATATGCCGGTCACGGCATAATTGGATCTCGGCTTTCTTGGTTTTTCCACGATCGATATGATCTTTTTATCTTTCAATTCCGCGACGCCGAACCTCTCCGGATCTTCCACTTCTTTCAATAGTATCCGCGCGCCTCTCGGCTGGTCCCTGAATTCATCCACGGATTTTTTTATGCTCTTTTCGATTATATTGTCGCCGAGGATAACAACGATCTTATCCTTATCGACAAAATGCCTGGCAAGCTTCAACGCATCCGCTATGCCGCCCTCGCCTTCCTGATACGTATAATTTATGTGTTTGAGCCCGAACTGCGCGCCGTTACCGAGAAGCCTTAAGAATTCTCCGGCATGCATACCGCCCGTTACGATAAGTATGTCCTGTATGCCTGCGTCCACCAGTGTCTGTATGGGATAATAGATCATCGGCTTGCAATAGATCGGCAATAAGTGCTTGTTCGTTATTTTAGTCAACGGATAAAGCCTTTTGCCCAAGCCGCCCGCCAGTATAACGCCCTTCAGTCCCATATTTTATTTTCTCCAATCGTATGGTATGTCATTATCATATTCATCAAGCCTGAACTCGTCGGGCTCTTTGTAATTATACGGTAAGGTCACCGTATTTATAACGACCGCTTCGCAGTCGCTGATACATTTGAAACCGTGATAAACCAGTTTCGGTATGGTGACCACCATGGGGTCTTCGAGGCTTATAATAAAATCATTCACCTCTTTGTATGTGGGAGACTTCGGCCGCGCGTCATAAAGGGCAAGCCTCATCTTCCCGCTGATGCATGTAAAATTGTCGTCCTGTTTTTTATGATAGTGCCAGGCTTTTACCACCCCGGGATAAGCGGTGGTCATGTAGACCTGGCCGAATTTTTTGAAAGCCTCATCGTCAGACCTCAATATCTCCATGAGCCTGCCGCGCTCATCGGGGATGATCTTTAGTTTTTTGACTTTCACGCCCTCTATCATCTTTACCGCCTTCCCATCCCGGCATACCTGAAACCCAGCTTCTTCATCTCCGCGGGATCATAGATATTCCGGCCGTCGACTATGACCGGCTGCTTCATGAGTTTCTTTATCTTTTTGAAATCCAGCTCCTTGAACTCGTTCCATTCGGTAACTGCTACCAGGCAGTCGCTGTGCCTGGCTACGCTATATGCATCTTTACAAAATTCTATATCCTTGCCGAGCGCGGACAACGCGGCCTTTGCCTTATCCATGGCAGCCGGATCATAAACTTTTATCCTGGCGCCCTCCCTGTGCAGCATCTCGATTATGCCAAGCGCCGGCGCCTCTCTTATATCGTCCGTATCGGGCTTGAAGGCCAGCCCCAGGATGCCGATCGTCTTATTCGGAAGGTTCCAGAGAAGCTCCTCTATTTTCTTTACCAGGATCTTTTTCTGATGATCATTTATCTTCTGGACCTCTTTCAATAAACCAAAATCATACCCTATCTTATCCGCTATCCTCACGAATGCCGACAGGTCTTTCGGAAAGCACGACCCGCCGAATCCGATGCCGGCGTTGAGGAACTCTTTCCCTATCCTTCTATCAAGGCCTATGCCCCTGGAAACCTCGGTGATGTCGGCGCCTACCTTATCGCAAATATCTGACACCGCATTTATGAAAGATATTTTAGTGGCGAGGAACGAATTTGAAGCATGTTTTATTATCTCGGCCGATTTTATATCCGTAACCACTATCGGCGCGTTAAGCGGCTTGTAAAGTTCTTTTAATATGTCAGCGGCCTTTTTCGATTTGACGCCCACGACTATCCTGTCCGGGTTCATAAAATCTTTTATGGCTGACCCTTCCCGCAGGAATTCCGGATTGGACGCGACATCGAACTTTATATTGCGTTTATTGAAAACTTTTATGGTGTGCTCCACCCATTCGCCGGTGTTAACGGGGACGGTGGATTTTTCAACGATAAGGCGGTATGACGACATAGAAAGCGCTATTTCGCGCGAAACATGCTCGACGAAGGTGAGGTCTGCTTCTCCATTATCCCGGGAGGGTGTCCCGACAGCAATGAATATAACCTCGCACTTTCGGATCGCGCTTCCTATCTTCGTATCGAAAGAGAGCCGCTTCTCTTTCATATTTCGCCTGACAAGCTCTTCCAGACCGGGTTCGTATATAGGTATCACCCCGGATTTAAGCTTCTTGATCTTGGCGGCGTCTTTATCGACACATATGACATTATTCCCAAGGCTGGCAAAGCAAGCGCCGCTTACCAGGCCTACATATCCGGAACCTATTATGCATATATTCATCCGTAACCCCTTCTAATTCATAAAATTATATCATAATATTACTATTAAGGACAAGAGAAAAAAGGAGCTTAAAAATAGGGACACATCCCATTTTTTCTAAATCTCTCTGGTAAAAAATGGGATGTGTCCCTATTTTCATGGTTTAATAGGCCTGGCGATCGCTCGTTGAGCCGAAACGCGGCCGTGAATATGTCTGTTTCAAGCCTATAGGATACTCCGGGAAGGCTTTTAACCGCAGCATGAACCATACGGACTGGTTCAAGGACTGCTCCCCTGCAGTATCTTTTATATTATAAGTGAATTCGGCGATCCAGCAGTGAAGATCCCTATAGATCGTATATTCCTGTTCTTCGACGATCTTTGTTTCCGCATTCAATCTTTCATAAGCGCGTATCCGCCACTTATTATTTATCTTATACATGCCGTCCAGCGTAAAAAGCTTCGTGCTGCCGGTAGTAGTGTTCTCATACCTCTGGCCGATAGCTACCTGCCATTTATCGCCTCCGTTCGCCACCAGGTCCGTCCCGAGGCTCGCCATCGTGTTTTTCTGGGTATTGACTGTCATATTAGAAAGAAGATACATCCAGGGATATGGGATCAGCTCCAATTGGACCAGTATATCGTCCAGGTGGTTAGTTCTCGTATCCAAGTTATCTCTATTAAGCTTGAAAAGATAATCTGTGCTTATAAGCAAAGTGGCCAGGTCTACGGACTGTTCCTGATTGCCTGTCTTGCGCTTGGTCTGCAGCCTGTTCTCCAGCGAAATGTTCACGCCGTCCCTGGAATTAACTGCGTCTATCGTGTCGAATTGCATCAGACGGTCTGGCGAGATCGACGGCCGGTATGTATAAAAATAACCTACCGTCGGAGTGATTATATGCCTCAGCTTATTTATATCAAGTCCGAGAAAATTTGTTTGGACATCATATACGCGGTAAAACTTTATAGAATTATCGACGCCGGCATTAAAGACCGTTCTTACGAAGTTGGTGTCGCCGTCTTTGGACCTGGAATAGTATGTATCCTCCGTGCCGACGAACGGCGTAACGTTCAAGGCGCGAAAGAATCTCATGGCGTAAGAAAGCTGGTTATAAACGTCAACCCTGGCAACGGACAAGTCTTTTTGGAATTGAGTGGTATTGTCAAAAGTCTCGTTCAGATAGACGGCGCTGGCGTTGGCTTTATAATAAAGGGGCACCTTTTCAAAAAACCGGTAATTGGGAATATCTATACTGTATTCGGGCAGGCGCTCTACTACGGTCAGAAAAGGATTGGGATTTGCCCTGATGAGGAGCTCGGTAGTATAATCTCTTTTTTGTGTCAGAAAAGATACATAAGTATCGGGGTTGGCGCCGATCTCTTCGTATTCATTGTAGAAATAATCTTTTATGACATCCCTATCCTTGAGTTTATTAAATTCCGCTATCGCAAGCGTATCCTCATCCACCTGCCATTTGTGCCGCCATTGATAGCGATATCTTGTCTGCTCCGTGCCGGTCTTTTCGTATGCCAGCTCATTATTCTCTCTCGTATAGTATACTTTAAAAGCGCCCTCACCCAGCTCCGGTATTTTATAATAATGGTTTACCCCCGCTGCCAGGCCTTTCTTCGACCTGTAATCCAAAAGTACATCGCCGCGGTTATTATCATCAATATTATATCTGTAAGACATTAACGAATAGTACCCCCAATCCGAGCTGTGCCCGGGCATGATGGTTATGTGCGCTTTTTGGTCTTTAAGAGGTTGGATATAATAGGGCCAGTAAAATACCGGGGTATTGCCAATGAAAAGCACCATATGTTTAGCCACCACTTTGTCGCCCAGATAGATGCGCACCTCACGCGCCTGTAAACGATAGTGCGGCTTATCGAGATCACATGTCGTGATATAGCCTTTTTCGAGATTGAACTGTTCCTTAGTCGCGATCTTGTCGACCTCTTCGGCCTTTCCGTAGAACGGCTTCGCATTAATATACCCTTGCAGGACAGTCCCTTTTTTCGTGTCAAAATTATAATTTATCCGCTCTCCCGTGAAATACGCGCCCTTCTGGGTGACCTTTACATTTCCTTCGGCGATCGCCTCGCGCGTATCCAGGTAGACCTTTATCCTGTCGCATGTCAGTACTACGTCTTTATATATAATAGAGATATTCCCGGTGCCGATAACCTGTCTTTGTTCATGGAAATATTCGACTTTATCCCCGTTGACAACGATCGGTTCTTTAGAAGGAAGCTCGGTAGGTAGCTGCTCCTGGGCGCAGGAAAACTGGGAAAACAATATCATCAAGCTGAAGGCTGAAAGCTGAAGACTGAAAGCTATTTTACTTTTTAGGGACATTCTGCCGATCTTTCTCTATGAATAATTTCATTAGGCGATATTATACTACTTCTCGTATTCACATACAACATTTTTACCCGATTTTTTCGCCATATATAGCGCCCTGTCCGCCTTCTCCACCAGGTCTTTCATCTTATCCCCGTCTCCGGGATATACCGAGATGCCGATACTTATAGTGATCCGCACCTTCTCGTCGTACGCCCTGAAGACATTATCTTCTATTCTCTTCCTTATTCTTTCCGCAACAAGATTCGCGCCGTCAATGCCCGTCTCAGGCAGCATCAGCGCGAACTCTTCGCCCCCGTATCTTGACACCAGGTCTATCTCACGGACGCTCTCTTTCATCATCCGGCCGATATCACGCAGGATCACGTCGCCTACGAGGTGGCCGTAAGTATCATTGCATTGTTTGAAATTGTCTATATCGGCCATCAGGAAGGCGAATTTGAATTTATACCTTTTCGACCTCTGCGCTTCTTCATTCAGCCTTTCGAAAAAGTAGCGGCGCGCGTAAAGCCCGGTGAGAGAATCGGTTATTGCCAGTTTTTCCACCGTTTCATACAAGAATATCTTTTTTGTCTCAAGAGCGAATTGCATCGCCAGTATCCTGAATTTTTCGATGTCCGCGTCGGGCAGATTTTCGATAACCAGGACAGCCACAAGTTTTTTTTCATTCAAAAGCGGTATCGCTATAAGCGATACGATGTCGGGGTCTTTAATGCCGAACCCCTCAAAGCCGCCCCCTGCCGTATCTCGCGAAATATACAACTCCCCGGGGTCGTTCAGTAAGCGCCGGACAAGATTATCATAACTATAGCTGACTGCGGATTCTTCTATTATGCCTTCCTGCAGCACGCTGTAGACGCTGGCTATCTTCTGTTCCTCTTCTTCCCGGTTCAATATTACGAAATCGCATCTCTTAAATATAAAATTCTCTTTCAGGAAGGAGCTGAAGACCTTAAAGATATCGCTGAACGTAAGGCTGACCGACATCTTTTTGGTAATAAGATAAAGATTGACTGTGGCGAGCTCTCTGTCTCTTGTATCAGTTTCGATCTTTCTCAAATTCTCCGATTCGGCCAGGAGGCTTCTTGCCTTCTCTTCCTCTTTTCTTACATCCAGGGCGCGGACGCCCATTTCTTTATCTATTATTTTCTTATAAGCAAAAAAACCGAATAAGAGACAGTTAAAAATAAATACCGGAAGGAATGAATTCAGCATGCCGATCTTGTACGTGAATATACCGAGCGGGAATATAACAACCCATGAGAACATGGCCATCAGATACACGGGGCGTCCGGGGTAAATATAACCGAGCGGCGAGATGAGAAGCAAAAAGACGTTTATGTACCCGTAAAAAAAATGATACCGGAGACAAAGAAGGTTGAACAGGAAAAAAGCCGCCACGCTCAAGGTAGCATATAGTCTTTTCATGACGAACAGACCCTGTCCCTTCCGCCCTTTTTAGCCTTGTAGAGCCTCTTATCCGCCAGCTTCATCAATTCTTCCTCGAGAACGCCGTCCTCGGGATAACCGGCAAGGCCTATCGATATCGTAATATTCGCGACGTGCCTTCTGAAGCTGAGAGGCTTCTCTTTTATCGTCTTCCTGAATTCTTCGGCCTCGCTCGCGGCATCTTTTTTATTCCGGCCGACGAGCAGGATTATCAGCTCCTCGCCGCCGTATCGCGCCACCATATCGCCTCCGCGCACCAGGCCGTTCAAGGTTCTTGACAGATACCTGAGGACCAGGTCCCCGGCCGCATGGCCGTATTCATCATTATAATTTTTAAAGTTATCGATATCCAGTATGAGAAGGGCCAGCTCCCCTTTCTTCATGGCCGCCCTCTGCACTTCTTCGTGAAAGCGCTCGGAAAAATATCTGCGGACAAAAAGGCCCGTAAGGGAATCTTTTATCGCGAGCTCCTGTGTCTTCGAATAAAGGATGGCATTCTCTACAGCCGCGGCGCCAAGATCGGCTAATATATCGAGAAGCCTCAGGTCGTCCTGGCTGTAAGCGTCTTCCCGGAGAGAGTCCATCCTGAGTATGCCGATAACCTTGTTTTCGGAAAGAAGCGGCGCCGCTATCAAAGTCCTGAAGGCCTTTTCCGCCTTTTTCAAACCGCCGGTAGGAAATCTGAAATCTTTCGCGATGTCCTCCACCATTAACGATTGGCGGTGCCTCAATATCCAGTGGTCGAATATGTCACCCGTCTTCGTCATGACCTTCAGGTCGCCGTAAGAGGCGGAAAGTTTCAGCTCCTGTCTTTCGGTATCGACCAAAAATAGCATGACCCTGCCCGGCCTGCCGAGGATCTTCGATGTTTCCTCTATCATAAGCCTGTTTATCTCGTCCAGAGAAAGGTGCGTGCTCACAAGCCCGACAACCTCTTTCAGGGTCGAATATCGTTTCAGCTTTTCTTCAAGGGAATCGATCCCCGCCTTCCTGGATTTTATATCATTGGACAGGATGTTCACCTTCTCGTTCAGTTTTTCCGATCTGAGATTATACCAATATTCGACGCGGTTCCCGGCCTTGCGGGACCAGAATCCCATAAAAATTGTCATGAAAAAAGGCAGGATGAATAAGGAATATCCGTGAGCGCCCGATCTGAGATCGAGCCATAGAACTATGAGGATGCAGGCGATACTTATCGGGATGCTCCATAAGATATCGAACGCCATCCAGGCGAAAAGTATGGCTATGTTAAAACCGGATACTATTGCGGGTATTATGGTCAGGTAAAACTGGGGGTTTGATTCTATGCGAAACGAGAACTTCGCTAAAAAATACGATGAGACCGCTAAGGTTAATACAGAAGCGGCGCCTAGAACAGATCTGTTAGGAGGAGATCTCATTCACAATTAAATTATTGTGTTGTCTGTCTCTTTGTCAAAAAAATGGATCTTCGACATATCGAAGACCAGGTCCATATCCTGATTGATCGTCGGCTTGTTGTGGCCGCCGACTTTAGCGACTAACGGGTTCTTGCCGGTATTGAGATACAGGAACGCCTCGGAGCCCATCGGCTCTATTACCTCACAGGTCGCCTTTATCGTATTCTCGGGCGGGGCATCGGACACAAAAAGCTTATCGTACATATCTTCCGGCCTTATCCCGAATATGACCTCTTTATCGACGTACGGCAGCATGGGCTTCACCATAGCATCGATGAGTTTGACCTGGAATTTTCCTTCGTTAAAATACATCTTCCCATTCTTCTTTACGACCGTGCCATTCACGAAATTCATCGGGGGTGAGCCTATGAAGCCGGCCACGAATTTGTTGACGGGTTTGTCATAAAGCGTGATGGGGTCCGCTATCTGGTGGATGTGCCCGTCTTTCATGACTACGATCCTGTCGCCCATAGTCATGGCCTCTGTCTGGTCGTGCGTAACGTATATCATCGTCGTCTGGAGCCTTATGTGCAGCTTCTTTATCTCTGTCCTCATCTGCACTCTCATCTTGGCGTCCAGGTTCGACAACGGCTCGTCGAATAGAAAGACGAGCGGTTTTCTCACGATCGCCCTTCCTACGGCGACGCGCTGCCTCTGGCCGCCTGAAAGTTCCCTGGGCTTGCGATGCAGAAGCTTCTCTATCCCGAGGATGGTGGCCGCGTCTTTGACGCGCGTATCTATCTCTTGCTTGGGATATTTCCTTAAACGAAGGCCGAATGCCATATTGTCATAAACGGTCATGTGAGGATAGAGGGCGTAATTCTGGAATACCATGGCGATATTCCTGTCCTTTGGAGGGACGTCATTGACCATCTGGTCGCCTATATAGACATCGCCCGAAGTGGCCTCTTCGAGGCCGGCGATTATGCGCAGTGTAGTGGATTTGCCGCAGCCGGACGGCCCGACAAATACGATGAACTCTTTATTCTCGATCCCCAGGGTTATGTCGCGTATTGCCCAGACATTGCCTGGGAAGGCCTTTGATACATTCTTTAGACTTACTTGTGCCATTAAGGTGGGATTATATCATATTGTTATAGTAGATGCAATTAGAAATAAGCTATAAGCTTGGAAAGTGTCTCTTTCATGTTCTTGCGGTGCACTATCATATCTATAAGGCCGTGGTTCAGCAGGAATTCGGCCCTCTGGAAACCGTGGGGAAGCTTCTGCCTTATTGTCTGCTCTATTACGCGCGGGCCGGTAAATCCGATCAGCGCCTTCGGTTCTGCTATTATAAGGTCTCCCAGCGAAGCGAAACTCGCCATGATCCCGGCCATTGTCGGGTTCGTCAGTACCGATATGAACAGGCCGCCGGCCCTGTTATGCCTGCTCAGAGCCGCCGATGTCTTGGCCATCTGCATGAGCGAATACATTCCCTCGTACATCCTCGCGCCGCCGCCTGAACCTGACACTATTATTAGAGGCAATTTCTCTTTGGTGGAGCGCTCGATGGCCCTCGTCAATCTCTCTCCCACCACCGAGCCCATGGAGCCCATTATGAACCTGGCGTCCGTAACGCCTAATATGACGGGGCTGGAATTTAAAACGCCTTTGCCCGTTATGACCGCGTCTTTAAGCTTTGTGAGCTCCTGGTCTTTCTTCAGCTTCTCTTTATATGTCTTTGGCCCTTCAAAGTTAAGCGGATCGAGCGATTCCATCCCCGCGTCCATCTCTTCGAAAGTGCCTTCGTCTATCAGGAGCTTCACGCGCTCATGCGCGCCGATATTGAAATGATAATTGCATTTATGGCATACGCGCATGTTCTCGTCGAGCTTTTTGTTATATATGAGCTCGTTACAATCTTCGCACCTCGTCCAGAGGTCCTCAGGGATGTCCCTTTTCTTGGCGACCTTGACTATCGTGTATTTCGGTTTTCTCGGGAAAAGCGGCATGTTACCTCTTCAGCATTTCCTTCGCCTTGTCGACTGCGGTAGCGGCGTCTTTGGCATAAGCGTCCGCGCCGATCGAATTTGCAAAATCCTGGGTCACGGGAGCGCCGCCGACCATTATCTTCACTTTATCGCGGATGCCGGACCTCTCCAGCGCCTTTATCGTCTCTTTCATGGAGTTCATCGATGTTGTAAGGAGGGATGACATGGCAATAACGTCGATGCCGCCTTTTTTGGCGGCGTCCACGAATTTCTCGACAGGCACGTCTATCCCGAGGTCCGCGACTTCAAAGCACGCGCCTTTGAACATCATGCTCACTATATTCTTGCCTATATCGTGGAGATCGCCTTTTACCGTCCCTATAACGACTTTCCCGGCCGGTTTTATCCCGCAGCTGATGAATTGGGGCTCTAAGATCGCCATGCCCGCGTGCATTGCCTTGGCAGATATCAGGACTTCCGGGATGAATATCTCGTTACACTTGAATTTATTGCCTATTATCTCCATGCCGGCGATGAGGCCTTTATCGAGGATATCTTTTACCGCCATCCCCTGTTCAAGCGCGCATTTGGTAAATGCCACGACGCCCGCCCTGTCGCCCTTCATCAGGGCATCTTTAATGTCTTTCAGTACAGTCTCACCCATCTTTAGCCTCTTTCCGTAAAATTTTTCATTACTCGCATGTTGGCAGATACCGGCAGGGTGCCCTTGAGGCGTTAAATTTTGTGAGCGAGCGTCGCAATTGAATGATACAAATCTTGTACATACCAATTGCAGCGAGCCACAAAATTAGCCGAAAGGGCCCCTGCCGGTCAATCTGCCCTATCGGGTTAGGAAAATCTTACATCCACTTATCATACCACATCTCAAACATGAATAGCGACCAGATTTCTTTCCGGGTATCGTTCTCATTCGCCGCGAATTCGTCTTTCAGCTTATTTACATAATTATAATCGAATATGCCTTCTCTTTCAATCTTCTTCCTGTCAAAAGCCTCATCCAGCATGGGCCTCAGGTCCTCTTTGAGCCATTTCGCTACCGGGACTGCAAAGCCCTTTTTCGACTTTTTGAGCGTCTCTTCGGGAAGCTTGCCTTTCAGGGCGTCTTTCAGTATCCATTTTGTGTTAAAATTTTTGAGCTTCTGGGAAACCGGTATGGAACACGCGAACCGGGCAAAGTCAGCGTCCAGGAACGGCGCCCTCACCTCGAGAGAATTCGCCATGCTCGCCCGGTCGACCTTGGTTAGAATATCATCGGTCATGTAGGTCTTCACGTAAATATATATGGCTTTGTCGAGAGGCGCAAGTTTAGCTGTATTATCGAAAGCTCTTTTCGTCGGCGCGTATATCTTGGACTGGCCGAGATCGAGTCCTAAACCCGGCAAAAACAGATTTTTTTGTTCCCGGGGCGTAAACGAACCTATCCACGCCTGGTGGCGGACATCCCCGGAAAAGTCCAGGCCCCTTAAAAATCTCTTTGCCTTGAAATTGGCGCTCATGTAATCGGTCGACGCCGCTGTGATCCTTGCCAGGACCTGTAACGGTATCTTTTTAAGCGCGCCGGGTATCATAGACAGGTATTCATCGATCTTATGCGCGAGGAATGAAGGGTATCCCAGAAAGAGCTCGTCGCCCCCGTCGCCGCCTAACGCCACAGTTACGTGCTGTCTGGTAAATTTCGAGACCAGATACGTCGGGATTATAGAAGAGTCGGCGAACGGTTCGTCCAATAGATCTAATATTTTCGGGAAGATGCCGAGCATGGCGCCCGGGTCCAAGATCTCCTCGCGATGGTCCGTGCCGAAATATTCTGCTACGCGCCTTGCATCGCTCGATTCATCGAATGACTTTTCCTTGAATCCTATGGAGAATGTCTTTATCGACTTCGGGTCCATCAATTCGGCCATCATGGCAACAACGGCCGACGAATCGATCCCGCCGGATAAAAATACGCCGAGAGGCACATCGCTTATGAGGCGTTTCCTGACGGACTCTTTCAATAGCTCGAGGAGCCGCTTTTCAGCCTCTTTTAGATCGAATTTAGCGCCTCGCTCAAATTCCAGGTCCCAATACTCTTTTATCTCCGTCTTGCCGTTCTTAAGGACGAGATATGAGGCCGGCTCGAGTTTATATATATTTTTGAATATCGAATATGGCGTCGGCACGTATTCATAGGCCAGGTATTTGGAAACGGCATCGGTATTGATCTCTTTTCTTGCGGACGGGTGTTTCAGGAGGGCTTTTAATTCCGAGCCAAATATGAACTGGTTGTCGAATGTGCCGTAATAGAGCGGTTTCTTGCCGAACCTATCGCGCGCAACGAAAAGAAGGTCTTTGCGGGAGTCCCATATGGCGAACGCGAACATCCCGTTAAAAAGTTTGAGGCAATCGACGCCGTACTCTTCATACGCCTGGATCACCACTTCCGTATCGGAATGCGTTTTAAAACTGCGGCCTTTCTTTATCAGCTCGTCCTTGATCTCCGGGAAATTATAGACCTCGCCGTTATATACGATGGCGATAGAGCCGTCAACGTTCGTCATCGGCTGATGGCCGGAGGCAAGGTCTATGATCGAGAGCCTTCTGTGGCCAAGGGCAACATTATTTTTCAGGAAGACGCCGGCATCGTCCGGCCCTCTCAGCTTAAGCGTATCCATCATCGACTTCAGGATAGCTTCGGACGGGCGTTTGGACTTATCCAGATGTATGTAGCCGCAGATCCCGCACATAAGTCAGTCTAACCCTCCTAAAGCTTATTGATCACCAGCCCTGACAATGGTTTCGGATAGAAATAAGTGGCTTTTCGCGGCATCCTCTCGCCGAGCGACGCTATTCTTTTCACGTCGCCGGGCTTGGTGGGGTTCAGGAAGAACGCCGCGCCGTATTTGCCTTCTTTCATCAATTTAACAACATCTTTCGGGTCTTTGACGAATTCTATGTTGTCGTCGCCATCGCAGATGCCCAATATATGCTGAAATATGAATAAGTGCAGTATTGAAACGTCCAGCCGCTTCCATGCTTTTGGTTTATCTTTTATGGCCTTGTCAGATATTGCGGGGTCTTTTAATTTCAGAAGATAAAACTCTTTTTTGCCAAGATACATTCCGAAACAATGGAGTCCTCCTTTATCCAATTTCGACATAAGGGCTTTAAGGTTCGGCGCTTTTTTTATGCTGAAATATTTTTCGAGCCGTTTCTTTATGTCGCCGGGTTTGAGCTCTCCTAAGTCCCTGACAAGCCTGTGCGCGGGCAGAACGGAGAGCATCTTTTCGTCGGATTCCACGAAATATACCATTAAATATTTTGAGCTTTCTTTGAGATGCTGAGGGACGTCCTTATTCTCTATCTCCGTGGCGTACATGCGCGCCACCTCATACCGGTGATGGCCGTCTGCAATGAAGATGTTCTTATCGGCCATGAATTTTTCTATTTCCTCGATCAACGCTTCATCATCGAGCTTCCATATCCTGTTCCTTACGTTCTGGAACATGACATCGGAGGCAGGAGCGACCTTCGAACAGAACTTCTTCATCATGCTGACGATCTTATGATCCCTGTCGTCATAGAGAACGAATATCGGACTAAGATTAGCCCGGACCTCGCGCATGAGGTTAAGCCTGTCGGTCTTAGGCGCGGCCAGCGTATTTTCATGGGGCAATACTTTATTGCCGGCCATATCGATCTCCATAAGGCCTACAAAGCCCATCTGCTCTTTCGACTTACCATTATATGTGTAGATCTGGGAATAAACGTAAAAAGACTTGCCGTTGTCCTGGACGAGGATGTTATCTTTAAGCCAGCTATCAAAAAACTCTCCTGCGCGCGTGTAACGATTATACTTGGCAGTATCCACATCTTCGATCTTATTCAGTATCAGGCGCACAATATTATTGGGATGCGTCCTGTAAAGCTCATCCTGTAGGCTGTCGGATATTATATCGTAAGGAGGCGCTACAACAGCCCTCAGGTCATCCACGACTGCGGCATTATATCTCAAGCCTTTAAACGGAATTATCTTAGGCATCTTTAATCTTTACCTTTATTCATGGAGCAGCCTTTGCAGCCGTCCGATTTCCCGCCCGAGCAGCCCTTGTCGCTATCGCTCTTCGATCCTCTTTTTTTCTTATAATCGTTCTCGTAGAATCCGCTTCCTTTGAATATTATTCCGCCGCCTGATCCTATCAGGCGATGGATTTTTCCGCCGCATTTGGGACATTTCTTTATAGGCTCATCGCTCATCTTCTGGAACTTCTCAAAAGTCCCGCATTTAGCGCATTCGTAATCGTAAGTCGGCATTTTCTCTCCCTTTATTACCTGAATATTCTCCGCATCTTTTCTAAGAACGACCTGGCCAATGGCCCGCCGCCCTCTCCTGACACTCTCGCAAGTTCTTTGAGCGCCTTTTTCTGGTCTTGCGTCACTTCAGTCGGCACGTCGATCAGGACCTTGACGAGCTGGTCGCCTCTTCCGCGGTCGTGAAGATGGGCAACGCCCCTTCCTCTCAACCTGAATACCCTGTCGCCCTGTGTCCCGGGCGGTATCTTCATCATTATCTTGCCTTCGATCGTCGGCACTTCGACTTCCCCGCCGAGAACGGCTGTAACATAGCTTATCGGTACCTCGCATACTATATCGGAATCGTGCCGCTCGAACATCTCATGCTGCCGGACATATATAAGAAGATAAAGGTCGCCGCGAGGCCCGCCTTTTTCTCCGGCCTCGCCTTCCCCGTGCATTCTAAGGCGCGAACCCGAATCTACGCCGGCCGGTATCTTGACCTTTATATTTCTCTGGGCTTTGATCCTTCCCGCTCCGCCGCATTCAGGGCATGGCGTCTTTATTATAGAACCCGTTCCACCGCACCTGGGACAGGTCCTGACAATATTAAAAAATCCGCCCGATGAACTTACCCGCCCCTGTCCGCCGCAATCCGGACAGGTCTGAGGTTTCGTTCCGGGCTTTGCGCCGCTGCCGTTGCACTCATCACAGGTCTCGTTGCGCGGGATAGTTATCGTCTTCTCAGTCCCGGATACCGCGTCCTCAAAGCTTATCTCGATCTCGTATTCGAGGTCACGGCCTCTTCTCGGACCAGCGCGCCTTCTCCCGCCGCCGCCTTCCTCGTCCGTCCCGAAGCCTCTGAAGAGGTCATTCAGATCAAATCCGCCAAATATGTCTTTCAGGTCGTCAAAATGGTGGAAGTCCTGCCACGTGAATCCGCCCTGCTTGAATGAATTGTCCACGGCCTCGTGGCCATATTGATCGTAAGTGCCCTTCTTCTGCGGGTCTATGAGGACCTCATACGCCTCAGATATCTCCTTGAAGCGTTCCTCAGCCTCTTTCTTCTTGTCGGCCTGGACCCTGTCGGGATGATATTTGAGCGCGAGGTTCCTGTAGGCCTTCTTTACCTCGTCGGCAGAAGCACCTCGCGATAATCCCAATACCTCGTAGTAATCTTTCTTTGTCATTTATCCTCATTCACTCTGTAAATTTTTCGGCTTTCGCGGGATGATCATCCAGATCAGGATATATCCGATAATGCCCAGTCCGAACGATAGCAAGGTGACCAATATAAAAATTACCCTCATAAGCGTCGGATCTATATCGAAATACTCTCCCATCCCTCCGCATACTCCGCCGATCTTCTTATTCGTATCTGAAAGATAGAGTTTCTTCATATCGCTCTCCTCCTTAGCAATTTTTCGGGTCCTGCCCACCCATAAATGGCCGCCAGGCCAGGGGGCTTCGCCGGATTTTGCTCTCACGAGTGTTTAGTCTTTATTGAATTAAAAATACCTTTATATTAACCGTTATGGTAACTCTTCTATATATAGTCTAGTGGTAAAGCAAGTGATCGCAAAATCTATTCGGCTCAACCCCCATGGCCAGTCGGCCATTTAACAGCTACACGAATACTTTGCTACTTTTTATCACCCCAGACACAATCTGTGTCAAACTACTCGCGTGTCTTAATTAAAACCCATAGACCGAACCAGATTCGTCTTACGAACCTGGTTCGTAAGATTTGGCGCATAAATGTCGTTTTGTTGACGTCAACAAAACAATCCGCGACGTTCTACTCGCCCGAAAAATTCCATCCACTATATACCTAAACAAAATCTGTGTCAAACTACGCGCGTGTTTTACAAAAATTTACTTTTCTCTTCCCGAGGCTCTTTTCAAATCCCGGAGAAACTCTGGATCAAATTTAAATCCCAGCCCTTCCGCCTTATGCATATTCGCCCAACTTGAATCATATTCTTTCTTACGGAAATAGATTGATGCCCTATTGGCATATGCTTGTACAAAACCAGGATTGATTTCAATTGTTTTATCAAACTCTTTTATGGCCTTATCAAAATCACCTTTTTTGAAGTAAGCCGAGCCCATGTTATAATAGGCCTTCTCGTAAGTGGGATCAATTTCAACCGCTTTATTAAAATCAATAATTGCATTATCGAGGTCCCCCTTCATCTTATATGAAAGCCCTCTATTATTATATATATCAGCCTTATTAGGATTGATCTGAATGGCCCTGCTGAATGCATCTATAGCTTCGTCGTATTTCTGGTTCTTAAAATAATTTATGCCCTTATCAACTGATTCATCTTCTGTTTCCTTGGCATATCCACTCACTTGAGATGATTTATCCTTTTCATTATATTGAGTTTTAGCAATTATTCCATTCTCTTCTTTAGTGATTTTCTCAATATCTTTTGACGAATATGTGCTATATCCGCCATCGGCAGTTTGTATCATAACGGATTTGGATGATTGCGCTGTTATCTTGCCTGTTACCTTCTCGCCAGACTTCAAATAAAGTGTTTCCGCATATGATGCTGTACTGAAGATAACTGCACAATAGCAAATGAAACATGCCATCACTATTTTATTCATACATTCCGCTCCTCTATATATTTTTTGAGGTGTCACTCTGGGGAACGTCCCTAACTTTCTTCACATAGGACGTCTGCCATTTTCCCCATTACTTTATTTTTTGTTCTTTTTGATTGCCGCTTCTACTTCTTTGGCCCCTTCTTTATAGAACTTCTCTTCATCGGGAGCGAGCTCCTTCAATAATCTCAGGAATTCCCCTGCATGCACTTTTTCTTCATCGGCAATATCCCTGAGCACATCCTGCGATAATTTATTATCGGTTGATTCTGCAAGCTGCATATAAAGCTGCATTGCTTCATATTCCGCCGCGATCACAAATCGGATCGCGCGAACTAATTCCTCTTTTGTTACCTTTTTGTCTTTTGCTAGCCCCGAAAATGGCGCTCCGAATTTCGGCATAATCGATTCCTTTCTATTTAGCCTTGATCTATATCAAACCACACGCGTGTCTTATTCCTCGGCTTTGAAACCCAAGTAAATTTATGGGTCCAAAATTTTTCGGGTCCTGCCGCTCGCATGCTTTTTGCTTTAGGGCTCGTATGGGGTTTACAATTGGACTCTAACAAGGCGCGTATCTGTATGCCGCCAGGATTGCCAGACTTCCAGCGCCTCTAACCCGGTTAGCTTCAATCGCAATCCTAGCTGGGCGGCACCCCCATCCCATACTCGCCCATCAATAAAAAGCATGCTTCGCGTCACCCGAAAAATTTTAGCACACTACACACCTGAACACAATCTGAGTAAATCTATGCGCGTGTTTTAATAAAAAATAGTCGTAAAAGTCTGTTACTTGCCGACTAAATTAATTACCTCTCTTTCTATCTCTTCACTATATGGTATGATGCTCCCTGTATAATAGGCATATTCCGATTTTCCTTGTCTACAAAGTTTGAGAAAAAATATTCCTTTTCCCCGTCTGCCATATTTGGAATCATATACTGGATACGTTTCGACTTTCATCGACTCGTCAAATATAACGTTTGTATATTCTTTAATTACTTTACCTTTCAAAACGGAAATCACAGTAGGTATGATAAAAGAGGTTCCTTCCGTGCCTGTTGGCACTGGGTGATTGTCTTTATCAAGATGCAGTAAACCAACTATAATTAGATCGCTATTTTTAACTTTATCTGCTATGCTCTCTGCAGAAGAAACAGAGAAAAGTAAAAATGGTAGTAAGCTCAGTATGAATATGATTTTTTTACTCATGAAAACCTCCCCAAGACTCCTGTTTAAGTGTTTAAGAGACGTTTAGCATTCTAATCGGGAAGCTGCCCTAAATCCAAAGCGGAAGCTGTCCCCTAGGATACTTTCCCGATTGCTTGCAAAGACGCTTCCCGACTGCATCGGTAGACGTCTCTATCTATACGGCCTCGTCATCGCCTCAAGGCTGGACCTCGGCCACCCATAAATTTACCTAGCCTCGAATCAGCTTACTCAATTCCTAGGGTGTCCCCTTCTAGGATGGCCCCAATTTACCCGACTTTCCTTTCCTATGATTAAATAATGCTATTTAAGTATAGACTTAAAAATCACAACTAAATATGAAAATAGGCGACCAAATAAATAAAGGAAACCACCAACAAACGCAGTGCTTATCAATGCCTTGGCCAACCAATGAATACTTTTCCCTTCTTTAAATGAAATATTTGGCCAAAAATAATTTAAAGTTTTCAGAATGGCATCATAAATAAAAACCCAACAATTTGAAAATATAAGGAATGCTATAACAAAGCTAAAAGCCAATGCATTTTCTATCGCTAGTTTAGGCGATAATTTAATTGCAATCAACAAGCTCACTATAAATCCTGTAACAACACCTATTAATTGAACAATGAATGGGACCAATCTATTCCTTACTATAAAATTACTATTTTTATACTGATTTAAACGTTCTTTAATTTTCCAAAAAACCGCATCTACCCAGTCGGAATTATCATCCTGCACGACCAAAGAACAATTATTGGGCTCTTTCGAATAGAAATTCAACTCGATGCTTTTACCCTGCATTTTATAGCTAGCAATACTTTCCTTTGATTCCAGCATAAAAATAAAGCGTTCAACGCGATGTGCTTCTTGAAAGTATTTCATAACACTATTAAAATCGAAGAGACGAAATCCTTTATTATCGAAGCGAATAACATAGCTAAGTTTTAAATTTTTTTCTTGATTATTTTTATCAGCTTGTGCCACAATCTCAAGAAAATCTTCATTTATTCTTCTTAGCACATCTTCGGTAATGCTTAAATTTTTTAATACTTCATCTCTTAAAAATTGACTCATATTTTTCCTTTCTAACTGTCTTCTGGAGGTGTGTCACCCGGGAATACGTCTATCGAGGCGTGTCCCTTTCGGACCTAACCCCTATTTTTCTTGGTCGTCTTTCAAATCATAACGATTGGTTACACAATAACTACGTTGCACTATAATATAACTTGCACCTATCGAGAAAAGAAACATCATACTTGACATAATCAAATAATCTAAATTTTTGAGTTTATACGCTAAATATATATTTAAAAACTCAGAAGCAATTATTGGAAATAAATATATAAAATCATAGGATCTAACATAGGTGGAAATCTTAGACATTATATTACTTATTACTTTTGGAATTGCTTCATCATAAAATCCGTAATCGCGAATTTCTCTTAAGCGATAGGTTAGTTGCATTTTTGTATTCTTAAAAAGCTTTTTTTCAATTTCCTCTGAAACTTTTGCTGACATTGTAAGATATCGATGGTAATGCTTTTCAACAGCCCAAATTAAAATATTTGTAAGAGTAAAAAGGAGGCTTCCAAGGATTAATATTTTTACTTTAGTCTTGTCGGTAAGAAACGAGGACGAATCGGGTTTAATAATGGTTCTACCATGATAAACTATGACCGCAGCAATCGTTCCATTAAAGCCCCATACAATTTTTCTAAGATCACTTAGAAGTTTATCAAAATGTTCAATAGACTTTCGAACAATTTTATATTGTTCCATAGTTTTAATATCGTCTTCTGGCATAAATCCTTAAGTATCTATAGATCTTTTCTGGAACACATCTATCGGGGCGTGTCCCTTTCGGACCCGACCTCGTCATCCCACTTTCTACTTCGTTGCAACAATTGAATGTACTGGCGCACCCTGCGGAATATTTACGTCAAGCACCTTATCTATCATACCTTTTTCAAGAGCAAAGGCTGGATCCTTTGATTGACCTTGCCTAAATAATGCTCTAACCTCTTCAGTGGTAAGTTTAGTCCGTTCTCCTATGATTTTAGCCGTAAGAGCTTCTCCCGCATCAAACCTACTTACTGTTTCTTGCATCTGGCTATAGGTCAGACTTGTATTCTGGCTAAATGTCCAATAAATACCGTGCAAAAGAAAAGCAGATGCTGGTGTTGCATATCTTATTTTCCCTGCAAGGAAAATAACATTCGCAATAGAGTCTATGCTCCCTACATTATGCATGATAACTTCTTGAGGAAGACCTTTGAGATAATTGTATAGTGTAACCCCCGAATCGACTGCACCGCCTCCTGAAGAGAATAGAAAATAGAGTTGTTGTGGCTTGTACTGCTGGATAGCTTTGTTGCAAAAATCCATAAAGCGATTTGCTGATTCAAGATTAATGTTATCGTGAAAAATTAAGTATACAGTTTTTGTCGTTTCCATTATTTCCTCCCATCCAGCATCGCAATTTTGATACAGCCGAAAATAAAAGTCTATCTCGCTCTATTAAATCACGCGTCCATCTCACTCAAATAGTGAGCCAGCTTTTCTATAAGACTGCCATAAGTTCTCGACTCGGCCTTCGGCCTCGCTCGAACAATACCCTTTCAGGAAAATTTTCGATTCCCGTCAGATGGCAGAACTTTTGGGTGCTTGCCGAAGCGACTGTTGTAAAATTTCGATACTTTGGGGCGATTTAGCAGGACGCGAAAACTGGTCAATTATNNCAGGTTGAGCGGCCATCGAAATTTTACCACAGCGAGCGAGGATGCCTAATCCGAGCGAGCGACAAGCGGAGGCAACACCCAAAAGTTATGCCTCCGCTAGCATCGAAAATTTTAATCCCCGCGAACCACTCGACGCATCACATTCTACCACGATGCGAAATTTTTACTTCTTCCCGCGCTTACCCTTATCGTCATCTTCCTCGGTGTATTCCGCATCAATGACATCGTCCTTTTTCGGCCCCGCAGACTCTTTTTCCGTCTCCGGCTCTTCCTGCGGCCTATTCATATGCGGGCCTGCTTCCTCACCGCCTGCGCCCGGACCTTTGCCCGCGCTTTGAGTCTTCTTATATATCTCCTCAGCAAGTTTATGCGAGACCTTGGTGAGCTCTTCGGTGCCGCGCTTAACACTTGCTACGTTCTTATCTTTAATAGCCTGCTTCAGGTCATTGAGCTTCGATTCGATATCTGCGCGTTCGGTCGGGCTGACTTTGTCGCCCAGCTCTTTTAATGACTTTTCCACCGCATAAGCGAGCGTATCGGCCTGGTTGATCGTCTCGACTTCCTCTTTACGCCTCTCATCCTCAGAGCCGAACTTCTCGGCCTCTTTGACGAACTTATCTATCTCTTCCTTGGAGAGTTTCTTCGGCGCGGTGATCTTTATCGACTGCTCTTTACCGGTGCCGAGGTCTTTGGCATTGACGTGAACGATACCATTCGCGTCTATGTCAAATGTAACTTCGATCTGCGGAATTCCTCGAGGCGCCGGAGGTATGCCGACAAGATCGAACCTTCCGAGTTCGATATTGCCTTCAGCCATTTTGCGCTCGCCCTGCAGGACCCTGACCGTGACAGCGGTCTGGTTATCCGCTGCAGTCGAGAATACCTGGCTCTTTCTCGTGGGGATAGTCGTATTTCTCTCGATGAGACGCGTCGAAACTCCGCCGAGCGTTTCAATGCCGAGTGAAAGCGGCGTCACGTCGAGGAGGAGGACGTCTTTAGCCTCTCCTGTCATGATAGCCGCCTGTATCGCTGCCCCAAGCGCCACGCATTCCATCGGGTCTACGCCGCGCTCTATCTTCTTTCCAACATAATCTTCGACGAACTTCTGCACTACCGGCATCCTTGTTGGTCCGCCAACGAGGATTATTTTATCGATATCTTTTGCCGTCAGCTTTGCATCGCCAAGCGCGCGTTCTATCGGACCGCGGCACTTTTCTATTATCGGCGAGATGAGCTCTTCTAACTTTGCCCTGTTCAGCGACATGGTCAAATGTTTCGGACCCGACGCATCCGCGGTAACGAACGGCAGATTCAGATCTGTTGAAAGCGTACTCGATAACTCTACTTTAGCTTTCTCGGCCGCTTCTCTTATACGCTGTATTGCCATCTTGTCGTTCTTTAGATCGATCCCCGTATCTCTTTTGAACTGGTTCGTGATGTAATCGATCAAAGCGTTATCCATGTCTGTTCCGCCGAGCTGCGTATCGCCGCTCGTCGAGATGACTTCAAATGTGGCCGCCTTGTGCTCATCGTCCCAACCCATTTCAAGCGTCGTTACGTCGAGTGTTCCGCCGCCGAGATCAAATACCATTATCTTCTGCTCTTTGCCGGCTTTATCCAGACCGTACGCAAGGCACGCCGCTGTCGGCTCATTGATTATCCTCAATACTTTAAGCCCCGCTATCTCGCCGGCGTCTTTTGTCGCCTGTCTCTGGTTATCGTTAAAATAGGCAGGGCACGTGATAACGGCTTCGTTCACAGTGTCGCCCAGGTAGCTTTCCGCGTCCTGTTTTATTTTCTGCAGGATGAACGCCGATATCTGCTGGGGCGTATATTCTTTTCCGTATACCTTATATTTGAAATCGGTTCCCATTTTACGCTTTGCGGCGAATATCGTGCCTTCGGGATTGACCGATGCCTGTCTCCTTGCCGGCTCGCCTACGAGCTTCTGTCCATCCTTGGTAAACGCCACGAAAGACGGGAATGCCTTGCCGCTCGATACTCCCGCGCCTTCCGCAGACGGGATTATCACAGGCCGCCCTGCCTCCATGTGCGCTGCCGCGGAGTTCGAAGTTCCTAAGTCGATTCCTATTACTTTTGCCATAAATACCCCCTTATTTTTCTTCCTTCTTTTTTGTAATTTTCACCATCGCCGGCCTTAACAGCTTGCCGTTAAACATGTAACCCGGCTTCAATTCAGCCAGGACCAAACCATCATCTTTTTCGGATTCCTCCACCTCTATCGGGTCATGCAGATGCGGGTCGAATTTATCGCCCACAGTCTTTATACGCACGATCCCTATGTCTTTCAAAAATGCCTGCATCTGAAGCTGGATCATGTCAACGCCTTCCTGGACCGCCTTAAAATCTTTCGCCTCTTTAATGTGTTTTTCCGCTATCTCCATATTATCAAGTATGGGCAACAATCCCAATATAAGCCCTTCGTTGGCGTATCTAAGAAAATCCAGCTTCTCTTTCTCCATGCGCTTTCGCGCATTATCGAATTCCGCCTGGGTCCTCAGGAGCTTATCCTTAAGCTCATCGCACTCGGCAGCCTTCGCTTTAATCGTCTCATATTCCTTTTTAGAAACGACAGCTATTTCGTTCTTATTGCTTTCCGGCTTATTATTTTTCGTATCTTTTTCTTTTTCTGACATAAAATTTAGGCCTCTAGATCTTCGAGCATTTCACTGACTGTATCGGCAAGTAATTCCACGGCCGGTATGACCTTTTCATAGGCCATCCTCTTCGGCCCTATGACGCCGACCCTTCCTTTGACCTTGCCCTTCGTTTTATACCCGCGCGTTACGATACTGCATTCACTCAGATAATTGAATTTATTCTCCTTACCTATATGTATAGTCAGGCGGTCGTCGTCGATCTCATCGCTTAAAAGGCTCAAGATATCGCGCTTCTCCTCCAGGGACCTCAGGATCGTATGCAGTTTCTTCAGGTCCCTGAATTCGGGGAGTTCTATTATGTGGCTTGCGCCGTCAAGGTAGAGTTTATGATATTCCAGAAATATGTTGATCCCGACATAGTTGGTTAATGTTGATACGAGGTGAGTGGTCCTCTCCAGCATGTCCTCGAGAGAGCGCATGGCCGGATGATATTCATTTTTTATCGATTGTGCGGTCTGGGCATTGACGCCGCTTAAATGCATCAGGGAATCTATGTAATACCTGTATCCCTTATCGGTCGGTATCCTGCCTGCGGAGGTGTGCGGATGGGTTATGAAACCGGCTTCTTCCAGGTCCGCCATGACATTCCGTATGGTGGCGCTGGAAAGGCCGAGGTTCTTGGCGACGTATCTCGACCCGACCGGCTCGGCCGTTTCGACATAACGCCTCACTATTATAGCAAGAACCCCTTGATGCCTTTTCCCGGTATCTGTTAATGCATTATCGTTTCTCATACCTATTAGCACTCTACACCAAAGAGTGCTAAATGTCAATAATTTATTTTGGAGAATTCGGGATGGCTGAGGATACCCTATCTATCAATTCTGCAAAGCCGGTCTTGTTAAGGGCGGAGATGGCGACGGCCTCTCCGAAATACCCTTTCAGTTTTTCTATGACATTTCCTTCGGGCACTTTATCGATCTTATTCAGGACGGTAATGATCTGCTTGTCTTTAGCTTTTATCTCCTCCAGCACCTTGAATACGGCGTCAGATTGTTCTATCGCCTTCGGATGACTCGCATCAACGACGTGCAATAAGATATCCGCCTCTGTAACTTCTTCCAAAGTCGCTTTAAAGGCCTCTATGAGATGGTGCGGAAGGTTATTCAGGAAGCCCACCGTGTCTATAAAGAGGATCTCTCTCCCATCAGGCGCCCGGAACCTTCTCACTGTAGGATCGAGCGTGGCGAACAATTTATCCCTGACAATGACTTCCGATCCTGTAAGGGCATTTATCAGCGTGGATTTCCCTACATTCGTATAACCTATTATGGCGACCGTCGGCATCGAGAACCTGTCGCGCTTTTTTCTCATCATCTCGCGGCGCTTGTGCATGTCCTCAAGGTCTTTCTTCAATTTGAATATCCTCACCCTGATCCGGCGCCTTTCGACCTCGAGCTTTTGCTCTCCCGGCCCGCTCGTCCCGATACCGCCGCCGGGCCTCGACATCTCAACGCCCTTACCTGTGAGCCGCGGCATGAGATACAATAGCTGGGCCAGCTCGACCTGCAGTTTGCCTTCGTTCGAATGCGCCCGCTTTGCGAATATGTCGAGGATGAGCTGGGTCCTATCGAGCACTTTTACTTTTATTATATCCTGGAGGTTCTTCTGCTGTGTCGGCCTCAGATCGTTATTGAATATAACCAGAGCTATAGCTTCGCTGGCGCAAAACGCGGCGATCTCTTCGGCTTTCCCGGACCCGATAAAACATGCAGGCGCCGGCTCGTGCCTGCGGACGATCTCTTCTTTTATGACTTGGGCCCCGGCAGACCGCGCAAGCTCGGCCAGTTCCGACGACCTCTCTTCTGCCGTCCATGTTTCATTTTTATGAAAATCGACTGTGACTAGTAGTGCGCGTTCCACGTTATCTCCTATCTGATTTAAGGTTAATGCATACTTTTCTGATTATTTCCTTTTCACCCATCTTACTCAAATCAAACCACCTGATCCTACCATCCGCCCTGAACCACGTCATCTGCCGCTTCGCAAAATGCCTGGTATTCAACTTCATAAGCGATCTTGCTGTATCGATATCGTATTCGCCGTCAAGATATCCGGCGATCTCTTTATAACCCAATACCGCATTCGCGGTTTTCGACAATCTTTTTTTACGCAGCCGCTTGACCTCGCCGACGATATTTTCATCGAACATCCTGTCGATCCTGTCTTCGATCCTTTTATAAATATCATTACGGGGTCGTATAAGCCCGATGATCTTTATATTATATTGGTCTTTCAGGCCATGCGTCTGGGCCTTTAGTTCAGTCATTGTCCGCCCGGTAGAATTATATAGTTCAAGGGCTCTTATGATACGCCTCGCGTCATTGGGATGGATCTTGCCGGCAGCAACGGGATCTATCGCGGCGAGTTTTTTGTGAAGTTTTGCCGAGCCGTCCTTTACTATATACCTTGCCAAGGATCTTCTATATTTCATATCGGCAGGAGGAGAAGGAAAAAGTCCGTCTACCAGGACTTTCATATATAGGCCGCTTCCGCCGGCAACAATGGGTGTCCTTTTTCGAGCGATCATGGATGCAATGAGACGGCTTGCCTTATCCCGGAATGACGCAACGCTGTATTCTTTTCCGGGATCGAGGAATTCCACAAGGTGATGCCTGACCGTTTTCTTCTCGCGAGAGGTCGGCGCCTGGCTTAAAATTCGCATCCCTCTATAGACCTGCATCGAATCGGCCGATATTATCTCGCCTCTAACGCGCTTCGCAAGTTTTATGGAAAAGTCAGTCTTTCCTATCGCGGTAGGGCCGATTATGAATATGACGGTCAATTTCCGCATATTTTTACTTTATAACCGCTCTTCTTAAGCCGGCTAGCCAGCGTCTCAGCCTCTTGATGCGAATTGAGCCTGCCCACCTTGACCCTGTATAGCCTGTCGCCTGCGCCGGTGGGTATCTCGACGAAGCTTTCGTATCCGAGCCTGTGCAGCTTCTGCGACATATTCTCAGCGTTCCTTTTATTCTTGAAGCTCCCGACCTGCACGGTTATGACGGATGTCTGTTCGCCGCGCGGCACTTCCTGCGGCACAAAACTCGTTCTCGAAGTAAAATTAGACTCTACCGCAGAGCCGCCCGCCTGAGCCTGCATCGGAAGATTTGACAGCACCGGTACCCTGGTTTTGTCGTCAGTGCCTATTTTTTTAGAACATTCCCCTAATTTTTGATATACAACGGAGATATTTTTATCCTTGGGGAACGCGGAGAGAGCCGTATTATACTCTTTTCCCGCTTCATTGTAACGGCCTTCCAGGAAATACGCGTCGCCGATGCCAAGGCGCGCGTCCAGGCCCCTCTTTGACCGCGGATACTTCGAGAGGAGGGTTTCGAAAGTCTTTCTTGAATCATTGAATTTATTTAATTTGAGCTCGCTTAAACCTTTTAAATAATATAACTCGTCCCTCTGGCGGCTCCTCGCGTCGATCAGCCTTCCGGATTCATTTATCGCTTTTTCATAATGCCCTTCAAGGAACGCCTTCTCGGCCTCCATTATCTCCGACTCGGCGCAATAAGCCGACGGCTGAAAGCCGGCAGCTGAAAGCAAAATAAAAACAAGAGTTATTATCATTTTCGTGTGACATGCGACTTGCAACTTGCAACTTTTCATATCTTCCTCCCTTTTAGCACATACGGCGCGGCATATTCGATCCTGACATTTACAAGTTTGCCGACAAGCCGCTTGTCGCCTTCAAATACAACCACTTTGTTGGTTCGCGTCCTTCCGGTAAGCATTACGGCGTCTTTTTTATTAACGCCATCTACGAGAACTTCTAATATCTTTCCTTCCGCCGGCTTATTGCGTTCCAAAGAGATCTTGCTTTGAAGCTCGAGGAGAGCTTTAAGCCTATCCTCTTTCTCTTCTTTCTTAACGCTGTCTTTAAACCTTGCCGATCTCGCGGGCGGCCTCGGTGAATATTTGAAAGTGAACGCGCTGTCGAAACGTATCTTTTTCATCAGGTCGAGCGTATCCTGAAAGTCACGCTTAGTCTCGCCCGGAAATCCTACGATAAAGTCGGTGGTTATGGAGCCTTCAGGAACAAGCTTTTTGTATATTTCAGCCAGCTTCAAATACTTTTTCGCGGTATATCTTCTGTTCATCAGTTTCAATATCCTGTCGGAACCGGATTGAAGCGGCAGATGCAGGTGCTCGCAGACTTTATCCAGGTCTCTTATAGCTTTGAATAATTCGGGCGTTGCGTCCTTGGGATGGCTGGTCATAAATCTTATGCGCTCGATGCCGTCTATCTTGTTAATTTTTTCGAGCAGCTTTGCGAAACTGCACCCTTTATACGAATTGACATTCTGCCCCAATAAAGTTATCTCTTTAAATCCGCGCTCCGCGAGGTCCCGGGCCTCCCTGATAATATCTTTCGCGTCTCTGGAGCGCTCTTTACCGCGTACATACGGCACTATGCAGTAAGAGCAGAAATTATTGCATCCCTCGCCTATCGATACGTGAGCTTTGAATTTTTCGGCGCGGTATTTCGGGAATAGTTCGGGGCGCTTCTCATCTACCTTGTCGGTAGCTATTATGGCACAGCGGCCCAACAGTACCGCATTTATCAGGCTCGGGATGTCCGCCTCATTGCCTGGACCGCAGACAAAATCTATGAGCGGGGCATTTTCCAGGGCCTTCTGTTTATGGCTTTGAGCCGTGCATCCTATCAGGCCTATTACAAGATCGCGCTTTTTAGCTTTTAGTTTCCGCAGGTCCGCGATATTGCCGAATAGCCTGTCTTCCGCATGTTTTCTCACGGAGCAGGAGTTGAACAGGATAATATCCGCGTTCTGAATAGACTTCGCAGCGCGAAACCCGCTCTCCAATAGATGCCCCATCATGAATTCCGAATCGCGGATATTCATCTGGCAACCGAAGGTCTTTATGAACACCTTCTTCATGCGAAATGCCTTCTTTTAAAATAAAGCGCTACGTTGACCAGGCTGATCAATACAGGGACCTCAACCAACGGCCCGATAACAGCGGCAAATGCGGCCCCTGAATTAATTCCGAAAACTGCTACAGCAACAGCTATGGCAAGTTCAAAGTTATTACTTGCGGCGGTAAACGATAGTGTCGCTGTCTTCGCATAGCCTGCGTTGAATTTCCTGCCCATATAAAAGGACACTAAGAACATAATAACAAAATAGATAAAAAGCGGGATCGCTATTCGTACAACATCAAGCGGTATCTTTATTATATATTCACCCTTCAGAGAAAACATTACCAATATGGTAAATAATAACGCTATCAGTGTTATCGGGCTTATCTTAGGAATGAATTGTTCCTCATACCATTTCTTGCTCTTCAATTTTAATAAAGTCATACGAGTGATAATGCCTGCAAGAAACGGTATGCCAAGATAGATAAAGACGCTGTTAGCTATCTGAGCTATCGTGACGCTTACCTGAACGCCTTTCAGGCCGAAAAATGGCGGAAGGATCGTGATGAACACCCATGCGTAGACAGAATAAAATATTACCTGGAACAACGAGTTGAATGCGACCAGACCTGCGCAATATTCCGTATCTCCTTTTGCGAGTTCATTCCACACAATTACCATCGCAATACAGCGGGCAAGCCCGATCATTATCAAACCGGCCATATATTCCGGATAACCTCTTAAAAATATTATGGCCAGCAGGAACATCAGGACCGGCCCGATGATCCAGTTCTGGATAAGAGAAAGCGCCAGTATCTTTACGTCTTTAAAAACTCTCCCCATCTCCTCATATTTGACTTTTGCCAGAGGCGGGTACATCATGAGGATAAGACCGATTGCGATAGGGATATTGGTCGTGCCTACCTGGAACTTATTCCAGAAATTGACTATCTGCGGGAAAAAATATCCTGAACAGACCCCAACCGCCATGGCCAAGAAGATCCATAGCGTCAGGAATCGGTCAAGGAACGATAGGCTCTTTATTATATTTTGTTTCATTCTCTTCTTAATTTTTCCAGCATAGTTTCTCTATGGATCGCAATAATGAAAATTATAAAGATAACTATCGAGGAAGCAACTGTACCAAAGTTAATTCCTCCTTTTGCGCTGGGCTTGGTAAGAAAATCACCGAATGTGGCGCCAAACGGTCTCGTTAAAACAAATGCCGCCCAAAATAGTAATATGTTGGAGATCTTCGTAAAGAAGTGCAGCAGAGCCACAATAACAAGTATCACTGATATCAAGATCGCACTATTTACAAATCCAAGCCCCATATTATCGGCTAAATAATCTCCCGCTGCCGTCCCCAGTGTGTTTGCGATCAAAAAAGCCGCCCAATAAAATATCTCCGCTGTCGGCGTCGTAATATGTTCCACGTTTATCGATCTTTCTTTTTTGTACCAAATCGCAAGAATTATCAATAACATCACTATCAAAATAGCGGATCCTAACGCATAACCAAACCCTAATGTGCGATCTATGAAGTCGGATATCGCGGTACCTGCTATAGCCGACGCGGTAAACGTCAGCCAGTAAACCAATGGGTGGTAGCCTTTCAAAGAAAGCTTGATCGCAAGCAATATGAGAAATACACTCATGAATATCGCGATCGTGGTCCAATAGCCTAAATTTAAGGTCATGGAGAACATGTCTGCCCCGGTTTCCCCCAATGTTGTCGATACTACCTTGATCACCCAATACAGGAAAATAATATGCGGAACTCTATTTTTCACTTATGTACGGTTCCCTTATGGTTAAGCAATCTTTATTATATGGCAATATGTATAAATAGTAAATCTCTTCACGTTTTAAGCTATTTGTGAATTTTCTAATGAATTCAAGTCGACGGGTCATCTCGTCGGGTTTTAATTCGTATGTGAGAATGAGCAGCACGTTTTGCCGGTTTTGCAACATTAGCTTTTCGGCATCGCGAAAGATCACAGCCTGGTTAATTTTTCGCTCAAATCCCGCCCTGTTCCATAGAAAATAAGAGCCGAATCGGGATATTTTGGGATAATAGATCGTATTGCATAGATATCCCGCAATGGGAGCAATATGCTCACCCATATCCCCCAGCATTATCATTTTATCCATATGCTTGTTTTTGATGAACTGTGCGGTCTCCTTTCCGGCGGAAAATTGTTCATTCAAGGCTTCGGCGCTGACGATGATGCCGGCGTAAAACTGGCTCAACAGGATCGCTATTATAAAGAGGTTACGGTAAACGTTGGCCGTGATCGATAGCCGGTTAAAAAATTTAGACTTCAAATCTACCGGCTGAAAATAATATCCCAGCCAAAGACAGGCGATAAGTAAGATGTATAGATATCCGTGATGCCGTAAACGAACTCCATCTTGAAGATAAAAGAATGCCAGTAGTCCAAGAACGCCCACAACGTACAGAAAAAGGACCTTTGGTTTCCGGAGGAAAAGCAATACAACAAAAAGTAACTCCAGTGCAGAAAAAAGACGATCGCCTGCGGAAATAACAAAAAACTCTTTCTTTAACTCATGAAAAGAAGGCATATATACCCGATTGATATTGGAAATTGTTTGCACGATCCTTTCGAAATTTATACCCCCAAGGTATCTCGGTGCCCAACTGTAATATGTATCGGGAGGCAGATGAGTTTGAAAAATCAATAATATGATCATGCAAACAAACAGGCAGGCGCCCATTGCGATATCTTTTTCCTTTACGGATACCGATATCTCTTCCCGCTTTGCCGTGAACTCGAGTAATAGGAAACAACCGAATGTGATGGCAAGGATAGCGCCGATGAAATTACTTTGGGACAGCAGAAATAACAATCCGAACAGAATGGTGTATTTTCGTGTACGCCCGGGGAAAAGAGCACAAAAAATAAATACGAAAAGAACTCCCATGGCGTAAGATCGGCTTATAACCATGTATTCATATAAGGGGAAATATCCAAAAATGAATAAGACTTTCTGCAGTTTCGAAAACGGCGAGAATCTCATAAAAACCCAGGCACTTAACACAGCGATCACAAAATGCAATAACTGCATAAATGCAGGCTGGCAGGTAAATCGGGTGATCACATACAACAAAAAATGCCAGAGCGGCGGGTGGCCTTCATAGCGCATGTTAAATAACAGATCCGGGATCGACCGGCTGTCTCTCGCCAATAGCCAGGCCTGCATTTCATCACGCCACATTGCATGCCGTAATATCCCCAGCGCGCTGAAACATAAAAAAATGCATGAGACGAAAGGAATGAAAAGAGGATAAAGATTTTTAAGAAGAGCTGTTATTTTTTCTTTGAAATCTCTCATTATTGATAACGCCGCAAAGCGGCCCTCTTTCTTCAAAAAATCAAACTAATGATATTGTCGCTCCTATCCCCCCTCGAGATATCCGCCGTCACTGTTAATATCCCATAACGAATAAGGGGAACCCGCTGCTTTTAAATAATTCCGCGCGGCAAATATTCCGCCCAGTAAAGCGTGATCCATATTGTTATACTTATGCGTGCCCCCGCGCCCTATGGAGTAAAAATTCGAAAAACCATCGATCCGGGACTTCAGCAAAGCATGATATTTTTGAAATCCGGAATCGTAAACAGGGTAGGCCTCTGTACTGCGTACGACCCATGCTTTCTCTACTTCATTCTTTTCCAATAGGCCGGCTTCGATCAACTCATGCTCCGCCAATTGAGCCAGAGAATCGTCGGTCTGGTTCCATAGCCCTTTGTCTTTAAAAACAAAATACTCGACGCTCAAGGCGGTTTTATTATTGTCCTTGACCATTGCGCGAGAAAAATTATTGTAGTTAGTCACTCTTGCCATTTGCAGATCAGGGGAATGAATATAGATCCACTGATCGGGAAATAGAGGGGCTTTTTTTATCAACAAATTGACGGCAATATGATCCCGGTGCCTGAGCATCCCTGCTGCAGCATTGATCTCTTCGGAATCCGCCGGTGTAAGCATTTTAAAAAAATGTGCCATCGGAATGCTGCTGAAAAAATGGCTTGCAGAAATGGTGACTTCTTTGCCGAAGGCATCGATAAGATCGATCGAATTGATGGTATTATCCTTCCGGTTATACCGGATCACTTTGCTATTCAGTTTTAATTCAGCTCCCCGTGATGTGACCGTGTCCGCCATGGCCTCGTACATTTGGCCGGCGCCCAATACCGGAAAACCGAATTCCTCGATCAATGTTTTTATTTTTTTGTTCCTTTTCCCCGCGAGTGCGTGCTTAATGATTTCCAGGATATCCAGGCCCTTAATTCTCTGCGCGGCCCACTCGGCCCCTATTTGACTGCATGGGATCCCCCAGACTTTCTCGGTATATGACTTAAAAAAAGTCTCATAGAGTTTGCGTCCAAAATTGTGCACGATCCAATCCTCATAATTGTTGATTTTCGTATTTTTTTTGAGCCGGGATGAAATAAAGGAAAAAAATATCGCAGCTAACTCGATCATATTGAACTGCATTAATAATTCGATGGGTTTGATGGGATAACTGAAGTACTTTTTTTTATAATATATTCGCGTCAGGCGGGATACCGGCCGAAAATCCCTTCCTAATGTTTCATGCCAAATTTTATTAATTTCTTTATTCTTGGTGAAAAAACGATGGGGCCCGATATCAAATCTAGCATTATCAAGAATGGTGGTCCTGGACAACCCGCCGACCAGGGAATTTTTATCGATAAGCACGATATCTGTAATGCCGTTTTTGTTGAGCTCCAGGGCTGCCCCTAAACCCGCCGGCCCTGCCCCAATAATACAGCATTCGTAATGGCGCGAGTTGGAACTTTCAACTATCATGATCTGTACTGATCCTCTCTTAACGCAATATCGTAAAATTAAGCAAGGTTCCGACTATAATACTTATCCCGATCATTATGGCTGTCGATTTCATCAGGTCCTTGAAACCGAGCTCTTTCCAGATTATTACAAAAGTGGCTATGCACGGGAAAGATATGGCAAGTAATGTCGAGGCTATGAAGAGCTGTTTTACGGTAAGGCCAAGCGGCATGAGCAGGCCGACGGCAACGTCTTTTCTTATAAAGCCTATTACCAGAGCGACGACCGCCTCTTTAGGCAATCCGAACAGATTATGGATTATGGGCGCGGTTATCGAGGTCACAATATCGAATAATTTGAAATATATAAGGATGTTTATGAATAGAACGCCTATCATGACTACCGGCACCGCTTCTATCAAAAATCCTTTAACGCGAAAATACAATTTTTGCAAAAGTGTAACCAGCGGCGGAAACCTGTACGGAGGTATCTCCAGCAAAAATTCAGGACTGTATCCCGGCATGAGGCGATTCAATATTATCCCCAGTAAAAGGACCAGGGAAAAAAGGACAAGGTAGACGCCCGCTACATAAAATCCGCCGAATTTACCCAGCAACCCGAATATCATCGCCTGTAACGGCACGCACGGCACGCCTATAGAGATAAGCGTCGCGGCGATGAACCGCTCGCGCTTGGATTCAAGCGCGCGTGTAGCAAGTATGCCGGGCACATTACAGCCAAAACCCAATAGCACCGGGATGACGGCAAATCCGTGCAGTCCCAGTTGATGTAAAAGATTGTCCAATAGTATCGCAAGGCGCGGCAAGTATCCTATATCTTCCAAAAGGCTCAGTATAAAATAGAAAGATATAACGTAAGGCAGGACCATCCCGAATTCGATATAAGGCGCGGTGGTCAATACGCCCAGGGATTGCTTGAAATCTATCTTACCGCCGATCAGGTCGCCGATGAAGAGGTGGAACCAGAAGCCCTTCTCCTGCCAATGGATGGTCAGCTTTTCCAAAATAGGCTGATACAGCTTGATGAATATCGGATCGGTCACTTTACTTATTATGAATTCACCGACAAAACGCACTATATTATACGACGCATAGATAACCCCGGCTGCGATCGCAAGACCTGTAAACGGCCGGACCGACGCGTCTTCCAGCATCTCTCTGAAAGTATGATGCCTGTGTTCAAGATGTTGGACTTGCTCTATGACCTGCCCTATCTCTTTCCACCGCTCCTCATGCTGCAGCTTATTTTTAGTGATAGGTTTCGATTCTTTTATTCTTTCGATCAGGAGTTTTATACCGGCTCCGGTCACGGCGCACGTGGAAATGACCGGCACGCTCAATATCTTCTCCAATTTCTCCACATCGATATGGATCCCCCTGTGGCCAGCATCATCGCACATATTCAGGCATATGATCACGGGAAAGCCTGTCTCGATCAACTGCAGGGTCAGGACGAGGTTCCTCTCCAGGTTGGTAGAGTCGAGGATGTTTATTACCGCCATCTCGTCCTTCGACTGTTCCTTCAATAACGACACGGCTACTTCTTCCGCACGAGATGTCGGCTCTAACGAATATGTCCCGGGAAGATCGATGACCTCGATCTTCTCGCCCTCCATGGGAAAGTAGCCTTTTGTTATCTCGACAGTAGTGCCGGGATAGTTGGAAGACATTACCCTCACGCCTGTGAGACGTGAAAATACTACGCTCTTGCCAACATTGGGGTTACCGATCAGATATATCTTCTTTATCATTCGCCTTCGACCATGACTTTTAAAGCTATGGTATGTCCCAGTGCTAAAATGCTTCTGCCGGCCTTGACAACGACCGGCCCTCTCAATCCTAAATGGCTGAGTTTAGTCACCTCTTTGCCTTTATATATGCCCATATTCATCAGCTTATCCTGCAGCTGACCGCCTCCAAGTATCTCCACCACCTTGCTTTTACGATTCGCCTTAAGATTTATTAAAGAGATCCTTTTCATGCACTTCTCCGGGAAGTATTTTTACGCGCCCGATCTTTGTTAATGATCGCGATCATCTCATATAACCTGCCGTAATTGCGCATGTTGAAATTCATCTCAAGTCGGGGTAAGCCGGGAAATTCTCCATCCTGGATCTCTTTCTCGGTAGGGAGCGAAGGAGCGATCGCTCCGCTCGCCAGGATATCTTTAAAGTTTTTGTTTATAAAACCGAGCGTCCTGTTGGATATCTTCCTATTAAGCCTCATTACGGTCAGGCCCGAAACATATCTTATCGAGTGATATACCTTGTAAAAATCTTCTATATATCTGACCGCCTCGTCGACGTTCTTTACGATACGAAAAAGGCTAAGGTCCTCTTTTTCTATATATCCGTTTTTCAGTAATTCGTTATTTATAAAACGCTTCCATGTACCCCAATAGGTGGAGCCGTTCGGTTCCATTAAAACTATGGGTCTTGGCTTGGATTTACCGGTCTGGATAAGGGTGAGCATCTCGAAACCCTCGTCATGGGTGCCGAATCCGCCCGGGAAGAGGGCGGTTGCGTCGGTCTCTTTTACAAAAACCAGCTTTCTGGTGAAAAAATATTTAAAATTTATTATTTTATCTTTTTCGTCTATGTAAGGATTGGGTTTTTGTTCGAAAGGAAGGCGGATATTCAGCGCAAAATCTTTCCCCGGCGCGGCGCCCTTATTCCCCGCCTCCATGATCCCCGGGCCGCCGCCCGTTACGATCATATAGCCTTTTTCTGTCAGCCGCCTCGCGAATTTCTCGGCCATCTTGTATCCGGCCGATGTCTTTTTCGATCTAGCGGAACCGAAGATGATGACTTTTTTGACGTCTCTGTAGGGGGCAAATATCTTGAAAGAATACCGCAGCTCTTTCAATACGTTATTTACAAGCTTGAGGTCTCCCCTGTCGCTCGATTCGCGGCCGAGCTTAACGGCGGTCGTAAGTATCTCACGCAATAAATATTCGGTTTCTGCTGAACTGGACTTTTTGGCAAGGTTGGTTATCAGGCCATCTATAACCGCATCACCAATCTCGTATTCTTTCAGGATCTTTTTCATATATGGATATTATACCTCAATATGATTAAATATAAAACATTATGTCGGATTTGCCGGGGATATGTCTGGGAGGTGATCGTTTAAACCGTATCGTTGGTCAGGCTATATTTTTGCTGCTCTTTTTATTTTCATAAAGCGCTTTATCCGCCAGCTCGAATATCTCTTTTGCGCTTACGAATCTCTCCTCATAAGTCGCACAACCCGCGCTTACGGAAAACGTGATATTTGCCGTATCGGCATATTGGATAGGATTTGCGCTATTTATATTTTGCTTAAGCCTATTTATGGAAATCGCGGCCTGCTCGCAATTGGTCTCCGGCATTATAACGGTAAACTCGTCCCCGCCATACCTGGCAATGATATCCGCGCTCCTGAAGCACTTTTTTGCTATTTGAGCGAACTCCTTCAGGATGAGATCGCCTGCCATGTGGCCGTTCATATCATTTATGGATTTAAGATCATCCACATCTACGATGATGAGCGAGAACGGTTTTTTATACCTCTTGGCGATATTGAAGAACAGGCTGAATTGCTTGTTAAAATAGGCGGTGTTCGGCAGTGCGGTGAGGCCGTCTGTCATGGATATCTTTTCATAGAAATCCCTTTTATCTAACGCGGCCTTGATCCTGGCGAGAAGCTCTTCGGAATCGAATGGCTTTGTAATGTAGTCATCGGCTCCGAGCTGAAGGCCCTCTATCTTGTCTGTAGTCTCGCTTTTGGCTGAGAGAAATATGACGGGTATGCGGGCAGTCGACTCATCTTCATTCAGTTTGCTCTTTATGCGTTTTCCATCGATATCCGGCAGAAGGACGTCGAGAAGAATAAGGTCAGGCATCAATTCGCGGGCTGCTTTAAATGCGCCCGCCCCATCTGCTTTTTCGAACACTTCATAGCCGGCGCTCGAAAGCCTCATATTCAAGACTTTCAACAGGTCTTTTTCGTCGTCAACTACCAGTATCCTTTTTTTCCTGATCATATATTGATTATATCTTAAATGTAAGATAAGAGGAATACCGCAATTCCCTTTTTTTTTGACTTTTTTCCATCATTAAATGCGTTTTAGAACGAAATTTTCAACTTGGTCCAAAGCACGTTCGCTTCAAGCCACTTATTACCTTTTCCCCGCAAGGACTGCAGCATATAAGAGATGTCGGCTTTTACGTATTTCGTCAGCTCAAACTCAAGACCAGACTGAAACCTGTTCTGGTTAAACCCTCTTCCGTTGGAAGATACGAAGATCTCGTCCGATGTATATGGCGCTATTTTTATCATATGAAAATCGAAAGGGTATCTAAGCATGGACCTATTGCGGTAACGCATGTGGTCATCCGCGTATCTTAAATGCCTGTATTCGATGCGGTTCCTGTCTTCGAATTTGAATTTCCACACATCAAACTTCGCAGTGATGTTCGTATAGGGTTCGTCCTCTTCCAGCCACTTATGCTGGAACTTTTCCAGGACCAGCCGGTAACCGAATGCCAGTTCAAGCAGCTTGTCGAATGAGCAGGCAACTCCCCAGTCGTAATGCTGGTAGAAGAGCTCCGATGCATTCTCGCCAAAACGGAACTCCTGCTCCATTGTGAATTTCGTGCCTTTCCCGATCTTTATGTCCTCACCGTCCGTCTGCCAGATCTGAAAATCTCCGTTATCATAGGCATAAACGCCCGGACCGGTCAATATCAAACATAAGGCTAAAATTGCCGATTTATTTTTAAACATCTTCTCCTCTATTATATATCTATTAACACTAAACCGGCATAAAATCCATATAAAATGTCAGTTGAATAAAGGATGGTTTTTCTAAGGGCGTAAAGGCTGGATTACAATTTCTCCGGATGGTGCCTGACGACCTCTGCCTGGACCATGTATATCACGTCTTCGGCGATATTAGTGGCATGGTCACATATGCGTTCCAGGAAACGCGCGATCAGTAAAAGCTGGACGGCCCTTGGAGCCGTAGATGCGTCTTTGACTATATAATCTTCCATCAACTCATCGGTTATCAGATTTCGCAGCTTATCGGCTTCGGTATCGGACATTATAACTTTTTTCGCAAGTTCAACATCGCCTTTTATAAAAGAATCTACCGCCATCTTGACCATCTTTTGCGCTACCTCCGTCAATTTTGGAATGTCGACCAGCGGTTTCAACAGTGGCTTATCAGCGATAGCTATCACCCGTTGGGCTATATCTACCGCTATGTCCGCTATTCTTTCAAGCTCGGTATTTAATTTCATTCCTATCGTAATAAATCTCAGATCTTTGGCAAGCGGCTGGTGGCGCGCTATAAGCTCTATACATTTCTCATCTATGACCAGTTCAAGTTTGTCTATGTTAACATCGTTCTCTACGACACTTTTTGCCTCTCCCATATCCCGGTTTTTCAGGGCTTCTATGGATCTAGCGATAGCCTCTTCGGCAAAGATCCCCATCTTTAATATATCCTGTTTCAGGCCTTTTAATTCATCGTCAAAATGTCTTTGCATATCGTTCTCCGTTTTGATAAAACTTTATTTTTTCAACAGCTTAAAATGGATTTTTCTCGGAAGCTCGGTCCTGATCCGCAGGCTGGCTTCCTGCGCCGGCATACTCTCGTCGAGCGGGATCGCGCGAACCACTATGTAATCGTCTTTGTCAAGAGTCCCACTGAAACGGTAGATAAAGGGCGTGGTGCCGATAGTTTTCCCGCCCCACTGGACCCTTGCCTGGACCGGTTGGGCCGTGATCTCTATCTCGTACTCGTTATATTCGTAGGTTTTACCGTCGTACCAATAAGCATTTGCCTGGACGGGATTTAACTGAAAAGAACCGATCGTCTTTCCGACATCCCCGTTCTGTATTTCATTCACCGTCCCGCAAGAAGACAATAATAGACAGGCAAGCATAAGCCCGATCATCCTGATCATCCGAATCTCCCCGTTATGTAATCTTCCGTTATCTTTTTTGCCGGTTTGGTAAATATGATGTTTGTAATATTATACTCTATGAGTTCGCCCAACATGAAAAATACTGTGAAGTCTGATATCCTGGCCGCCTGCTGCATGTTATGGGTCACGATTATTATGGTGTATTTTTTCTTCAGCTCCTGGATAAGCTCCTCGATCTTTAGGGTCGCGGTCGGATCGAGCGCCGATGCCGGCTCATCCATCAGTATTATCTGCGGTTCGACCGCAAGAGCCCTGGCTATGCAAAGTCTCTGCTGTTGGCCGCCGGACAGTTCAAAAGCATTCTTATTAAGCCTGTCCTTAACTTCGTCCCAGATGGCCGCGTCCCTCAGACTCTTCTCCACCCGGTCCTGTATATAATATTTATCTTTCACACCGTTCACCATGAGTCCATACGCGACGTTATCGAATATGGTTTTGGGGAAAGGGTTCGATTTCTGGAATACCATGCCTACTTTACGCCTTATTTCTACGACGTCGACATCCTCATCGTAAATATTCCTTCCGTCTATTATTATACGGCCCTGGGCCCTGGCGCCGATTATGGTGTCGTTCATCCGGTTGATGCTGCGTAAAAATGTCGATTTCCCGCAGCCGGACGGCCCTATGATCCCCGTGACCTTATTCTCGACGATGTCTATCGATATATTCTTCAGCACTTGCGCCTTGCCGTAATAGAAATTAAAATCCCCTACCCGTATCTTGACATTTTCCATTATACTACTCCATCCTGACTTTTCTTAAACGGTAACGTATAATTACTGCGAACAGGTTCATCGCGAAGACTAGAGCTATCAACACCAAAGCCGTACCATAGGCAATGGGCCGGACTTTCGATATGGCGTGATGCTGGGTCGACATTATGTAAAGGTGGTACGGCAAAGCCATAAATTGGCTGAATAACGACTTGGGCAAGAACGGCAGGTAGAATGCGGCTCCGGTAAAAAGAATGGGCGCTGTTTCGCCTGCCGCGCGCGATAATCCAAGTATCGTGCCGGTCAACATTCCAGGTATTGCGTAAGGCAATACATTCGTCTTGATCGATTGCCATTTCGTTGCCCCCAAAGCGAGCGCTCCTTCTCTATACGAATTCGGCACGTTCTTTAACGCTTCTTCACTGGCTGTGATGGTCCATGGCAGCGTCATAAGACCAAGCGTAAGGCCGGCCGACAATATACACGTCCCGAAGTTCAGCGTCTCTACAAATAAGATGACCCCGAACAATCCATATACTATAGAAGGAACCCCGGCCAGGTTCCGGATAGCCATCCTTATCAGGCGCGTTATCAAGGTGTCTTTGGCATATTCATTTAAATATATGGCGCATCCCATGCCCAAGGGAATGGCTAATAACGCGGTGATGGCGGTGGTTAAAACAGTGCCTACAATGGCCGGAAATATCCCGCCCTCTGTCATGCCGTTCTTGGGCATAGCTGTCAGGAATTTCCAGCTTATTATTCCGATCCCTTTACTTATAATATCGTATAAAATAATTACTAAAATGAATATTACCATCCCGACGCATAGCCTCAAGATACCGAAACCGACCATCTCTTTAAATTGTTTTATCTTCATTTCAAGACTTTCTGGTGTTTGTGCAATACGACATCGGCGATCATATTCACGGCGAAAGTGATAATGAACAGGACGAGCCCTATGCCAAATAGAGCATAATAATGCGTTGTATTATAAGGGACCTCTCCTAGCTCTATGGCTATGGTAGAGGTCATCGTTTCGACCGACTGTAAAAAATTCTTCGGCATCGCTATGGAACAGCCCGTTGCCATCAGGACCGTCATAGTCTCGCCTACCGCCCTGCCCATGCCGAGCATGCAGGCCGCTATTATTCCGGATGCGGCGGCCGGTATCTTCACCCGTACGAGCGTCTGCCAGTACGTGGCTCCCAGGGCAAGCGATGCTTCCTCGAATGATTTCGGCACGCTTTTTAAAGCGTCTTCGGTCAGGCTTATAATAGTAGGCAGCGCCATTACGGCCAATAATATCGAGCCGTTAAGCGCGTTTAAACCGTTCGGCAGATGAAAGATCTTAGCGATAACGGGTCCCACCAAAACTATTCCCAGGAACCCTATCACCACAGAAGGAATGCCTGCCAATATTTCTATTACAGGCTTTGCTATCTCGCGGACACGGCTGCTTGCCACATCCGATAAATATGCCGCGGCGCCTATACCAAGCGGGATGGCAATAATAAGCGCGCCTATCGAAACCGCCATGGTACTCACGAACATGGACAATATCCCGTATGTAGGGGCTACAAAAGTAGCGGTGGGATTCCAATTCGCGCTGAATAAAAACTCGATTAGGCGGATTTCTCTGAAGGCAGGAAGCGCTTTTGCAACTAATAATATAAATATTCCTACTAGAACGAGTACGACCAACAACCCATTCAAAAAGAACAGGCCATGGACCATTTTTTCTTTAAATTTAGAATGACCCATGGCCTATCCCTCTATGATGTCCCGGCATTTCTGTCGGTTGATGACTCATGGCTATCCCTTAATTCCATTGACTTTCCAAGAGTCCCATCATTATATTTTTGATATTCTTCCGGTATCGCGAAGAAACCCTCTTTTTCCACTACCTCTTGTCCTTCAGGACTGAGCTCGAATTCTAGAAAATCTTTGGCGACGCCTTTAGGAACGCCATCCGTATACTGGTTGAGGGGCCTGGATATAGGATATCTTCCGCTTTTGACATCAGCAGAATTGAACGGATCAAAATATCCTAATGCCGGAGTGGACGCCACCTTTAAAACTTTAATACCGGCAGCTTCTTTAGCATAACCGACTCCTACATACCCAATGCCGGAGGCGTCCTGTTTTATCGCCTCTACTATCTGGGCATTGCCGTTCATGCTCTTCATCGCGGAAGAATATTCGCCCTTCATCACCACTTCCTTCATGAAATCATACGTTCCTGAATTCGACTGCCTTCCGTAAAGCGTTATGGGAGCGTCGCTTCCGCCGACTTCGTTCCAATTCTTAACCTCGCCTCGATAGATCTTACCTATCTGGTCCACCGTAAGTTTATTGACAGGGTTTTGCGCGCCTACTATAATACTTAGCCCGTCTATCGCGACAACAATCCTCTTGGGATCGACTCCTTTAGTATTTGCGTCTTCCACTTCTTTCGGTTTGATCTGCCTGGATGAATCGGCAATATCGCACTTCCTGTTTATCAGTGCCGCTATGCCTGTGCCGGAGCCGCCGCCTGTTACCGACAGGAACTTACCGGAATTTTTTGCCATATACGTCTCTGCCAACCTCTGCACCATATTGATAAGAGTATCCGACCCTTTTATCTCGACCATACCGTCTTTTGCCGAAGAAAGGCCGGCAAAAGACAGCATCGTCGCTATTATCGTAAATATAGTCAATATCTTTTTCATTACGCTTCCTCCTTTAAATGCGAACTTTTTCATATTTTTAATGTATTACATCTTTAGAATTTAGTCAAGACATCAAACATAAACTCATTCCACGGATCTGTCTTATTGTCTGATTTTATCGGCTCCATCCACGAGTATTTAAGGTTGAGGCTCGTATTCTTAAATATCATATACTCTGAGGCCAGGACTATGCCTTTGCCGTTGGTACCGTTCTGCGCGGGATAACCATTATTATTCTGCGTGCCGATACCGTTAACAACGCCTGCGATAGTACTGGTTTGCGTGCCAAAACCGTACCAATCGTTATCCGTCATAAAGTCCGGTAAAGCATCGCGTTCCAGATATCTGTATTCAGCGCGGATCTTCCAGTCGTTCTTCTCTTTCGGTTTCTTCTTGCCGAGATATCCGCCGAATAGCATGCCACTGTTTTCAACAGCAGCTGGATTGCGGATAAGATCAATATACAATCCATTAGACAAATTCCAATCAAGGAACTTTCCGTTATCAATGGTGAAGAGAAGATCTAAAACATCGTATTCATACTTATAGCTGCCTAAGATAGACCCGGTTACACCGGACAGGTCGCCATTCCACACTCGCGAGTTTGTGCCGGCTGTATTTGCGAGAGGCGTCTTGTTCTTCAGGTTCTCAAAGTTGTATACGGCTCCCGCTACATTGAACGTTGAGTCAAACGGACCGAAGGGAACTGTCTTCGCTCCTACCTGTATAGCAAAAAGCATCGGGTCGGTATTGATCGACGCAGATTCGTCGAGAACAAACTCTCCGCCGTTTGAATAGACGTTAAAAGACGGAAGAGGGCCAAGCTTAACATCGGGGCCAACGACCTGGAACGCCGCGCCGCCCGGGTTGATGTTATTGTCCCAGACCAGATCCGTAGTCTCGAACGGGTTCGCGAACTTACCAAGCCATATTTTAGCGTCATTAAAGTATTGGCCGTAATGCTTAACTATATCCTGCGGCGCTTCGAACCTTATCCAATACTGGTCCCACTCAACGGGGTATTTGCTAAAATAACCAAATGCGCCGCCGCCCAACGTATCATTACCCGTATTACTCGCCGTTTGACCGCCCATGAGCCTTACCCCGGCATAAGTAAAATCATTGACTTTACCTTCAAGCCCTATGCGCGCGCGAACCCTCTCTCTCCACCTCTGGTCAAGAATTCCATTATTGGCAGTACCGTTGGTTGTGGTATTACTCTTACCTGAATCATACTGGGTCCTGAAGCGTATGTCACCGCTCGCCTTTATCCTCTGCGTCCATTCAGGGACCGAATACGAACTTTGTGTTGCAAGATCTTTCGAAACCTGCACTTTTGTTTCATCCAGGATGATCTGGCCTTCAGCCGGACTTAGGACCCCTTTTTCGACCAACTTATTCACCAGGACATCCATTTCGCCCGCCTGAGCCGATTGGTTGGCAATTAGCAGGAGGAATGCGCCCAAAATTACTGCTAACAATATCCTTTTCATAACTTATCCTCTCCTTTTTTTATCACTGATATCCTTATACATTGTTCAGCCGCACTGATTTATATGCCCAAAGTCCGCCTTTCGGATCTTTCTCAGGTTCCTCTCGATGTCATGTATCTGGCTGGCATAATACAAGCCATGATCTTTCCATTTTTCATCATCTTCTATCTGAGACAGGATTTCTTTAAGGTGACTGACTTGAGCTCTAACGCTCCCTATAATAAGTTCATCTCCAAACACTTTTCACCTCCTTTCTTATAAATTCGAGATCGTCGCTCATTGCTGTTGTTTATAAAAACTATCTATGCTATCAAGTTCAGCATGATATATTTTTTGAAAAAACTCTTTAACGGTAAGCATCGCTTTGAATAAGAAACGCATGGCGTCTTCTCCTTTTTTGGATCACGCAATAAGTATAGAATATTGACGTTAAATCCGCTTCAAGGAGAAGTAAAATGCAGGTAAAATCTTATGGAATGACTTTGGGGCTATTTTGGAAGAACGAACCAGAATTTGGAACCAAAACCTTCAACGCTTTCGACGCCGATAGTACCGTCGTGCAGTTCCACGATATGTTTTACTATGGAAAGTCCGAGGCCGGTCCCGCCGAGTTCGCGCGAGCGCGCTTTATCTACGCGGTAGAACCTCTCGAAAATGCGGGGAATATCTTTGGCGGGAATGCCGATACCTGAATCTTCTATTATGATCTTTATTTTCCCATCTACGTCCTGGTAGTGAATTTTAATATTGCCTTTGTCTTTATTAAATTTTATCGCATTATCGATCAGGTTAGTGAACACCTGCTCGAGCCTGTTTTTGTCCGCCCTGATCGAAAGGCCTGTCTGCAATTCGTTTTTTATTTCGATATTTTTTTTCCTTAATTGCGCGCTAAAACCCAGGATGACTTCTTCGGCCTGCTGCCTCAGATTAAAATCGATCTTACTCAAAATTATTTCTTTAGACTCAAGATGCGATAAGCTAAGCAGGTCATTCACCAGGTTATTAAGCCTTTCCGCATGCTCCTGTATTATATTAAGGAAAGCGCGGCTATTATCCTTATCTTCCAGGGCGCCCTCAAGAAGTGTTTCGATAAATCCTTTTATGGAGGTGAGCGGTGTCTTCAGTTCATGCGAAACGTTGGCTACGAAATCGCTACGGACGGTCTCCAGTCTCCGTATTTCGGTTATATCATGTATCACTACCAAACAACCGCTTACGACATTATTGTCGAAGATAGGAGTAGCGCTCGTCTCGAATATCCGGTGGATAGGATATGCCAGCGTTATTTCTCCGCTTATGGACTCCCTTTTATTTAAAACACTGTTTATGAATTCGGAAATATCGTTATTACGAATTGCCTCCAGAAAGAGTTTCCCTTCCGCCTCATTTTTGGATACCCCAAAGAGCTTCTCGATCGTGGGGTTAACGGAAATTATATGATTTCCCTTATCGACAACGATGATGCCTTCGATCATGCTGTTAAATATGGCCGCAAGTTTTTGGTTCTGCTCTTTTGTCTGGCCGATCTTATCCTCGATATCCTGGGCCATCTTATTAAAGGTGGCGGCAAGCTCTCCTATTTCATCCGAGGAGGCGCTAAACACCCTCCTGGTGAAATCGCCCGCTGAAAACTGTCTCGACACATGAATCATCTTATTGATAGGCTCGATCGTCCTTGAGGCCAACAGGGAACCTAAGAGGACTGCGATCGCTAATGCAAAGATCGATCCAAGCATAACTATTTTTCTTATGGTAAATAATGTCTTCTGCACACTATGAAGCGGGAGGGCAAGCCTTATTATTCCCGTAATCGCACCTTTATCTTTGATCGGCAAGGCCATATAAAGCATATCTATTTTAAGTGTTGAGGAATGCCGTATATCTATCCCGAGGCCTCCGGACAAGGCCGCCCTTACTTCGGTCCTGCCCTGGTGATTTTCCATCTGCGGGATCTCCAGAAGCAATTTTTCCGAATCGGCGAGGACTTTCCCCTTAATAGTAATGACGGTGATCCTGCAGCCCGCTTTTTGGCTCAAGTTTTTGACCGTCGCGGATAAAGACGCCATGTCCTCTTTTTTCAGGCTTTCAGCGGGGATCTGGGGCTCGATCAGCCTGGCCTGCGTGATAAGCGCAGATTCGATATTATGGAGGGAATTCTCTTCCAGACTTTTATCTAAAAAGAACGCCATGAATCCGAAAGAGATGAAAACGACCAATATATATGAAAGGATAAGTTTTGTCTTAAAACTTTTTTTGATCAACATCGGGACCTATCCTTCATCGTCAAATCTATAACCGTAATTTTTAATGGTTACGATACGCTTTGCTTCTGTCTTTAATTTTTTTCTCAGGGTCTGTATGTGGACGTCCACCGTGCGGGTCTGTATCTCCGCGGCATGATCGAAACCCCAGATAGTATCTAATAGATGGTCCCGCGTCAAGACCCTGCCTCTTGCCTTGATAAGCGTCTTCAAAAGCTCGAATTCTTTCGCTGTAAGCTCTAGCGTCTTACCTTTGACCGTTACCGCTATCTTAGACAGGTCGATCGCCAGATCTCCGATCTTCAGCGTGTCCGGGAGCTTATCTTTTTCTTTCGCGCGGCGCAGGAGCGCCTTTATCCTGGCTATTAATTCCCGCGGACTAAAGGGTTTCGTTACATAGTCGTCCGCGCCGGCATTCAGAAGCGCGACCTTGTCGGATTCGATATGGCGCGCGGTGAGCACCACGATCGGTGCAAGCGAGTGCGCACGAATTGCTCGGCATAGATCGAGGCCTGATTGATCTGGGAGACCAAGATCGAGAACGATCAGGTCTGGTGTTTGCGCCTTGACCGCAGCGAGCGCACTGCGGCCGTCGGCGGCATCGAGCACACGAGCGACGGTTGATCGAAGCGCAGAGTGCACAACGTGACGGATCTCTGGCTCATCATCTATTACCAGCACCGTCGCGTCCGTTCTTGTTGGATGCATCACCATTGTGCGAATCCCAGCCGAACCGGCTAGTTTAGGTTGCGCCGATGACTTCTGTGCCACACCACACCGCGCTTGGAGCTAATACCACGGGATCGGAAATCCGTGCCGCTTCCACGCACATCATCTGAAGGTAGTCTTGAGGGTCCATGTCAGCGAGCGAGGCCGATCCTTCGCGCCAGGGATTCCAGACTACCCAATCGCCGAATCCATCAGTACCGACGACGGTGGAGCTGGAGCCAACGGCGGAGGAAATCGTTACCTGGCGAGGGCCAGATATATAGATACGATCTGTCTGGCCGCGAAGGTGAAGATCAGGAGCCTCTTCGACGGAACGCGTACCAGCCGCCATCTTATCCACGTAGACCAAGCCAGAGAGTCCCCGGACGGTTGCCAGTTGGACGTCCGTAACCGCGAAATAGTTATGTAGCGCGGCTGTAAACGAGAACGGTGAGTCACCTGAGTTCGTGATCGTCAGTGACACCGTCAGCATGTCGGCAAGGTTGACCGTGAGCTCGGCGATGAACGGATAGGGCCAGAGAGCACGCGTCTGCTCGTCGTCGGTAATTCGAAACGTGGCACTGGTATAGACATGCGCGATGAGTGACCAGCGTCGCGTGCGGAGAAATCCATGTTTGGGAAGCGGCCCGGTCCCGAACTGGGGAAAGACTACTGGGATACCGCCTCGAATGGATTTACCTTGGCCAAACTGCGCGCGGGAGCTCAGGTAGAACCGCTCCCGGCCGCTCGCATCCACCCAGCTCACCACATGTCCGCCGTAGTGAGTTATACGGGCCGAGGCCCCGGACGGATGCACAAGCGCGACGGCATCCTCACCGCTCCCAGGCTGATCGGGGTAGCCGGTCGGGTCACGCGTCAACGTACGGAGTCCCCCGGGATTTCGCTCAGGCGTTTTGTCAGATGTGGCAGCTCGCTAGGCCGCGCTTCTCGAGGTATTGCTGGTGATAGTCCTCCGCCACATAGAATGTGGACGCAGGAACGATCTGCGTAACAATTGGTCTCTTGAACCTGCCGCTCTGCTCCATGATCTGTCTGGAACGCTCGGCAAGCTCCTTTTGCTCCTCATCGTGATAGAAGATGACTGAGCGATACTGCGTTCCGACGTCAGGTCCCTGGCGATTGAGCGTTGTGGGGTCGTGATTGTTCCAGAAGACATCGAGAAGAGTGTTATAGCCAACCTCTTCCGGATCGAAATCGATCTCTACGACTTCTGCGTGCCCGGTCGCGTGTCCGCAGACCTCTTCATAGGTCGGGTTTGGCTTTGTGCCGCCCTCGTATCCCGAAGCCGTGCCGGCCACCCCCGGGATCTGTCGAAACGTTGCTTCGGTTCCCCAGAAGCATCCTGCGCCAAATGTTGCTTTGGCAGTCATCATACCTCGCTTGAACGAACGATCGTTCCAGGTGTTAGTGTCGCTTGAAATATTGCACGTCGCGCTCGTGCTTTTCTGCTGCCGCGCGTGTATTGAAGGTACCAAGATTACGACGCTTGCCGGTCTTCGGATTGGTCTTTTTTGAGTACAAACGATACTCGCCGGTTTTCAGTTTGCGGATCATTGCACCTCTCCTTTTGGGCAAAGAATTGGCAAGGATCAGTCCAGACCGCTCGATGAGCGAGCGTGCTTTATTCGTCCGGCAAGTCCAGTAGCCGGAGTGCCTGCACGGCGTCGGAATGCTTCACCGCCAGCCGCACTCCATTGGAAAAAGTGAGAGCTGGGTAGGCTCCCCCGGCATCATCGCCTACGACGATGGACTGAATGTCGTTAGCGTCGAGCGCTGCTTGCGCGATGTGAGCCGAGATGGCGTCGGAGAACGTCCGAATCACTACTATGTCGTCGTTGGCCTCAAACATCGAACTCCCCGACGAATCCAATTTCGGGTGTGAGCTCATGGCCTAGCTCGCTTTTTACTCGATGCTGAGCGAGTGCTATGAGCTCGCGCACATCGCGGGCGGTGGCACCGCCCAGGTTCACCATGATATTGGCATGGATGTGCGAGATCTGAGCGCCGCCGATGCGATGCCCTTTCATTCCAAGTTGATCGATGAGGCGACCGGCACCCACGCCCTCGATCTTCCTGAAGATCGATCCAGCGGATGGATGAAACTGAAGCCACGGATGCCGAGCGCCCCGCCAGCTGAGGTTCTCCTGGATGATTCGATGCATCACCGCTGGATCACCTGGTGAGAGGCGGAAGGTGACAGCGAGGGCGTAGTCGGCGCGATGATGAAATACCGAATCGTCGTATCCGAAGCGCAGGTATTCCGCATCGACGCTTTGCCTGTGGCCTTCCGCGCTCAGTATCTCGCACGACTCCACAACCTCAGCGATAAACATCGTCCGGTCGCGTCCTGGTGCTGGGCTGAGGAAGTGCAGGTTCTGCCATGCGGCACCGCCAACGGTGCTTGGGATTCCAACGTAGTGCTCGAGACCGGACCATCCACGTTCGACCGCTTCCGGAATGAGTTCGCCCATTACAACGCCACTCTCCGCTACGAGGCGTCCGTCCTCGTAAAAATCGAAGTGGCGGGCGCAATTACGAATGACCAATCCGCGAAAGCCGAGGTCGCCGACCAGAATGTTGGCGCCGAGTCCGAGTACGAAGAACGGGACGTCGAAACGCCTTGCAACGCTGATTGCTTCAGCGAGATCATCGGCGGAATCGGCGGAATACAGCAGGTCAGCTGGTCCGCCAATGCGGAACGTGGTATATGGCGCGATAGGCTCGTCGCGAGTCAGTCGCGACTGGTCGAGATGCGGCGCCAGCTTATCGTACGCATATTTTTCCGACGGCCCGTTGCTGCCGATCTTCACGCCATGGCTCTGAGTCATACTTTATGGTGCGGATGCATAACCAATCAAATATACGGTGTGAGGATCGCACCCCAATCAGCCGCCTAATTCACCAGGATTCCCTGATGCCGAGTCGTGCTACCCTTCGTATCGCGCTGCGCATGCGTGCGCTATTCACAGTCTCAATCGTCGCCGCGTTTGCGCTTTCGATTCCCGCAAGTGGGCAAATCGCTCAGGAGCGCGTTGATCTTGATGCAGTATTGCGCATTCGTCAGGAAGGACTCGAACGCTCGCAAATTCCTGAGCTCGCGCATCATTTAACTGATGTGATTGGGCCGAGGTTGACAGGGTCGCCAGGAATGAAAGCGGCGAACGAATGGACCGCGGCGACGCTGCGCATGTGGGGGCTCACCGGCGTCGAGATCGAGCCGTGGGGCCGATTCGGGCGCGGCTGGGAAAATGTGGCGTACGAGGGGCGTGTGCTCACCCCATACAGCCAGTCAATGCCAGGTCAGGCGAGCGGTTGGACCGGGAGCACCAAGGGCACCATAACGGCGCCCGTACTTGTGGTCGAAGGCGGCGTGGATAGTATCGCGAAATACGGAACGAAGCTACGCGGTGCGCTCGTGCTCGCGACTCCCCCGCGCGCGACAGCTCCGGAGTTCCGCGACTACGAACGCCGTACTCCACTCGATTCGCTACTGGCGCCGGCGAATCAACGTCCTGAGGCGCGGATTGGATGGGATACACTGCTCGTCAAGATCCAGAAGCAGCAAGCCCACCGCGACTCGCTGCTGAGCGCGGCCAGCGTGGCGGGAGTAATCACGGGATCGGGTAGCCCGTACGGAACGATTCGTGGCGGCGGCGATTGGTCAGCGACAAATCCGGATGCGCCGATCCCGGTGCCGACCATTGTCATAGCTCAGGAACAGTACAATGAGATGTACCGCAACATCATGAGTGGAGTACCGGTAAAGGTTCAGTTGAATGTTCAGAACCGATTCCTGACAGACGACCTGAACGCGTACAACACGCTTGGCGACATTCGCGGCAGCGACAAGGCCGAGGAGTATGTGATGATCGGCGCCCATCTCGATTCATGGCACTATGGCAACGGCGCGACCGACAACGCAGCAGGCTCGATTGTGATGATGGAGGCCATGCGTATCCTCAAAACGCTCAACCTTCACCCGCGGCGCACAATTCGCATTGCCCTGTGGAGTGGCGAAGAGGAGGGTATCTACGGATCCCGCGGATGGATCAAGAACCATCCGGAAATGACGCCCAAGATCTCGGCGTACCTCAACCTCGACAACGGGACTGGCAAGATCCGCGGGATATGGGATCAGTCGAACGAAAAGGCAGTGCCAATCTTCGAGCAGATTCTGTGGCCGTTTCGCGACCTTGGAGTTGTTGCGGTCCGTCGTGGCAATACCGGGAGTACCGATCACGTATCGTTCGATGACGTGGGGATCCCCGGGTTCAACTTCATCCAGGATCCAATCGAATATGGACTCCGCACGCACCATTCATCGGCTGACGTGTACGATCACCTGATGCTCGACGATCTGAAGCAGGCAGCCGTTGTCGTGGCTGCGACGGCCTACGAGCTCGCCAATAGAGACGAGATGTTTCCACGCAAGTGAGGAAGATGAAAGCAGGATTGCTTCGCCGGGCGACGATAGCGTTTGTCACGACCATATGTCTGTTGCCGGCCGTGCTACCGGCGCAGCGCGCGGAGCTCGACAAGATCATCAAGCGGCGAGTGTTGTCGAATGGACTGGAGATTATAGTCATCGAGAACCACGGTGTGCCACTCGCGACGGTCGAGGTGAATGTGCGGAACGGATCGTTCACGCAAACACCGGAGTATGCCGGCCTCGCTCACATGTATGAGCACATGTTTTTCCGCGCCAATTCCGAGTATCCGCAGAGCGAGATGTATCTGGATCGCGCGGCGCAACTTGGCGCTGTGTTCAATGGAACCACGCAGGAAGAAACGGTGAGCTACTATCTCACCGTTCCCGCAGACTCCGTTCGCGGTGCTATTCAGTGGCTGACACCGGCACTTCGCGCTCCACTCTTTCTCGAGAATGAGCTCGCGGTGGAAAGGCAGGTGGTGATTGGAGAGTACGACCGGAACGAATCGAGTCCGTTCTTTCAGCTACAACGGCAAATGGACACGAAGCTGTATCCGGGCAACTACTCGCGAAAGAATGTGATTGGCGATCGCCAGGTTGTGGCGACGACCACACCAGAGAAGATGCGTTTTATCCAGCACAAGTATTACATCCCCAACAACTCGGTATTAATAGTTGCGGGTGATGTGAAGCCGGATAGCATTTTCGCAATCGCAGAGAACCAGTTGGGGAGCTGGCCGCGTGGTCCTGATCCGTTTGCCACTGATCCCATACCAGATATTCCGCCGCTTACCGCGAGCGATGCCGTAGTTGCGGAAGCGGGCGTCAACGCGGTCAGCGTGTTGCTTCAATGGCAGGGACCGAGCGTTGGTAAGGATCCAAAGTCGACGTATGCAGCAGATGTGTTCTCCGATCTTCTCAACGATCCACGGTCGCGCTTTCAGCAGCGACTGGTTGACAGCGGTCTGTGGCAGGGCGTGGTAGTCAACTACTACACGTTGAACCACACGGGCCCGATCACGATAAGCGGACAGACCTCGCCGGAGAAACTACGGCAGGCACTTGCCGCGCTAGACGCCGAAATCAAGAAGCTGGATGATCCAGCCTACTTTGATCCGGACGAGCTGAAGGCCGCGCAAGCGCACCGTTCGGTGACTTCAGCATTCGGGCGAGAGGAAGCATCCGCGTTTGCGCACACACTCGGTTTCTGGTGGAGCGTCGCGAGTCTTGAATACTACATGGGCTACGTTGACAACATGGCGCATCAGAGCACAGCGGACATGCGTGCATACGCAGACAAGTACATCGTTGGCAAGCCACGCATTACCGGCGTTCTCATCTCACCAGAAGGGCGTCAGCAAATACATCTCACAGTCGACGAACTGAAGGGGCCAAAGTGATGCTGCGCAGAGTCATCACAGGTATTGGGCTCGTGTGTGTGGCCGCTGGCGGTGTTGCTGCCCAGACAGCCGCGGACACTCTCACATCGAGCTTCTCCGTAGACGGAATGCCGGTGATCCTTCGACGTAACACGTCGAACAATGTAGTTGTTGCCAACGTGTATCTATTGGGCGGGGTGCGCCAAGTAACTCGCGCGAATAGCGGGATCGAGCCATTTCTGCTATCAGTCTCGGAGCGTGGGACGACGCACTATCCCAAAGCAGTTCTGCGCAGCAAGACTTCCGCGTTGGGGAGTGACTTTGTGGTGGCACCGAGCACTGACTGGACGATGTTCGGGGCGCGCACGATAACGACAGTGCTTGACTCGACGTGGGCGATATTCGCCGACCGGCTGATGTATCCGGCTATTCAACCCGCTGAAGTCGAGCTGGTGAGATCGCAATTACTCAGCGCCGAAAAACAGGAACGGGATGATCCGGATTCGTACGTATCGAATCTCGCGGATAGCATCGCGTTCATCGGGCACCCATACTCGGTATCGTCGACGGGTAATGCAACCTCGCTCGCCAGCATCACGCCGGCCAGTCTACGGGAGTATCAGCGCTCACAGATCGTGAAGTCGCGGATACTGGTCGTTGTGGTTGGGGATGTAACGCGAGCGCATCTGGAATCGTTAATTCACGGGACGCTCGGCCGTTTGCCAGCAGGTTCGTACAAGTGGTCGCTTCCCGATCCGATTCCGCTCACGCCATCTTCGACCGTGCTCGTGCAGCGTGAGCTTCCAACGAATTACATACTCGGATATGTCGCAGGGCCACAGGCATCGTCGCCTGACTACACGGCACTGCGTGTTGCGGCAACCGTACTGACCGGGCAGATGTTCGCGGAGATCCGCGGGCGCCAGAATCTGACGTACGATGTACACGCACCGTTCCTGGAGCGCGCCGCCAGTGCGTCGGGTCTTTACGTGACGACGGTTTCGCCGGACACAACGCTCAAGCTCATGAAGTATTTCATAGATCAGTTGAAGAACGAAACCGTGACTAGCGAAGGATTGCAGCGGTTGGAGCTGCAGTTCATTACTCAGTATTTTCTGGATAACGAGACCAACGCATCTCAGGCTGACTTTCTTGCCAGGTCGCAGTTGTATCAGGGCGACTACCGACGGGCGATGTCATTCGTCAATGATCTGAAATCGGTCACGCCAGAGGCAGTGCAAGCGGCGGCTCGAAAGTACATCAAGAGCTTTCACTGGGCGTATCTGGGCGATACGACAAAGGTGAATCGAAATTTGCTGGAGAGTTTCTAACGCGTCTGATGTGGTTCGGTTCAGTAGCGTAGATTGACGCGGAGGGAGAGGACAGTCGCGGGTCCTCGGTCGTGGTTGTAACCTGGATTGCGAATGTACTGTACGTCTGGGCTGAGTTGGAAGTACGCGCCCAACTGCGCGCGATAGTATGTCTCGATGAGCTGCTCGGGCCTGTAGTTGAGCTTGCCGTCACCGAGTAGGAATCCGAGACCACCGGCATTGAGATATTCGCGGTGGATCTTCACAATTTCTGTCTTTGCACCAGCGAGACCGATGCGATCATCCGTCCGGCTCCAGTGACTGCCGCTTACCTGAACGCCCGCGCTGATGTGACGATCGACCTCGGTGAATGCGAAGCTCTCATTCTTACCGTCGTTACCGCCGATCCGGGCGAACGCTCCCGTCTCACCACCATCAGCAAACGGTTGCTCGAGATTGACCCCCCATCCGTATTTGCTACGGCCGGGTTTATCGTCCGCAGAGATATTGGGGGTTGACTCTGTCGCACGGGCGATCATCAACGCCTCGGCGTAACTTCCCATGCGCGCGTGGTTCATATACCCGAGGAAGCGCGCGATTGTGCCAGTAGCAGGAGCTATCACTGTGAGCTCGAGGTGATCGCCACGTGCGCGCCGAAGGTCATGATCACCAGAAGCATGATGAGCAGGGATACGACGTCACCGAGCATCGTGAGTAGCAATGTGACGATGGAACGCTTGCGTGGTGACGCCATGTGGATCGTCTATTCCGCGCGGCTCGCGAGTACACGTCGCACGTCGTCAAGCGTGACACTCTGTGCACGCAGTGCGACCATCATGTGATACAGGAGATCAGCCGCTTCTTCGGCGGCGCGGTCGTTGTCGTCGTCTGCCAGCGCCAGCACCAACTCGGCGGTTTCCTCACCGAGTTTTTTCAATCGCAGATTGCGATCAGCGAGTAGGCGCTGAGTGTAGCCATGGCCGGTTTCCGCGCCATGTACACGTGATTCGATCAGCGCCGCGAGCGCTGTGAGCGCGTCGCCGTTGGCCGGCTGGTCGAAGCAGGATACGGTGCCGTTGTGACACGCAGGACCGGCGGGTGTCACGCGTGCGAGAATAGCGTCCCCATCGCAATCCGTGGTAAGCGAGATCACCCGTTGAATGTTGCCGCTACTTGCGCCCTTGTGCCACAATCCGCGCATCCGTGAGCGGTAATGCATCTCGCCAGTCTCGATGGTTTTGTCGAATGCTTCGCGGTCCATGTGGGCGACCATCAACACGGCGCCTGTCTGAGCGTCCTGTGTTACCACGGTGACCATGCCGCCGCTCTTGTCGAAATCGAGGTCGTCTACTGTCATGGAACCTGTACCAGAATGTCACGTACTGGCTGTGCCAGCGCAAAGGTGGTCGCTATGATGTCGCCACCGAATGCTGTAGAGCGACCGCGCCAATCAGTAAACGAGCCACCAGCTTCAGTGATGATCGGATAGAGCGCGGCGGAGTCCCACGGAGAGACGATGTCGTCGACCATGACATCGGCGCGTCCTGTAGCCAGAAGGAGATAGCCGTAGCAGTCGCCCCATGTTCGTGCTACCGCGGCCTTTGAAGCCAGCCGGCGCCACGCTGAAGCGCGATCGGGGCGTTCGGCGAATCGGTCGTCGGTGATAAGTACGGTGGACTCGGCGATGGTCGCGCGCTCCGACACGCTGCAGCGGGCGCCGTTCCAGAAACAACCCTCGCCCAGGGCAGCTACTATGGTTTCGGCAATCGCGGGAAAGTACGCGCATCCAGCGAGAACTGAATCCCCCTCCGTTACGGCCACGAGCGTGCCCCAGAGCGGAACCGTTCTCACGAAGCTCTTGGTGCCGTCTATCGGATCGATAATCCAGCGTCTTGGAGCATCAGGCCGAACGTCGCCGAACTCCTCACCCAAAATCCCGTCATCCGGAAAGCGTTTCTCTATCCACGCTCTTGCACGCTCCTCGGCTCCGCGGTCCGCGATGGTTACTGGCGAGCCGTCCTTCTTTACGTCGACTGTCAGCTCCTTTCCGTAATGCGACATCGCGAAGTTGCCGGCGAGCGATGCAACCTCGGCAATGGCGTCAAGGTATGATTCGGTCACGCCGCGTTCCTCACCGGTAGGAGAGCCTCTCGCATGTGCGCCTTGATCTCGGCGACGGTTGTGACGCGATCGTGCAGAATGCCAGCGACAAGCGCAGCGTCGGCGTTCCCCGATCGAATAGCGACGATCACATCGGCAGCTGATCCGGCTCCGCCAGAGGCAATGACAGGCACGTCGACCGCATCAGAAACGGCGCGTGTCAGATCGATGTCGTAACCGTCGCGAGACCCATCGCGATCGACGCTGGTGAGCAGGATCTCCCCTGCTCCGCGACTCACGCACTCCCGCGCCCAGGCGATAGCGTCCAGATCCGTCGCGGTTTTGCCACCGTGGGTGAAGACTCGCCACGAGCCTTCAATCAACTTTGCATCGATGCTAGACACGACGCATTGAGCGCCGAACATGGCGGCGGCATCGCTCAGTACTTCGGGCCGAAGCACAGCAGCCGAATTGATGGCCACCTTGTCGGCGCCGGCGCGCAACACGCGCGCGACGTCATCGGCAGTACGCACGCCCCCACCAATGGTGAGCGGGATAAATAGCCGTTCGGCGGTCCTCTGCGCGACATCCAGCAGAGTGCCGCGCTCCTCGCTCGTCGCAGATATATCGAGGAAGACTATCTCGTCCGCGCCTTCGGCTTCATATCGTGCGGCGAGCTCCACGGGATCGCCAACATCGCGCAGATCTACGAAGCGCGTGCCCTTCACCACGCGGCCGCCCTTTACGTCCAGGCATACGATAAGCCGGCGCGTGAGTGTCACTTCACCTTCAGTGATACGGGCCCTTTGGTGCTGAATACAGCACCACCGCCCGTGTCGTGCATGGCGTCGCGGATGGCCAGACCCAATGCCTTGAAAGCAGCTTCCACGATGTGATGCCGGTCAATCCCCCGCAGCACGCGAAGATGCACTGTTGCCTTCGCATTGTCAGCGAACGAGCGCATCCAGTGGTCGTACAGGTCGCTCGGCAACGGTCCGCGATAGAAGGGTCGGCCACCCATATCGACGCACGCCTGCACGAGTGCCTCGTCCATTGGGATCGTGCGCTCACCATAACGCGCGGCTGATTGGCTGATCACCTCGCCAACAGCCGCGCCCATCGCGATCGCGACATCCTCGATTGTGTGATGTCTGAGATCACCTTCCGCGCGGAGCATCATGTCGAGACCGGCGTAGCGGGCAAACGTAACCATCATGTGATCCAGGAATGGGACTCCGGTTGTGATGTCGCCCTTCCCTTCTCCACGCTGAAGCTCGAGCCGGATCTTTGTCTCACGTGTCACGCGTTCGATCACGCTCTTGTCACTCATGCAGGATTCTCCGTGGTCATTCCGCAAATTCCTCAGCAACGACGGCTGGCTCCAGCGCTCCGGTGTAGAGCGCCATGCCTATTACGACTGACGCGACTCCGCGGTCCTGGAGTGCACGCAGGTCACCAATTGTCCCGATGCCACCGCTGGCGCACACCGGATGCTCGCTCTCCTCCACCACATCTTCCATGAGCGGAAGATCGGTCCCTTCCATGAGCCCTTCCTTGTGCACCGCCGTAACCATCACGCCGGCCAGCGGCAGTGCATTGAGTTCCTCTATCAGATCCAGTATGTAGCGATCCGAAATACGCGCCCATCCACGCGTGAGTACATGGCGGTCGCGCACGTCGGCCGCAACGATCAGGGTGCCGGGAAATGCTTCCGCCATATCTCCGAGCCAGTTGGGACTCTCCACCGCCTTTGTGCCGAGCACGATACGTTGCGCGCCGTCACGAAGAAGCGCCTCGATCCGCTCCTCATCGCGGACGCCGCCACCTACCTGAGCCTCCATGGAAGTGGCACGTAGCACCTGCCGTATGGTTTCAGCGTTGCTCCCGCGGCCGGTAGCAGCGTCGAGATCCACGATGTGTACACGACGAAAGCCGGCATAGTCCCAGCGATGCGCCACACCAGGCGGATCATCGAGCCGAACCTGCTCGGCGTCGTATGATCCACCGACCAGCTGCACGCATGCGGCTTCGCGAATGTCTATCGCTGGTATCGCAATCATCGAATCACACCGTGGACGAAGTCTCGTACGAAGCGAACTCCGGCACTGGAGCTCTTCTCCGGATGGAACTGCACACCGACCGCGTTGGCTATCGTCACCGCCGACGCAAAGCGATCGCGCTCGTGAGTGGTGTAGGCCACAACGCAGTCTTCGTTGTCAGGCTCGCATACATAGCTGTTTGCGAAATATGCCACTTCGGGAAGCGCTTCATCAAACGAGTCAACTTCATTCCATCCGATCTGCGGAATTCGCCGTGCTCTGAGTCTTCGCACGCGTCCGGGAATTACGCCAAGTCCGGCCGGTCCTCCTCCCGGCCCCTCTTCGCTCTCCTCGAACAACAGCTGCATGCCGAGGCAGATGCATAGAGTGGGGAGGCCCGCGAGGATTGCATCGCGCATGGGTCCGGCTCCGCTCGCAAGGCGAGCCGCGGCATTGCCGAATGCGCCGACACCCGGCAGCACTAGCGCGTCAGTAGCCAGTGCGGCGAGTGGATCGCGCTGTAGCCGGATCTCAACATTGTCACCGACATCGAGCGCCTTTGCCAGTGAATGCATGTTGCCGGCGCCGTAGTCGAAGATTGTGACAATCGTCTTCGCGCTCACCTGGCAACGCTCCCAAGCACATCAATGCATTGCTCCAGCATGTGCCACGGGCCAACTGATATGCGCAGCGCGTCGCCTATGTTCGGAAGCGAATTGAAAGGCCGAACCGCGATGCCATGATCGCGCAACCGGCGGTCCCACTCTGTCGCGTCGTTCACAGGCACCAGTATAAAATTACTGTCGCTTGGCATTGGTGCGAGACCGATTGCTACGAGCGCGCGAGCAAGCCTGTCTCGGTTCGTTACTGCTTCCTGAACATGCTCCTCGACCCAGGTGCGGTCATATGTGAGCGCCGCTACAGCTGCGCGTTGAGCCAGTGCGTTCACCTTGTAGGGGCCGCGCGATTTCTCTATTTCCGCGACGACAGCCGGATCGCCTATCGCGTAGCCCACGCGTAGCCCGGCCAGGCCAAATGCCTTGGAGAGCGTACGAGTTATCACGACATGAGGATAACGAGCTAGCAGATCAAGGCAGTTCCACGATGCGAACTCAGCGTACGCTTCGTCGATTACCACGATGCCGCTCACACTCGATATCACCTGCTCGATCGCCGCGCGCGTGAAGGACGCACCAGTTGGATTGTTCGGAGAGCACAGGTAGCTAATTGTAGCGTTCGCCGAAACGTATCCGTTCACGTCCGCATCATTGGATGAAGTGAGCGGGATGGGTATGCTAACGAGCCCGTTCATCTGAGCGAAGATTGGAATCATCGCGAACGACGGATCCGGATACGCGACAGTATCGCCGGCTTCCCCGAATGCACGGATCGTGGAGTCCAGTATATCGTCCGATCCGCAGCCTGTCACCACCATATCCGGAGTAAAGCCCACGTAATCGGCGATCGCCTGCTTCACGTCAGCCGCGTACAGCGCCGGGTACCGCGTGACCGTTGATAATGCAGCGTCAGCGATGGCGCGCAACGCAGCTGGCGGAACACCCCAGAGATTGGTGTTGTCGCTGAGATCGATCGCCGCTGGTGCGCGGTTCGGCGCGTAAAGGGAAATGGATCGATATGTATCACGAGCCACGTCGAGAGCGACGCGACTGGCTGGCCCGAAATCACCAGAACGTGAGGGTTTCATGACTGACGCACTCCCGTTGAGGCCCATTGACGAGCCGCTGCTGCGTGTGCTGGAAGTCCTTCGGCATCCGCGAAAATTCCCACGTCCTGCGCCAACCGATCTGCGGCTCCGGCGTCTATCACCTGGTAGGTAGTCCATCGAATGAAGTCGAGTACGGAGAGGCCGGAGTACGAGCGCGCGAGACCGCCGGTAGGAAGAACGTGGTTGGCTCCGGTCATGTAATCGCCGAACGCGACAGAGCTGTGCTCACCGACGAATATCGTTCCAGCATTGCGGAAGCGCGGAAGCAGATCGCCCGCGCGAGCCATGGCGAGCAGAAGGTGTTCGGGCGCGAATTCGTTGGCGAAGGTAATGGCCTGCTCCACGTCAATCGCCCACAGTACGGCTCCGCGGCTGCGCAATGATTCCTCGATGATGTCGCGACGTTGCTGCGACGGCAATGCGTCAATTATGCAGCCGAGAATACTTTCGGCGACGGCCTGACCGATCGCGATCACAACAGCTACTGCCCGCGGGTCGTGCTCGGCCTGCGCGAGTACCTCGCGCATCACGACGTCTGGATCAGTGCTCGAGTCGGCGACGACCAGCAGCTCGCTGGGGCCGGCCGGAGAGTCTATCGCAACAGCACTTGCGACCTGAAGTTTGGCCTCCGCCACATACGCGTTACCAGGCCCCACGATCCGATCGACCCTCGGCACGCTCTCAGTTCCGTACGCCATCGCAGCGATCGCGCCGGCACCTCCGATGGCGAATACTCGGTCGACGCCGGCAAGCTCAGCGGCCGCAAGAACGACCTGCGACGGTAATCCCAATGGTCCTGGCGGTGAACACAGCACTATCTCCCGAACGCCAGCCACGCGCGCAGGCACGGCTCCCATCAGTACGCTACTCGGATACGCGGCTCGGCCTCCGGGGGCATAGACCCCTACTCTGTCGAGCGGATCAGGCCGCCGTCCCACTACGATTCCGAGCTCCGGGGTCGCTTCCGTGGACGTGGGCAGGAAAGCCCGCTGTACGGATTCGATGTTATGGATGGCGCGCTCAAGAGCACGGAGGAGCTTCCTGTCGAGCGAGTCGACGGCTGCCCTGCATGCCTCCCGCGGTACCTCCAGGCGTTCCAATTCCACCCGATCGAACCGGAGTGCCATGTCCCTTAGCGCCAGGTCGCCCCGCTGCCTGACATCGATGATCAGCTTGGAAGTCGTGATGCTGACTGATTCATCATCGGAAGCTGAGCGCGCCAGGAGTGCGTTTCTCCGGGTAATCGTTAGGCTGTCAATACTCTGGGTAAGAAATAGCTTCTCTGAGTAACCATTTCGGCTCATCGCATCAACCTCTCGATGCGGATCACGAGGATGCCTTCTCCACCGATCGCCTTGAGGTCCGCGATAGTTCGATATATCGCGGACGCTGCCACAACGGCATGCACGGCCACGTGCTTTCCACCGTCGAGGACGTCGATTACAGTTGGACCATTCAAGCCCGGAAGGATCTGACGGACGTCCTGGAGGCGATCTCGAGGGACATTCGCCATCAGGTAACGTTGGCCGCGCGCGGAGGTGACGGACTCAAGCGCTGTCGAGAGCTCCTGGAGAGCGGTTTCCTTGGCGGTCGGCCAGCCGGATCTGTTCCTGGCAACGACCAACTGAGCGGTGGACCACATGACTGTGCCAATCTCACGAAGTCCGTTGGTCTTGAGGGTCGAACCTGTCGAGACCAGATCAACTATCACGTCCGCGATGCCCAGGTGAGGTGCGATCTCCGCGGCGCCGGAAATGGGTACTATCTCAATGTCCTGCCGAGCGTCCTCGAAGAAACGCGCGGTGATATTGGGGAATGCTGTTGCCACTCTGGTGCGTGGCGGGAGTTGGTCAACCGCGTGGAACCCACTCTCATCACGGGCTGCCACGGCAAGGCGGCATCGGCCGAAGCCCAGATCGAGCCGGCTAACGATCTCGCGCCGGCTTTCAGCCACGAGATCCAGGCCGGTGACGCCTGCGTCGGCGGCACCGTCGGAGACAAATTCCGGGATGTCCTGCGCCCTTACGAAGATTGCCTCGAACTCGCCGCCGAGTGCCGCCTTTAGGGCACGGTCACTCAGAGCGCGGACCTCCAGGCCCGCGTCATTGAAGAGGTCACGCGTGTCCTGAGCCAGGCGTCCCTTGTTCGGGAGCGCGATGCGGAGAAGTGGCGCTGCCGTAGTACCGGCCGGGCTGAGTATGCGGGGCTGTGGAAGCTGAGGATCTACGGGGTTCATACGGGGACTCTTGAAGGTGTGACGGATGTTTAACAGTTGAGCCGGGAAACAAAAAAGGCCCGTCCAGATGGACGGGCCCGGGAGTGCACGGATGATTGGCCGATCAGCCCATCACGTGCGACAGCTTCCCCGGCCCGTCAGGACATGGAGATGATGCAGCGCGTGGTGGGTTGCTATGCGAGCCATTCATTGAATGTGATAGGAGTGAGTTCTGCTGTCAACATTGAAAGTGGCGTGATCTGTGAATACTTTCACAATGCCCACGAGAGTCCTCGTTGGCCGTACTTACCTAGGAGAATAAAGTAGATGCGGTATTTCGGTTTTACTGCTATAGCGGCCAGCGCTCTGATGCTTGCCGCGTGCGGCGGCGGCGAAAAGGCTGCCGGCACAACGGCTGCTGCGACGACCCCGGCGACTGATACAACGGCTGCCGCTACGGCGGCTACGGGATCGACTGCAGCGCCAGCAGTTGGCGCGGTTGCGGCCGCCCCGGTTACGGGGACGATCCACGAAGTGAAGATGATCGGCGACGCGAAAGGCTATCGTTTTGAGCCTGCGACGATCACGATCAAGGAAGGCGACGGGATCAAGTACATCAACATCAGCGGTGGCCCGCACGATGTCGCATTCGATCCGGCCGCGATTCCAGCCGCTGTGAAGCCGCAGCTCTCGGCGAACATGCCGAACCAGATGAGTGATCTTGCTGGCCCGCTCCTGATTCAGCCGAACGCAGACTACACGATCTCGTTCGCGAAGATTCCGGCAGGGACGTACGAGGCGCACTGCACGCCGCACCTCGCAATGAACATGAAGCAGACGATCACGGTTCAGTAGTAAGAATCGAGCTTCCGTATCTCACCGGCTGCCTCGGAGCTCAATTAGCTCTGAGGCAGCCGGTTCGTTTATGTGCAAATGACCGGCGAGGCTCTGGTACCGGAGCCGGATCGGTTCGATATTCCGCTGGCGTACGATGTGCGCACCAGGCAGACTCAGTAGACACACACGCCAGCACCCCGGCCGGGCCAAACCGTGAGCGAAGCTTCTGATATGGTAAGGAATGCCGCCAGGTAACCCGACGTATGTCTGGATCGCAGCGCGCGCGCGCAACGCGCTGAGGCGCCGTGCGTTGGTGAGCACGGTGAGCGGGGCCGCCTTTGTCTGCGCATTGATCGGGTTGATACTGATTCCGCGCGAGACTACGCGATTGGTACACATCGCGAGCCAGCATCCCACCGAGAAGTCAGCCGATACGTCGGCCGCCGCTGATGCCCTGATACTCGCACGGACATCAATACAGCAGGCGGACTCGGCGCTCGCCGCCGCTCGTCGAGTCGTGGCGTTGCAACAACAGTCGGTCGTAGCTCCGCAGGATACGTTATCGCCCGCATTGCGCGCGGAGCGTGATTCGCTCACCACGCTGCTCACCTCACTCAACACGGCGATGGCGCGCGCCGCAGAGTCTCCGTTGCCGCCTGCGTTCAGATCGCTCGGCACATCGCCAGCGCTGGCGGGGGACCAGCGGATTTCGGTATGGCTGGATTCGTTGGATCAGGTTGACAAGCTTCGCGCACCGTTCGGCGCGCTTGGCGCTGGTGATCCGATATACGTCGCGCTTACCGCACGAGTGAACGAGCTCGGCCGTTCGATCCGTGATGCAGCGTCCGAGAAGCGGTCCGAGCTACGTGCGCGCATTGCGCCGCTTGCCGTACCGTCGCCGATTGTGACGCTGCAGACAACTCATGTGGATACGACAGGGTTCGTCAGCGCTCGCGTAAGCGCAACGCGGGAATTTCTACTGGCGCGCCAGAGGCTCGACTCGTTGCGGCATACAAACGCGAGGATCGATACAGCGGCGACGCAAGCGCGTGCCGTGGCAAATGTCGGGGCGCCACCAATAGCGATGCTCGGTGCAGCGCTGGTGATTGCGCTAGCAGTTGGATTTTCGGTCGTCTTTGTTGGGGAGGTGCGGCATCCGCGTGTCGCGCACATGCGTGAAGGGGAGGCGGTGTCCAATGTACGCGTGTTGAGCGTGATTCAATCGAGCAGTGTTGTGGAACGTGCGCGGCGGCAATCGGATGTTGAAGCACCACCGTTGATCGACATAACATCGGAGAATTATCGGACGTTGTATCTGCACCTAGCCGCGACCGAGGCGAGTGTGCCGATCATAACTCTGACGGGCGATATTCTTCCGGTCGTTGCGACCGTGGCAGCGAACCTTGCGGCGGTCGCGGCTTACGAAGCGCGCAGCACGCTGCTGGTCGACGGCGATCCATCGACGAGCGCGATTGCATCGGTATTGCGGATCGAGTCTGATCCGGGATTGAATGGCGTGCTGAGCGAGCGCGTGGAGCTCGCGGCGGCGATTGTTACGACGACAATCGGCCGTGATCGGCCGCTGGATGTGTTACCCAGCGGACACGGGCGGGTTGGTACGGCAACACCGGAGGCTGTGCAAAAGCTGCACGACACGCTGGCGCGGATGGAGCGCCGGTATGACTTCATAGTTATCGCGGTGCCGTCGAGCTATGCCCAGTTGGCGGCCAATACGATAATTCCGGCGCCTGACGTGATTGTGTGCGCGCAGGTTGGTGTGACGGAGATCGCGAATCTGCGCGCGGCCGTGAAGGGGTTACGCGCGGCCGGGAAGGTAGTGCACGGAATAGTGCTCTGGGACGACGAGGCTCCACGGCTTTAAATGCATCCGCGTGCTACGGAATCGCCAATACCTTGTGGAACTGGCGCGGCTGTTTCCCGTTTAATGGCGTGAGGGTGAGCACGCTGTCGGCGACGGTGAACCGCGCAATGGCGGGGAGTTGAAAGGTTTGGTCGTTGGAGAGATGTAGCGTGTCGGCGCGGACAGTGTACTTGCCGTGTTCGTCTCCAACCTGTGCGCGCACGTGCATCGTTCCGTCGGCGCCGAATACGTAGTGTGCGGCAGTGCCGCTGCTCACTCGGATCGCCCAGTCGCCGATGATTGACGAAGTCGCCGCCGGTCGTCCGGAGCGATGTAGCACGCGCGCGGGTGCGCCGGCGCGCTCGTGTACCGTGAGCGAATCGCCAAGGATTGTGAACGTTGCGGTGTCGGTGTTTGTAACACCGACAGTTGGCAGGGTTACGGTCTCGATCAACTGATTGCCGTCAACGCGGTAGCTACCGTCAACGGCGAGTGCCGAGGCGAGGTCGAACGTGCCGTCGGGATCGAACCGGAATGTCTGGACAACACCGTTTGGAAGCGGTACGTCAGCGCGCCATGCACCTGTGATGCCTGGTGAGGACACCTGAGCGCTAGCCGATGCGGCGACAAATATTGGCACTACGAGTGGGGCTAGGAGTAGCGCCAAAATGGTCGTGCGGAGAAATGATTGGGACTTTATTGGCGACATCACAATGCGAGCGGTGTGGCTGAGGGCGTTGTCGGATGTTGGAACGGATGACGTGAGAAAAAGACGATCGAGCTGGGACTGATGAAACAGTAAGGGTCGTATGCGGGCGCGGCTGGATTCGCGCCTTACGCGGTACGGTCCGTGCAGGCAAGCCCCGCATGAGCAAAATCCTACGCGGGCTTGCGGCCGGCTACGGCGCCAAAAAGCTGGGGGGCGGTGGGTGTGGGTGCGGCACCATTGTCATATTCATAATTCTCTGGCTGGTGCTGGGTCACTTCGGAATATTCAAGTAACTCTGCTAGCTTTGACGAATGGCGGAAGTCACACTGGATCTGCGCGGGGTCCCCAAACCCCAGGCGTATGGAGAGCTGGCGGGTCAGATCAATGCCGTGCTCGACGGGATTGACGATGAAATAGCGGAGATGGCGACTGTTAGCTCGCTGATTCACAACGCGTTTGGGTTTTTGTGGACCGGTTTCTACCGCGTAGTGACGCCAGATGTGTTAATGCGTGTTGGCCCGTATCAGGGTACACTCGGCTGCCTGGAGATATCATTCGGGCGTGGTGTCTGCGGCGCGGCAGCGGCGGAGCGCCGCTCGATAATAGTACGCGACGTGAACGAGTTCGCCGATCATATAGCATGTGATGCGCGCTCGCGGTCGGAGATCGTGCTTCCTGTGAAGAACGCGCGCGGCGAGTTGATCGCGGTATTCGACGTTGATTCGGAGAGCGTCGGGACGTTCGATGCTGACGATGAGCGCGGGCTGACTACGATTCTCTCGCGGTTCGCTCGCTAGGCGAAAAGGAATGCCGTAGCACCGACTACGCCCATGATAATCGCCAGGGATACACCGTAAGCCAGCTTGCCTGTGGTAGCTGCGATACCCTGACCATAGACGGTGAGCAGCACCAGGTGAGCAGCACCAGGTGAGCAGCACCAGGTGAGCAGCACCAGGTGAGCAGCACCAGGTGAGCAGAGTCCCACAGTTCAGGCAGGTGCGGCCCTGCGCTGGAGAAGATGCCTGTCAGACTCCAGCAGTGACGCTGCCGATAACGCCGCGGTTGGTGCCATAGGTTCGTTCCACATAGTTATCGAGGAGTATCAGAAACTCGGGAACGATGTTATCACCTTTCAGCGTTACGGCAAGCTTTCCATCCACGTACACTGGCGCCTTGGGATCCTCGAAGGTGCCTGGGAGCGAGATGCCGATGTTGGCGTGCTTGCTCTCGCCAGGACCGTTGACGATGCAACCCATCACCGCGACTTTCATCTCGACGACGCCCGGGTAAGTGGCACGCCACACCGGCATCTGCTCGCGCAGATAAGTCTGGATGTCTTCCGCCATGTGCTGGAAGAAGGTCGACGTGGTGCGTCCGCATCCCGGGCACGACGTAACCTGCGGTGTGAACGACCGGAGTCCAAGCGATTGAAGGATCTGTTGTGCGACGAGGACTTCTTCGGTTCTGTCTCCGCCCGGTTTGGGCGTTAGCGACACGCGAATGGTGTCACCGATTCCCTCGCTAAGGAGGATGGAGAGGCCCGCGGTGCTCGAGACTATACCCTTCATGCCGAGCCCGGCCTCGGTGAGCCCGAGGTGGAGTGGGTAGTCGCAGCGTGCAGCGAGGAGGCGGTAGACGTCAACCAGATCGTTGACGCCGGATACCTTGGCGGAGATGATTATGCGGTCGTGCGCGAGGCCGGTTTCTTCGGCGAGGGTGGCGGATCGAAGAGCACTCTCGAGCATTGCCTCGATGTAGATGTCACGCGCGTCGGCCGGATCTGGGCGTGCGGCATTCTCGTCCATCATCGAGGTAAGAAGATCCTGATCCAGGGAACCCCAATTGACGCCGATGCGGACGGGCTTGGCGTTATCGATGGCGATCTGAACGATGGTGCGGAAGTGCTCATCGCGCCGTTTACCACCCACGTTGCCAGGATTGATGCGATATTTCGCCAGGGCACGTGCGGTTTCCGGGTACTTAGCGAGCAGGAGATGCCCGTTGTAGTGGAAGTC
>PLNN01000066.1 GCA_003142795.1 Candidatus Omnitrophota bacterium
GCAATTGAATGAAGTCCGCCATAGTTATCCTGTTGGCGAGACGAAGAAATATTAAACATACCAATTGCAGCGAGCCACAAAATTAGCCGAAAGGGCCCCTGCCGGCCAATCTGCCCTTTTGAAGAGGTAAAAGCTTTACTCTATCGCAAAACTCACCGTCACTACCGCCATAACCTTCTTATCGAGCGAGGATGTGTCATTTACACCGTAATCCGATACGTCCGTAGAAGTGGCCGGCGTGATCTGGAACACTCCCATTTTGGCTGAGCGCATAAAGCCTATCTTATTGCCCGTTGATCCGGCCATGCTCTGGGCCCTCTGCTTGGCATTCTCCGTAGCCTTAGCGAGCATCTCGATCTTGAGCTCATCGAGCTTGGTATAAAAATACTCCGGCAGCGCAGAATCGAATTGGATGCCCTGGTCTATCAACTCTGTTGATTCCCGCGAGACGGCGATAATTTTATCGACATCGTTTGACTTGACCTCGACGTATTGGCTTAAACTATATCCCTGGATATCATTCGTGTCGTTGCCCTTATCATTCTTCTTATAGACCGTCGTTGTCAACACCTGAGATACGGCGATCTCTTTCTCATCCACTCCTTTAGAGGCAAGATACTTCTTTACACTATCGAGATCTCCCTCCAATCGCTTATACGCCGTTTTCAGATCCGCCTCCCGCCTCGTGAATGTGCCCGTCCATATAATGTAATCGCTCCTTATCTCTTTTGTGGCCGAACCTGTAACATTGATCTGTTCTCTCGTGAACTTCATCACCTTCAAAAAACCGCTCGACAAAATAACGCTTGCGGCTATCGTTGCTACCGCGATACAAATGCCTAAAATAATGATCTGTGAATTCTTTAAAAAATTCCCGCCTTCCATATTCGCACTCCTTTCTGATTAAACTGGTTTTATGGTTTATAAAAATAAAAAACCTCCGCCGGTCACAACACGACCAACGAAGGTAATACTTACATTAAAGCGAGCAACGCATCGAGCCAACCACCTGGTGCAAAAAACTTGTGAAAAATATGTTATCGGCTTAAGTTTAAAGCCGTATATGTCTATAGTGGAATGAAGTATATCACAGATTTGGCGATAGTCAAGGCCGCGAGACTTTTATTGATGCGGCGCGATCTTTCTTATCGCTTCTATCCGCGCCAGGATGGGCGGATGGCTGTAGGATAAATTTACTTTTAAAGGATGCGGGGTGAGGTTCGCCAGGTTGTCCGCGCTGAGGCGCTTGAGTGCGGAGATCATAGCTTCTGGGTTTTTATATGTGTCGATCGAGAATGCGTCGGCCGAGGCTTCAAAGCATCGTGACATGTAATTTGTTCCTATTGAAAAGATCCAACTTATCGGCCGGTAGAGGAATGAAAATAAGACGAGCCCGGCGTAAACGGAGACGTGTTCCAGCCTGAATGCCGCGAAGAGATCACTGTTATTGATAAAAAATGAGAGCATAAAGAACATGAGGCCCGTCGACGCGATCGAGGCGGCGAGGCCTTTGAATATATCCTTATGCTTGTAATGGCCTATCTCGTGCGCCAGGACCGCCACAAGCTCATCCGTCTTCATCTTCTCTATCAAGGTATCGAATAGGACTATACGTTTGTATCTTCCGAGCCCGGTGAAGAAAGCATTCGATTTAGCGCTACGGCGGGAGGCGTCCATCTTGTACACGCCCTTTATCTTAAAATCCTGCGAAGCGGCGTAGCCGGTAATGGCCTTCTTCAGCTCGCCCTCTTCGAGAGGCGTAAATTTATTGAAGAGCGGCATGATGACGACAGGCGCGATAAATATGATGAATAGCTCGAATAGCGTCACCGCTATCCACGAGTAGAGCCAGGCCCACTTCCCTGCAATTCCGAAAAACCACAATATAGCGGCCGATATTGCCGCACCGATGATCAGAGTCAGGAAGAGACCTTTAAAAATATCAGTTATGAACGTCATTGGCGTGGTCCTGTTAAAACCGTATTTCTCCTCTATGACGAATGTCTTGTATGCCGTAAAGGGTATGGAAAATAAAGTCGAGGCAAGATATATTATCCCGAGAAAAATAAGGCCCGTAACTATAGGCGCCTGCCCGAGAGAGCGCGCGAATTCGTCTATCAGGTTGAACCACCCGGCAAGGATAAAGATGATCGCGCCAAGAGCGAATATAGCGCTTTCGATAAGGCTGAAATGGACTTTCTCTTTCAGGTAGGTTTGCGACTTCCGGTATTTTTCGGCATCGTAGTATCCTTCGAATTCACGCGGCAATACGCTCGAGGCATGAGCGATATCGAGCATCTCGACGATAAAGCTTACGACATATCCGCCGATAATAATGATCAAAACTACCGGTAAATAATGCATATCCCTGCTTTTTTATTTATTCCTGGGCTTTTGGGGTAGATGTTTTCTGCGGACTTTATCGAATACTTCTTTATTGATCGCCTGCCGATCTACGGGCTTGCCTTCTGCTTTGCATTTTTTGACTATCGCCTGGACCATGGCGCGCTTGATATTCTTATTCTCTGTTACGCTCGTCTTCCTTTTGCCGAACCCGCAAAAATCCTTATAAATTCCCACTATAAACCTCCCATGCTGATGTTATGCTATTTTATCCACACTTCTGCCGTTTCAATGGGTTTAATTATAACACATGGAACGCAAAATTGCTATGGCGCTACTTCAGATTATCGGCCGCGAAATTCCAATTGATCGCTTTCTCGATAACAGCGCTGAGGTAATCCGGCCGGCGATTCTGATAATCCAGGTAGTAGGCGTGCTCCCAGACGTCAATGGTCAATAGCGGCTTCATGCCCTTGGTTAAAGGCAGGTCAGCATTGCTGGTTTTGACCACCTTGAGTTTGCCGCCGTCCAGCACGAGCCAGGCCCAGCCGCTGCCGAACTGGCTCATTGCCGTGGCCGCCAGCTCCTTCTTGCATGCGTCCACGGAGATAAAGGATGCTTCGATCTTCTGCTTCAGGGCTGCGGGCGGTTCTCCGCCTCCATTGGGCTTCAAACTATTCCAGTAAAACGTATGGTTCCATGCCTGCGCGGCATTGTTGAAGATCGCGGCCTTGTCCGCCTTACCCGCTGTTTCAGTTATGATCTTCTCTAATTTCATGCCGGCAAACTCGGTTCCCGCTATCAGCTTGTTCAGGTTATCGACATATGCTTTGTGATGCTTGCCATAATGGAAAGAGATCGTATGCGCGGAGATCACGGGATCAAGCGCGTTATCCGCGTAAGGCAGGGGCGGTAAAAGATGCAAAGTTACACTTTCAGTCTTGGCATTGCTCATTGTTCTTCCTCCCTATTTTATGCCCGCACTATGGTCTTCTTATTCCCTGGACTCCATCGCCTCTCCAGCCTCTTCAGCTTCTCCGGCCTCTTCTTTTTCCATCGATGCTTTTTTCATATGCTTCATTTCACTCATCTTCTGTAACTCTTGCGATAAAGCCGGGTTCGATTGTTTCAGGGCTGCTGCGGAATCTTTCAGGAGATTCATTTTCGCGTCATGCTTATTTTTCCATTCCTGCATTTTTTGCACCATCTCTGCTTTTTTATCCGCAAGATCATTTAATCCTTTTGCCAAAGTCGGGTTCGACGCCTGAAGAGCCGTTGCGGAATCTCTCAAGACTTTTACGTGAGCGGCATAAGTTACTTTATCCATTTTACCGCTTTTACCTTCTCTAGATACGCTGCATCCCATTTCTGCAAATGCCAATCCGGAAAGCGAGATGATCATCGCAGACACAGCTATCCCAATAATTGCGCTTCTTAAATATTTCATTTTATGTCTCCTGTTTTGGTTAGATCCCGTTCTAATGCACCAGATCCTGCGTAACGCTTGCGCCGTGAGAGCCAACATTTATATTGACCTTGAACAGCACCAACACTATAAGAACTATCACTATTATAATTATAACCCACATCCATTTTGGTAAATTTGGTAAACTCATAACGCCTCCTTTTTTATGCCGGGTTTTTTAAAAACCATCTTATATCTCATGATCTATATTACTCTTATTTATAATAATGCGTAGTGGCTCAATCCGCTTTTTGTTGACTTTTATCTACCAGAGTATTTTTTGGTATGATCATTAACAAGCGGCCCCAGGGCCGTTTTTCTATATGAGCTGCGATCTTTAGACCGTCGAGAAGCGCCCTCATCTCATTTACCCGGAACCCCTTCCTTACAGATAGCAGGGCGTCATTGCGGTTAATATCACCGGTAAAAAGTGTCAGTATGCGGCAAAGGACATATGAGACAGGAGACCTGATCAGGTCATTAATTATGAGCGCATGCCTCGATCTATTCAACAAATGGACTATCGCGCGCGCAACGTCCCGATCGTTAAGATGATGCATCACCATCGAGGCCATCACAAAGTCCGCTTCCGGGAGATCCGCTTTAAAAAGGTCTCCTGTCCTATACCTTATGTTACGGTTTCCGGATCTCTCTATTGCCGATCGTACGACCCATTCGTTCTTATCTATTCCCGTATAGCGTATATCGAATCCGCGGCCCCTGCCCCATCTAGACACTGCCAGTCCCATGTCTCCTGTGCCGCACCCGACATCCAATATTTCAACGGGCTTAGACTTTGGCCGGGCGCCAAGCGCATTTTCCAACCCCCTGATAGCTGTTTTATAACCTCCGCCGCATCGGTTTACAAATCTCATGAATTTGAAACTCTCTTCGAGGTCTTTTCCGTCGATGGCGGGTGAGTCCAGATATTCATCAGACTCGCTTCTCTTATCAAGGCTCTTTAACGGGAACATAATTGGTCAAATACCTTATGATATAGACTTAAGCATTCATCTCTATAATCGCCGTCTGCGGTATATGCGCTTTGCGCTATGGATCCGCAGTATCCGCAATTTGAACAACGTCCATCCTTCATACATCCTGCACGGGATATCGCATCCAGGAAATTATCCGGTAATTTAGTTGAATCCAGGAAGACGGGCGATCCCTTTAAGGAATAGATCAATCCGCGCTTTTTCAATAGGCGCGTCATATCCTTCATATTAACAGCGCTGCCGATAAAAGACAGAAAGTGGCCGGCCTGCCATCCGAATCTTTTTTTCACGTCCTTAGAAAAGCCGTATGGCTGTATCAGCTCCAAAAGATTCGGCGGAGATCTCCTCCCGGCATATGAAACGACGCGATTTACCATAGAATCGGTCGGCGCGTTGCGTTCAAGGAGTTTAAAATCACTATACCCGGCCTCTTCATAATGTTTGACGTCTTCGGGCCGGATCCACTGCGACCTGATAAGAAGGCGCGGATCCTCAAGGATCCGGAATGAACATTTTAACGCGCAATAATCGACAAACGGGTTTTTGTCCGATGAAGCTGAGGCGTGAGAAAGCCCCGTCATGTGATATGGCTGCATCGGGCACCTGGATAGACATGTGAAATTTGCGATCAACTGCAGCCGGCACGACACGGCCTTGCGGATGGACCCAAGGACGGAGAAATTCCTGTTGATAGAAAACGACTCGAGCGTCAGCATGTCAGCGCCGAGATCCTGCCAGAAAACGGCCCGCTCAGGGCTATCTATGTTCGCGTAGATACCTACTTTTAGAAAAAAATGCGGGTAATGGCGTTTGACTATTTCCGCCAGATAAGGGACCGACACTGTTACGGAATCTACGTTTATGCCGGCGAGCCAGTCAAGGAGCTTCCTGATAGCCTTCGATCCGCTTCTCGTCCATTCGCGGTTTCCCAGGCATGCCGAATTCAGGAGATAATTAAATTTGATATTTTTTTGGTGAGCGTATTTTACGTGGGCCTTCAAGACAGAAGGCGTGATCCCCTGGGTCGTATAACCGGCCCTCCCTCCTCCGACAAAATCATTTGTAAGTTTGCCGTAAATATCATCGACGGGATAAGAGAAGATGCGATCAAGTAAGACACTATCGAAGTTCGTAGCCACTGAGAGTTTCATATATCTCCCATCCGACACCATTGCCGCGCTTTTATCTATTCATAAGACAGAAGCGCCGCGTATCCTGAAAATCCGGCGCCAAAAGAGGTCAGGATGCAAAGATCGCCTTTTTTTGTCTTGACGCTGCGAAAAATGGATCCTAAAACGAACAATGCGCTGGGGGACGACATGTTCCCATAACGGCGCAAAATGTCTCGGGAATAGTTCAGGTCGCTATCTTTAAGCTTCATCGTTTCCTGCATGCTATCCAGCACCTTCCGCCCTCCCGGATGTACCGCCCAGGACATAATATCGTTCTGTTTTAAGCCGTTTCTTTTTAATAATTTCTTTATGATATCTTTGATCATGCCACCGGCTATCCTGGGAACGTCAGGACTAATGACGTTCCGGAGCTTGGAATCCTTTGTTTCGAACCGCAATTTATCGCGATGCTCGGGCGATATCTTCGACAGATAATCAACGATCCTGAAACCTGCGGCACCTTTCTTATTCGTCATTATGCACACGGCAGATCCATCGGCAAAGATAGAATTAGATAAAATGATGCCCGGACTTTCATCCCAGAAAATGGCCGCTGAGGATATCTCGGTCGAGACAACAATGGCCGTAGACTCTTTGTGAGCCTTGAGAAAATTGTATGCCGACCATATGGCAGGCAGAGCGCCTCCGCAACCCATCCCTGCGATATCGACGGCAAAGATATCCTCCCGTAATCCGGCTTCTTCGATTATGTATGACGTAAGGCCCGGGCATAAATAGCCTGTGCATGTAGTCACGATAATGCAATCGATTGCCTTCTTATGTATAGCCGATCGCTGTAAACATTTTTTTATGGCGCTGACGGACAGGCGCGCGGCCTCCTTCTGAAACCGGGTGATAAGATTATCTGGATCTTCGATGAATAAGTCGCGGCTTCTGCTCACAGCAAAATTCCGCGTTTCGATCCCTTTATCAAGAAGAAATCTTTTATATAAAACGTCTTCCGCCCGGGAAAGCCGTCTTTTACGACGGATCATTCCGAGCAATTTCTTCTGGGATAACTGAAAATCCGGTTTCGCGGTAGCGATGTCTGTTATTTTAATATTCATAAATAATATTATATCATTTTAGAATGCTATTCGCCGCTGTATTCCCGCTTCGCGGCATCGTATGCTTTCATCGTTTCGTCGAGCTCGAAATAGCAGGAATCGATCTTTTCCGCAAGTTCTTTGAGCTCTCTCGAAAACTCGCTTCTCCGTATGGCGCCGAGGCCGCCCTTTGCGGATGCCTTTGCCATATCCTCGTTCACTGCGATCACTTTAGCCTCGGAGGAGATTATCTCGTCCTCCAGGCTCTTGATCTTCTTTTCGAGAGGTTTCAATATCTTTGACTTCATCGCGTTCAATTCCGCGCGGGCCTTTCTTGCCATTTTACTGTTGTGCCCTTTTACCTCGCGCTCTACTATATCCTTAGGCGGGGTCGCCGAGACCGGTTGCGGTATGGCCGCCGTAACGCTTTGCGGCATAGCGGCAAGCTTAGGCTCCTCGTCCTCTTCCCATCCAATCCTATCCAGGAACTCACGGTAATTGCCCGGGTATAAAAAGACCCTGCCATTCTTAAATATGATAAGCTTCGTCGCCACTTCGTTCAGAAAATGTTCGTCGTGCGCCACCACGAGCGCCGCCCCCTCGAAATCCCGGACGGCGTCCGTCATCGCCTGGCAGGATTCGATGTCAAGATGGTGCGTCGGTTCATCCAGAAAAAGGATATTGGAGGGCGCCACGAGGAGTTTCCCTAAAAGGACGCGGCTGCGCTCGCCGCCGGAAAGGACCTTTACCTTCTTCTCGGCATCGTCTCCCGAGAACATCATCGCGCCGCATATCCCGCGCACACGCGATTTTTCGATAAAGGCGCTGCCCTTGGATATCTCCTCTTCCACGGTAAGCTCGCCGTCAAGATCGGCCGTATTCGCCTGCTCATAATAAGCCGGAAGGGCCGCCGTGTGCGTCTTAACGCTGCCATTTACGGGCTTAAGCCTGCCGGACAGCAATTTTAATAGCGTGGTCTTCCCTTTGCCGTTCTTGCCTGCGATGCATATCTTATCATGCCTGTTTACGGTAAAATTGAGACCGCTGATCAGGTACGGTTCCCTGCCATTATATGAAAACGTCAGGTCGTTCACGTCCATGACCTGCTGGGTGCGCGACGGCTCATAATTGAATGAGAACGATAGAGTGCGTATCTCCTCGAGCTTGTCCAATTTATCCATCTTCTCGATCTTCTTGATGCTCGATTGGACGCCCTTGGCGCGGCTTGCTGTCGAGCGGAACCTGTTAATATACTCCATCATCTCTTTACGCTTCTTCTCATCCTCCACGCGACGTTTCTCGTGCAGCTCTTCGTCCGCCTCGAGCTGGGCGTAATATTTACCTGTCGATCCCTTGATCTTCCGGATCTTCCCGCGGTGAATACCTACGATGTGCGTCGTCACGCTGTCGACAAGATCCCGGTCATGGCTTATCACGATCAGTTCGCCTCTCCACGACCGCAGGAACTTTTCAAGCCATCGTATGGAGACTATATCGAGGAAGTTCGTGGGCTCATCGAGAAGAAGCATATTGGGCTCAGAGACAAGAACCTTCGCCAGGGCGATACGCATCTGGAACCCTCCGGAAAATTCTGCAGGGTTACGGGTAAAATCCTTTTCAGTGAAACCAAGTCCGGAGAGAATCTTCTCCACTTTCCATTCGGAGCCCATGTCTTCGGGACCCAAACCCCGGCATCCTTCCTCCAGCACGGTAGGCTTGGTAAATTCAAGGTGCTGTCCGAGATACCCTATGGCGTAATTGTTAGGCATGAAGATCTTGCCTTCATCGGGCTCTTCTTCTCCGGTGATGATCCTGAATAGCGTGGTCTTGCCGTGGCCGTTACGTCCAACGAGCCCTATCCTTTCGCCGGCAAGGACGTCAAAGCTCACGTCCGCGAACAGCACCCGCGTGGCATATTGTTTAGATATATTCTTTATCGATATCATCGTTTTTACTTCCTATTTAAAAGGATAAGATCTACAAGAGAAGGAAAATATTTTTCCTATTTAGGTCGCCTAAGGCGACACCTATGTAAAGAGGATGAGATTATTAAGAGAAGGAGAAATATTCTCCTTCTCTTAAGTAAAAATCCTTCCTATAAGGAAAAGGGATACAGCGAGCGACGCGTTGTTTGACATGGGAGTTAAGCGAGCGTCATAAGGGGAAAACCACGTTTTCCCCTTTGAAATTTTCGTCACAGTATTATAACGGCGAAAATTGGCGGAGAGGGAGAGATTTNNACGCGCTTTCCAAGCGCGCGCCATAAACCGGACTAGGCGACCTCTCCGCTTAAGTTTTTATTATATCAGAAATATTTCTTTAATACGCTGCATATCTTATCGTTCAATTTAAAGTTCGCCGTCCGCCAGGAATAGGCCATGCTCCCTTTTTCTTTAAGCCACAAGGAAGCGAACGTTTCCCATCCTGACAACGGCCCCTTGCGATTGACCCACGCAGGATTTTTAGTATACCTGTATATGCCGTCCGGGAAAACCGAATTTGCGACCGTTTTATAGGTCCAATACGTCCAGTGGAAACCGTATTTCTTAAAAATAGTCACCGCGTCCCTGACCCACTGCGCCTCGCCGAAACCCCCGCCGCGCCAGTTCACGCCGAATTCTCCGACGTATAGAGGGACCCCTGCCTTGTCTACAAAAGCCTTATACTGACGGGCTATCATATCGAGTTTATTTTTATTCCACGATATATGGTAAACCTTGCCCGGATAGCGAAGATCATTTTCCCAGTTGAACGTGTAGTCGGACGGCGGATAGGTATGGATGCTATAGGCCGTATTAGTATCTTTGGGCTTTCCTAAAAATCGTAATCTCTGTCCCCAGAAATTCCCTTCCAGGAATATTATATGCTTCTTATCCGCATCGCGTATCTCTTTGGTCACTCTCTCGTAGAGATCTTTCACGATATGCTCTTCATGGAGCGGGACAACGGGCTCATTCAAAACATCGTATCCGGCGACAGCGCTTACATCCTTATACCTGTCGGCGAGAAAATGCCATAGCCTGCAATACCTGTCCTTATTGAAATCGTTCGTAAAGAATTCCGGCGAGCCTGTGCAGTCGGCGTGCCAGTCCGGGTTTTGCGCGCCCGGGACGGCATGCATGTCAAGGATGCAATATAATGAATGTTGTTCGCACCACCTTATGATCTTATCAAGATAACTTAAGCCCTCTTCATTCAAGCTGAACGCCCTGTCCTCGAATTCCACGATGCGGTAGTTGAATGGGATCCTTATGCAGTTCGCGCCCCATTTTTTTATTATTTTGATATCCTCTTCCATTATAAATGCATGCCTGAACGAGCGGGTAAAATCATTGACGGCGTCTTTGCCGAGGGCTTTTTCGAACGATTCTTTGAAGGTCTTTTCCGGGATATTACGGCCCGCCATCATATAGCCTTCCATCATGAGCCATCCGCCCAGCGCAACGCCCTTCAGGACGACAGGTTTCCCCCTATCGTCTACGATCCTTGTGCCGTCAACTTTTAAAAATGGTAATTTTTTGCTCATAGCTTTCCTCTGACTTTCTCTACCACATTTTTTTGGAAGAGAAATATTAAAGAGAAACCTTTTTTAAAAAAGGTTTCTTTTTAAAAATTTTGGGCGCTAGCCCTGCCTTAGTTTGAGCGTTGGCAGGACGAAGCCAAAAAGCAATCTAAAATGTAATTCCAAGCTTTTTGGCGAAGTCCAAAATTTGGCGGAGAGGGAGAGATTTGAACTCTCGTACCCCTTTCGGGATAACACGCTTTCGAGGCGTGCGCCTTCAACCGCTCAGCCACCTCTCCGCATAATTATTTTCGGTCCGGGTAAGACCGACGATATAATACTGGCGGAGGAGGTAGGATTCGAACCCACGGTGGACTTTCGCCCACGACCGCTTTCAAGGCGGTTGCCTTCGACCACTCAGCCACTCCTCCACCAAAAATAATTAAAAGAACATGCGCTTCACTATCGCGATATAAACATGGCCCGACATGCGCCAGGCATCGATGAAGAATTTCTTCGCCGAGAAAGCCGGGAGCAGCATGCTGAATATCAAAGATATGACCACGATATTAAGCGCGTAAACCAGGACTATCGAGAACAAATACCCGGACTTCACTATGTCCGGCTGGCGTATCTTCATCACTTCTATCGTCGAGATCATGTGAAACGCGAGCGCGAACCCTATCAGGAATGTAAAGACGTAGCTGTTTATGTTATAAGAAGAAGCAATGACAAAATAGACTATCGTGATTATTATAGCGTATATAGGGACAAAATACGGACTTAATTCTATGACCGCGTTCGATTTGGTCGCGCCTACGCTGCCGCCCTTTTTCGACACTTTAAAAGACTTTACTTTGGCGCCGAATATCCATGCCACGCCCGCATGGACCGCCTCGTGCCCCAGCACATACAGGTATGTAGGCTTATAGAAAAGAAGATGCAGAGCGGTATAGCTTGCAACGCCCCAAAGAAAAAAATTGAGGCTCCCCGCAAGCTCCTTAACCATGACAATGTTAGCGTAAAATGCCATCGATATGCCGAAAGCAACCGGGATGATCAATACGCCGATAATGAATTTTAAAACGAGCTTCAGCACGGTTTTATCACTTCTATGCCGTCCATATAAGGCACGAGCGCTTTCGGGATATTCACTGTCCCGTCTTTATTCTGATAATTTTCCAGTATCGCTACGACAAGCCGCGCGAGCGCCACGCCTGAACCGTTCAATGTATGGACGAACGCTATCTTTTTCGTATCTTTCTGTCTGTAGCGGATATTGGCCCTGCGCGCCTGGAAATCTGTGAAACATGAACAACTTGAAACCTCCAGATATGCGTCGCTGCCCGCCGCGTAAAGCTCTATGTCATAACATTTGGCCGCGGCAAACGATATGTCGCCCGTAGCCAAAAGGACAACCCTGTAAGGAAGGTTCAATAGCTGCAAAACTTCCTCGGCGTCTTTGAGAAGATTTTCGAGCTCATCGAAAGACGTTTCCGGCTTTACGAACTTGACCATCTCCACTTTATCGAACTGGTGAACCCTTATCAGGCCCTTCGTATCTTTGCCGTATGAGCCGGCCTCTCTCCTGAAACATGCCGTATATGCGGTGTAATATATCGGGAGCTTTTCTTCATCGATCGTATCGTTGGCGTGGATGTTGGTGACTGGGACCTCGGCTGTCGGGATCAGGAAAAGATCATCATCTTTTAATTTATACATATCCTCTTCCAGCTTTGGGAGCTGCCCCGTTCCGGTCATACTCTTTCTATTTACCAAAAATGGCGGAAATATTTCTTTATACCCGTGTTTTTTTGTATGGAGGTCTAGCATGAAATTTATCAGCGCCCTTTCAAGCCGCGCGCCCAATCCCATAAAAAGCACAAAATTTGAACCGCTTATCTTTGTTGCCACGCCGAAATTGATTATCCCCAGCATATCGGCGATCTCAATGTGGCTGCGAGGTTTGAAGTCAAAAGTTGGTGTTTTTCCCCAAGAACGCACAATTTTATTGGCTTCTGGGCCGCCTATTGGCACTGATTTATCGGGTATATTTGGGATTATATATGTAAATTTTGCTATATTTCGGTCTACATCATCCACTTTCTTATCTAATTCGCCTATTTTTTGGGAAACGACCTTCATATCGGCTATTATGTCTTTTGGATTCTTCTTCTCCTTCATGAAAGCCGTAATTTCATTGTTGGCTTTATTACGCCTGGCTTTTAGTTCTTCTACCTCTACCAACAGCTTCCGGCGTTCTTCATCAAGCCGTAAAAGTTCATCTATATCGAGCTTCGAATTCCTGCTCTTCAGGCCTTCTTTGACGGCATTGCTATTTTCTCTTATAAATTTAATGTCTAACATTATGTCTCCCTTATCTATCCTTTGATGACGCCGATCGGCCGTGGACTACGTTCACAACCTGGTTAACATCCTTATATGCATCCGGCATCTCTTCGGGCCTTAAGTTCCCTGTCGGTCGATCTTACGATTGTGCCTATATCCGCCGTATGGGGGAACTGCTCGTAACGCTTCATATACGGGAATTTTATCACAAAAGGTGGGCGGAATCAATGGCGAACAATAGCCCCGTATGCCCGTATTTTGTTACATTCTCTTTTTTGATTTCCGCGTTAAAGCCGCTTTTTTCTAAATAGTCAATGATCGGGCCGGGGTCTTTGTGAAACTCTATTGCCATAACTTTGATCTTCTTTAGGGCTGCCATGGGACATGACAGAATAGCCTCAAATTCTGCGCCTTCGCAATCCATCTTAAGAACATCGATGTTTTTTACATCTTCTATAATTTTCGAAAGCGGGACGATCTTAATGTCGACCCCTTCGCTTCCATCCGTTCTTTTGGATCCAAAAATACCTGTTGGGCCAAATATGGTATCATCCCTTATCTTCATTATCGACTCTTTTGCGCCGACACCATACGGCTTCATCGTTATTTTGTCATTCAAGCCGTTGAGCCGGATATTTTTAGCCGCAAGATCGAAGAAGAACGGGTGAGGCTCATATGCATATACGGCCTTAGCGCCTTTCTGACAAAATAAAATAGCCGTATCTCCGATATTGGCGCCGATATCTACTATAACCGCTTCTTTTGTATAGGGGTAGATAAAAGAATATTGTCCATCCAAAAAAGTTTCTTGGATTATATCGATATCTGCGGCGATCCTCCGCCTGATCAAAAACCTGGTTTTATCGATTTCTACCAGGAAAAGATCTTTGTCATATTCCCGGAAGGCCTTTGAAATATCGATAGCTTTACCGGCCGTTTCTACGGAGAAAATATCTGCGCTGAATTCTTTTTTATCGATCTTATCTTTGGCATAAATCGTAAATTTATCGCTTCTCCCGTCATACTCCAGGCGCGAGTCTTTTATGTATTTAAATAACGCTTTAAATAAACTTTTGTGATTTATCAATAAGTTATGGGATGTTTCAAAAACAAGATTATCCGGTAATGTATTTAGACGGATCCTGGCTTTCTTTTTCATACCCCATTTTAAAAGATAATAATCCCAGAAGTTTTTTACAATTTTATTAGTACATTCTAATTTCATTTTAAACACACAGCCTTTCCATGACATTGACTGTGATAATTATAGCATTTAAAAAAAATTCTGCATAATAAATAGCTTATAGACGTCGCCTAGGGCGACACCTATGTAAAGGGGTTAGGATAGCTAAGGGAAGGGGAAATATTCCCCTTCCCTTTGAAAAAATTGCCCCAGTTCTCACTGAGGCAATTTTATTGGTGAGCCGCGCTGGACTCGAACCAGCCACAACCACATTAAAAGTGTGGTGCTCTACCAGATGAGCTAGCGGCCCAAATTTACGATTGTATCTCTTTTTCTTTTGCGGATAATGCCGTATCGATCTCTTTTATATATTTGTCGGTCAGTTTCTGGGTGTCTTCCTGAGCCTTGAATCTCTCATCCTCGGTGGCGGTTTTATCTTTTTCCAGTTTTTTTGCATGCTCTATCGCGGAATGCCTTGCCGTCCTTATAGATACCCTGCCGTCTTCGGCGACCTTTTTCAATATCTTGTCCAGTTCGGTGCGGCGTTCCTGCGTCAGCGGCGGCACGGCCAATCTCAGCACTTTACCGTCATTGGTCGGAGAGATGCCGAGATCGGACTTCAAAATAGATTTTTCGATGTCCCCGAGCGAATTCTTATCCCACGGCTGTATCATGACCGTCCTGGCGTCGGGAGTGGAGATGGCTGCAAGCTGCCTTAGCGGCGTAACGGTCCCGTAATAATCCACCCTGACGCTCTCTACGAGAGCGGTCGAAGCCCTGCCCGTCCTGATGGTGGAGAATTCCCTCAGAGTAGCCTCTACGGTTTTTTTCATCTTTTGTTCGGTATCGTGAATAACGTCTTTGGTCGTCATCTTCTTTTACCCCCTTACGATTGTTCCTATCTTAACGCCTGTTATGACCTTTTTAATATTGCCTTCTTTAAAAAGATTGAAGACTATTATCGGCAGGTTATTATCCATGCAAAGGCTTATCGCGGTGGCATCCATTACCTTTAAGCCTCTTTTCAGGACGTCTATGTATCTCAGGGCCTCGAACTTTTTAGCTTTTTTATTCTTGAATGGGTCTGCGGAATATACTCCATCGACCTTCGTGGCCTTCAGGATCACGTCCGCGCCTATCTCTATAGCGCGCAGCGCTGCTGTCGTATCGGTAGTAAAATAAGGGTTGCCTGTGCCGCCGACAAATATGACTGCGCGCCCCTTTTCGAGATGCCTTATGGCGCGGCGCCTGATGTACGGCTCTGCCAGTTGCTGCATCGCGATGGCGGTCTGGACCCTCGTGAATACGCCGTTCTTCTCGAGGGCATCCTGCAGCGCGAGACCGTTTATGACGGTGGCAAGCATGCCCATATAATCGGCATTTGCCCTGTCGATGCCTTTCACGATGCCGGTAACGCCCCTGAAGATATTGCCGCCGCCAATGACGATCGCGGTCTCAACACCGAGTTTTTTTACTTCTTTGATCTGTCTTGCGATAGATAGCGTGACGTCGTAATCGATGCCGTAACCCAGGCGGCCCTGGAGCGCTTCACCGCTTATCTTAAGAACGACTCTTTTAAAAACCGGCTTTGCCATTATTTTTATAACTCTTCGCCTACCTGGTACCTGACGAACCTTCTAATAAGTATATTCTCGCCTATCTTGGCGATCATGGACGTAAGCACGTCCTTCACTTTCATGCTGGGATCTTTGATAAAAGGCTGTTCCATGAGGCACGTGTCTTCGTAGAATTTCGCGAGTTTGCCTTCTATGATCTTATCTGCCGCGCCTGCCGGCTTACCAACCATTTGCGCCTTTATTATCTCTGTTTCTTTTTTTATCGATTCTGCCGGCACATCCTCTTTATTGACATAAAGCGGATGGGATGCCGCAACCTGCATTGCTATGTCTTTAACGAAGGCCCTGAAATTATCGTTCCTGGCGACAAAATCGGACTCGCAGTTAACCTCTATCAATACGCCTATCTTGCCCCCGCCTAAATGAATGTAGCTTTCGATCCTTCCTTCCTTCGCAGCGCGCCCTACCTTCTTCGATGCCAGGGCCACACCTTGCTTTCTCAGGATCTCGACGGCTTTATCGACATCACCGCCCGACTCGCGCAATGCCTTCTGGCAGGCCACGATGCCGGCGTTGGTTTTTTCTCTTAATTTTTTGACTGCATCTATCATGTTATCCTTTTCTATTTCGTTTTCTTTTTACGTTTTATCGGCACTTCTTTGGGCAGGGATTCGTCTTCTTTTAACTTTAGATCGCCCTCTACAAGTTCTTCGATCTTAGCGTCTACCACCTTTATTGCTTCGCCCTCGCCGGCATCTTCTTCTTCGGCTTCAGCTTCTTCTGCTCTTTTTGCCTTGGCAATGCCTGCGGCAAAGGCCTGTTTCCCTTCGCCGATCGCATCCGCTATCACGCCCGTTACCAGCTTTATCGAGCGTATCGCATCGTCATTTCCGGGTATCAGGTAATCGATGATATCGGGATTGGAATTTGTGTCTACAAGCCCCACGACGGGTACTTTAAGTATCCTTGATTCTTTTACCGCTATATCTTCCTTTTTGGAATCGATAACGAATATGGCTTTCGGCAATTTCTCCATATCTCTTATTCCCTCGAGGTTCTTATTAAGCTTGTACATCTCTTTGGTCAGCTTGGACGCCTCCTTCTTCGATAACTTCGCCATCGTCCCGTCCTCTTTCAGCCTCTCGAGATCGTTAAGCCTTTTGATGCTCTTTTTTATGGTCTGGAAGTTCGTCAGCATCCCTCCCAGCCATCTCTGGTTCACATAGAACATGCCGCATCTGGAAGCTTCTGCCTTTACTATCTCCTGGGCCTGCTTCTTGGTACCCACGAAAAGGACCGACCCTCCCTCCGAGGCGATCTTTTTCAGGAAGTTGCACGCCTTGACCAGGGCATTCTCAGTCTTCGCAAGATCGATAATGTAAATACCGTTCTTCTCGCCGAATATGTACTTCTTCATCTTCGGATTCCAGCGTTTCGTCTCGTGCCCGAAGTGCACTCCTGCCTCAAGCAAGTTCTTCATCAATGTAGAGTCTACCATACGGTTATTAATACCCCCTTTTTTAGAACTTTGTATTATATCAGAAAATACGGATTTTGCAACACCTATCTTTAAGTGAAATTTTTCGGCTCCCCCCGGTAAAATTTTTCGCATTCCTTGAGGAATGTGGTGTGGCGATGTGGTGAACAGGGCGTTAAAATTTCGAGGCAGCGTACGAGAAATTTTACGGAGCGAAATTTTCACATGGTTGAAAATTTCGCGTCCCTGTGAACCACTCGACACAGCACATTCTACCGCTGTGTCGAAAAATTTTACTTCACCATATTATCTTTGAACTGCATGTCATACAGCCGCTTATAAAGGCCGGATCTTTCTATTAATTCATCATGAGGGCCTTTTTCTACGACAGTCCCGCGGTCCAGGACGTATATGGTGCTTGCGTGCTTTATGGTGCTCAGGCGATGGGCAATGACAAAGACCGTCCTGCCCTTCATCATCCTGTCTATGGCTTCCTGGACGAGCATCTCTGACTCCGTATCCAGCTGGGATGTGGCCTCATCGAGTATGAGAATAGGGGGATCTTTGTATACCGCGCGCGCTATCGCAAGCCTCTGTTTTTCTCCGCCCGATAGCCTGAAACCGCGCTCACCCACTATCGTATCGTAGCCTTCGGGCATCTTCATTATAAAATCGTGCGCGTTCGCTATTCGCGCGGCCCGCTCTATATCCGCGCGCGCATGCTCTTCTGAACCATAAGCTATGTTCTTGGCCACGGTATCGTTAAAAAGTATCGTCTCCTGGGTGACAACGCCTATCTGCCCCATCAAAGACCTGGCGGTGCAATCGCGGATATCGATACCGTCTATCGTTATGCGCCCTTTTGTCACGTCATAAAAACGCGGAAGGAGATTGACAAGCGTCGTCTTCCCTACGCCGCTCGGGCCCACGAATGCCGCGATCTCTCCGACGCGGACCTCTAGAGTTATATCTTTCAGGACCTCCTTGTCGTCGTATTTAAATGATACGTTCTCGAACCTCGCCGCTTCTTTTATCTTAGGCAACGCTACGGCGCCCGGCTTGTCCGATACTGAAGGTTTTGTATCCAGGGTCTCGAATATCCTCTCCGCGGCGGCCATGGCCTGCTGGTTTATCGTGTAAACGTTCGTAAGGCGCTTGACGGGGCGCATGACCGAGAAGAGGCTCGCTGTGAAAGCGGCGAACGCGCCGGCCGAAAGAGCGCCGGAGACTATGTCTTTGCCGGCTATCCACATTATTACCGCAAGGCAAAATACGCCCACAAATTCCGTTATCGGGCTCACTACCGTCATCCTCTTCACCGATTTCATCGACAGCTTGTAAAAATGCTGGTTCTGGTCCGCGAATTTCCTGGCCTCATATGGCTCCATGGAAAAGGCTTTCACGACGCGCACGCCCGATATCGTCTCGTGCAGGGTCGTCGTTATGTCGGCCATCTGTTCCTGCGACTGCCGCGATATCGATTTAAGCCGTTTGCCGATCTTCACTACGGGATATACCACGAGAAGGAACAGGACCCCCGCGACGCCCAGGAGGAGCCACGATATCGAGAAATAGACTTTCACGGCCAAAAGGAGGCCGAGATATACTATAAGCTGTATCGGCTGATAACAAAGGTCCGTAAGGCCGGTCGATATGGCGTCCCTTATGATAGCGGAGTCATACGTTATGCGCGACATGAGTTTTCCCGTAGAGTTCTTGGAATAAAAATCCATCGAAAGGGCGAGGAATTTGCGATAGATGATATTTTTCATGTCCCTTATTACGCGCTGGGCCACATCGTTCATGAGGTAAGTCTGCAGGAATTCGAAAAGATTTTTTAAAAGCCATAATATCAGGAAGATTATCATGATCCTGTTAAGCAGGTCCATGCGCGACATGGCATTGGCGGCAGCCACAATATCTCTCAGGAATTGAGGAAGAAGCTCAGTATGAGGGATCACTATCGATTTACCGGCTATTATCTTATCAACAAGCGGTATGATCATGCCGAATGATACGCCGCTTAAGGCGGAAGAGACGACCATGCACGCTCCGGCCAGGATAAGCACCCCGATGTGCGGCATAACGAACTGTATCAATCTTCTGTATTTTGACATATATAGGGATATTATATTAACATAGCAAGATGCATTTGTCGATGCAAAATTCGAACGATGGGCCTTGCCAATATGCCGGCTTTAGTGTTATAATCTTTCCATTATGGAGAAGCTAAAAGTAGCCGTTATAGGGGCCGGGCACCTCGGCACATTCCATTCAAAGGTATACTCAAGGCTCGACAACGTCAAGCTGGTGGGGGTTTGCGACTGTAACCTTGAGCGCGCTATCGAAGTAGGCAAAAAATATAACACCGCCAGCTACTCTGACTATGAGGACCTCTTCGATAAGGTAGACGCGGTAAGCATAGCCGTCCCGACAAGCCTTCATTATAATATAGCCAAAGAGTTCCTTAACCATAACATACATGTCCTGATCGAAAAGCCTATCACAAAAACCCTTTCTGAAGCGGATGAGCTGATAGACATAGCCAGGGCAAAGTCCCTCATCCTGCAGGTCGGCCACATAGAACGCTTCAATTCCGCGGTCCTTGCCATAGAGCCATATCTCGCGAAACCTAAATTTATAGAATGCCAGAGGCTGGGACCCTTTCATAAAAGGGTCAAGGACGTGGGCGTCGTCCTGGATCTCATGATACACGATATCGATATAGTCCTGGGGCTGATAGAACAGGACGTTGTAAATATAGAGGCTGTGGGCTTAAGCACGATCTCGGACTATGAAGACGTCGCGAACGTCCGCCTCACTTTCCAGGATGGAACGATCGCCGACATCACCGCAAGCCGCGTGACAAAAGACGTCGTGAGGAAGATGCGGGTCTTCCAGGAAGACTCTTACGTGTCGCTGGATTATGTAACGCAGGACGCCGCCATATTTCGCAAGACCGGCGATAAGATAATTAAAGAAAAAATAAAGATAAAGAAAAAAGATCCTCTTAAAAAAGAATTAAAATCTTTTCTCGAATGCGTCAGGACAGGTAAAAAACCCATAGTCTCGGGCGTGGAAGGAAGGCGCGCTTTACAGGTAGCGCTCGAGATAATAGAGAAGATAAAGCCGTCGAAACACTAAAACCCGCGATGACCAAAAAGATCCTCATAGTGTCCGGGGAACCCTCGGGCGACCTTCACGCCTCAAATCTGGTAAAAGACCTTAAACGCCTGGATAAAAATATAGAATTTTTCGGAATGGGCGGAAGCCTGTCGAAAAAAGCGGGCGTCGAGATAGTTTACGACATAACGGACCTTGCGCTCATCGGCGTCGTCGAAGTGTTAAAAAATATATTTACCGTCGGGAATGCCTATAAGAAGATCCTTAAGAAGATAGATACGGCCCGGCCCGACCTCGCGATACTCGTCGACTACCCGGGTTTCAATTTAAGGCTCGCGCGTGAGCTTAAAAAAAGATCTATACCCGTCGTTTACTATATAAGCCCGCAGGTATGGGCCTGGGGCAGGGACAGGGTCAAGATAATAAAAAAATACGTCAAAAAGATACTCGTCTTTTTCAAATTTGAGGAAGAATTATACAAAACCTGCGATATCAACGCGGAATTCGTAGGCCATCCTCTCCTTGATAGCGTAAAAGTGACCGCGCCTAAGGAAGAGGTGATAATAAAATACTCTCTGACCGATGCCGAAGATATTGTGGCGCTCCTCCCCGGCTCGCGCGAATCCGAAGTAAAGACGCTTCTGCCAATCATGATGGGTGCCGCTAAGATCCTAAGCCAAAAATTGCAACGGCTTAAATTCGTGATCGTAAAATATCCCGATCTTCCGATCAGCTTATATGAAAACGCCTTAAAAGAAACGCATTTCGACGTCAGGCTCGCTAACGGTGACGCGCACAACGTCTTAAACGCATCGGACATAGCTATCGTGGCATCAGGAACGACCACCCTCGAAAGCGCGATCATAGGGACGCCTCTTATAATAACTTATAAAGTGAATATCATCACCTACCTCTTATATAAGATAGTATCGAGAATACGTTTCATTGGCCTTGTCAACATAATCGCAGGCTTTGAGATAGCTCCGGAATTCCTGCAGTATAATGCCAGGCCCGAAAAAATAGCCCAGGCCGCATACGATATACTCAGTAATGGTAAAATACTGTCGGATATAAGATCGGGATTGAAAAAGGTGACTTCTTCTTTGGGGAGTCCGGGCGCCAGCCTTCGCGCCGCAAATGCGGTCTTCTCACTTCTTAAATGATCAGATAACTGCTATCGAAATATCTTTCTCGTCGGCAAACTTTATTATCTCTTCCTTGTCCATGAGAAGCATCTTATCCGCCTCAAGCGCCAGGACCTTTCCGCCGGCTTCGGCAAGCGCCTTTAACGTATCGAGCCCGACAAGAGGTATGTCGAATCTCATGTCCTGGTTGGGCCTTGCTACCTTGACAGCCGTAAAACCGCCCTTCGTAAAGCTGCCGGCGCGCCTGATGGTCTCGTCGGTGCCTTCCATCGCCTCAACGGCAATAACTGTCTTGTCCTTCAGGACGATTGTTTGGCCCACATCGAATCCTGAAAGCGACTTGGCCACAAGCTGCCCGTAATTTATATCGGCCCACTCGGATTCCAGGGGCTCTCTTTTGGTCAGGATGCCTTTTGCCGGAATGAGCTTTGTTAAATAGCCGGTCGGATCCATCACTTTTATCCCGACCTTGGACAGCACGTTAGTTACCTCGTTGAGAATGGCGTAATCTTTTTTATCGCCTATCTTTTTCATAGCTGTCCGGGCATCTTCGTCCATGGGAGCGCCTTTAAAAAACAGCTCCTTTTTTATCTTGCCCAAAAGAACGATATGGCCTATCCGTTCCATAGCCAGCAACAGGATCCCTTTTTTCAGGTCTCCCCATTCAAGCCAGTGTATCTTGTCAACGTGGCCGGCCAGCTCTTCCCCGGCAACACCTTTCAGGGCGAACGCTATGACGGTATCACCCTTCTCCTTGGCTGCGTCGGCAAATATTGCGGGAAGCCTGCCCTCTCCGGCTACAAGGCCTATCCTCATTATTTTTTACCTTCTTTATCGGAATCAACAAAAGCGAACATAAGGTCGCCCTCGGTAGTCACTTCACCGTCTACCTTAGCGACCGCATGGACTTTCATTATGCCCATCTTGACCTTCAAGAGATCGACCTCGATCCTCAGTTGATCGCCGGGAAGCACCGGTTTTCTGAACCTCACGTTATCGATCGCCAGAAAATATGCAAGCTTGCCCAAATTTTCTTTCATATTGAGCGCGCATATGCCCCCTACCTGAGCCATGGCTTCGACAATAAGAACCCCGGGCATTATCGGATGCCCCGGAAAGTGCCCCTGAAAGAACGGTTCGTTTATCGTCACGTTCTTTATGCCTATAACCTTTTTTTCTGTTACCTCCAATATCCTGTCGACCAATAAAAATGGATATCTATGAGGCAGTATCTTCTGTATTACGTTTATATCCAAAGCTTTTCCTAAAATATCACGCTCTGTTTTTCCCATTTATATTCCAAGCTCCTTTATTTTTTTGACCAGCTCCATGTTAAGCCTATGTCCGCTCTTTACAGCTATGATATGCCCTTCTAAGGGAAGACCCAGGATATACAGATCTCCGATGAGATCCAATATCTTATGTCTTACAGGCTCGTCCGGAAACCTCAGCTTCGTATTTATAGGGCCATCTTTACCTATAACAAGCGTATTGTCGTAATTCGCGCCCTTCCCCAACCCTCTTCTTAAAAGTTCCCGCGCTTCCGCCTCCATGCAGAACGTCCGGGCAGGGGCTATTTCGCTCTCGAAAAATTTTTCATTGATCCGGGCGCTAAAGAACTGGTCGCCGAGAAAAGGATCGTCGTAAGAAAGCGTATAAGAAACCTTAAACCCGTCTCCGGGGAGCGCGACGATTATGCTGTCGTCGGACATCGCCCAGACCGCTTTGTCTATTTTTAAAACATTTCTCGGCGCGTCCTGTTCTATTACACCGGCTGCTTTCAAATTATCCGTAAAAATTTTAGCGCTGCCGTCCATGCCTGGCAATTCCGCGCTGTCAAGCTCGGCCACTATATTATCGATACCAAGCCCGGAGAGGGCGGCCAAAAAATGCTCTGTCGTTTGTATCTGAAGAGGCCCCATTACAAGCGTTGTCCTGCGCTCGGGGGCGGCTGAAGAGAGCTCGTTCAAATTTATAGATTGCAGATTCAAAAGCGGTTTATTAGGAAGATCTGTCCTTATAAAATTTATCCCGCTATTAGCGGGAGAGCTTTTAAGCCTTAAGGTCGCCTTGGCGCCGGTCTGAAGACCCACGCCTTCTATCGTGACCGTATCTTTGATGGTCTTTTGTTTCGTCACTTCTCTAATTCTTTTATTTTTTTCTCAAGCGCTTTTACCCGTTCGTACAGCTTGGGAAGCAAGCCTACCGACGCTATGAGCTCTCTCGCTTTTTCAATAGGACGCGCCGGATATCCGAACAGCACCGTGTTGGCTACCGGAAAAGACTTGGAGATGCCTGTCTTCGCGCCGGCGATGACAAAATCGCCTATCTTCAGATGGTCAGCAACGCCTACCTGTCCGCCGAACATCACGTTCCTGCCTACCTGGGTACTTCCCGAGATGCCGGTTTGTGCCGCTATTATACAGTTAGGCCCGATAATAACGTTATGGGCTATCTGTACCAGGTTATCTATCTTGGTGCCCTTTCCTATCACTGTCTTGGAAAATCTGGCCCGGTCTATCGTCACGCATGACCCTATCTCCACGCTGTCTTCTATGACAACCACGCCGAGCTGCGGGATCTTTGCGTGGGTCCCGTCTTTTTGCGTGTCATATCCAAAACCATCGCTGCCGATGACAGTCCCCGGATGTATTATCACATCGTTACCGACGATGATCTCTTCGCGCAGCGTAACGTTCGGATAGATGACGCAATTCTTCCCTACCTTGGTATTTTTTCCTATATAAGAGAGCGCGTAAACTATCGTGTTGTCGCCTATGGATGCGCCCTCTTCCACTATAACGTAAGGCCCTATTGCCGCATTTTTGCCGATCGCGGCGGTCTTGGAAATTATGGCTGACGGATGTACGCCTTTCGGCTGGGGGATCCTGCCGGGCAGGATTAATTCTATTATCCTGGAAAATGTCGCAGATGGATTGTCGACCTTTATTACCGGTTTATTATAATCCCCTTTCAGCGTCTTCGGCACAATGACGCCGCTTGCCCCCGTCTTATTTATACACTCTTCGTATTTTGGGCCCAATATAAAAGACAGCTCACCGTCGCCGGCCGTATCGATGGCATTTATGCCGTTTATGGCAACGCTGCCGTCTCCGACCAGCTCTCCGTTTATAAATTTAGCTATATCTTTGAGTGTCTTTGTCATTTTACCTTCAATAAACTGAAATTAGGCTCAATGGGCCGGTAGCCAGGGACCAGATAAAATTTTATAATTTTTCTGGACCCTGGGCACTGGACCACGAATATTTATTTATTAAGTCTCTTCAGAACTTCGGCGGTAAGATCGTATTGCTCTGCACCATAAAGAAGGGTCCTTGAATTGAGGACCATATCGTAACCGGTCTCTTTTGCATAATCCGTCACGACTTTTTCGATATCTTTCATGATAACGTTCAGCCTGTCGTTTCTCTCTTTCATGAGATCATTCCTGGCCTTCGTATCAAAATCCTGCAGATCTTTCACCTTAGCATCTATCGCGCCCTGCTTCGCGGCTTTAGCCTTTTCAGACAGCATATTCTGCTCGTCTTTAAGCTTTTTCAGATCGTCGACCAGCGTCTTTCTCTCCAGTTCCTTTGCTTTTCCTTTTGCCTCAAGAGCTTTTTCAGACTCTTTAGTATTCTTATACTCATCAAACACGCGGCCCAGATCAACGTAGCCTAGCTTATACTCCTTTGCATAAGCTTTCTCCTGGCTCATTCCGAAGAATAAACCGAAGGCGAATACCACCGCTACAACTAATGCGATTTTCTTCATTTCCTTCCTCCTCCTTTTTAAAAACCTCTGCTCATACTAAAATAGAACTCGCCCGTCCTGCTGTCGCCTTCCTCCCTGTCCAGCGGATAACCGTAATCCACCTTGACCGGTCCGACAGGCGTCTTTACTCTCACTCCCACACCAACGCCGGCCCTATATTTACCGCCGACCAAAAAATCGCCCCTATTTGCCCAGACATTACCTACATCATAAAAGACGGCGCCTTTAAGTATATTTTCATACATCGGAAAAGTAAGCTCCGCGTTGCCCAACACTATTGCGTCGCCGCCTACAGGTTCGTCGGATCCGGAGTCCCTCGGGCCCACGCGCCGTTCTTTGTATCCGCGGATCGTATTCGCGCCTCCGGCATAGAACCTCTCATATACCGGCACTGCAGAGGTTGAGCTGTAAGCGCCGGCCAGCCCTCCGCGGCCTTTGAGCTCAAGCACGATCTTCTCGAAAAACGTATGATAGTAGCTTGCGCCGAACGTTCCTTTAACAAAATTTTTATCGCCGCCGAATACTCCGCCCGCGTCTTCTATCGATCCGCTCACAACGTAACCTTTTCCGGGATTGAATACATTGTCTCTGGTGTCCAGCGCCATCTCATATGTAAGAGCGGATATCCAGTTCGAGCCGACTTCATTCTGGAAATCCTGCGATGCATTGGCAATAAGATTCGATATCTTGACATCTTCAAGCTTGTAGGTCAGGTCTCCTCTTAAATAATCCGTAAATTCTTTACCGACCCTGAGATCGCCGCCCGTCCTGACCTCGTCATATGCCCAGCCGACATCGGTGCTCTGGGTGTGGGATACTCTATACAGGTCAAATCCGCAAAGGAAGGGATAGCCGAATATCCAGGGGTCGGTCCAGCTGAGGTTATAATTGTCGCTGACCATACCTACTTGCGCCCTGATGCTTAAATTCTGTCCGCCGCCGGTAAAATACGGCCAGTTAAAGAGGTCGAAGTTCCTTTGGGTAATTTCCGCGAAACCGACCAACATGTCCACGGAACTATACCCGCCGCCGAATGAAAATTCTCCGGTCTTCGATTCCTTGACGTTGACTATAAGGTTCTGCACATTCGGCACCTCGGTAGGTTCGGTCTCGAAGCTGACGTTCTCGAAGAAACCGAGATTATAGATCCTCTCTTTCGAGCGCCTCATCTTATCGCCGCTATACTTTTCTCCGGGATACACTCTCAATTCACGGCGTACAACAATGTCTTTGGTCTTTAAGTTGCCCCTGATCTCTACTTTGCCGACGTATACTACCTCTTTAGGATCGATATTATATACCAGATCGATCTTGCGGGCGGCCTGGTTTAAGTTCCTCTCGACATCTACTACGGCATTCATGTATCCGTAATTATAGTAATACTGTCTGATGGCTACTACGTCGTCCCTTAAAGATATGCTCGAGAACGGTTTGTTCGTTACCATTTTTATTAATTTTTTTAGGTTTTTTTCAGGGAATACCAGATTACCTTTTATCGCTATATCACCCACAAGGTACAGATTGCCTTCCTCTATAACGAACGTTATATTGAGGGCCTTCCCAGCGTCAGAATAATCGAGCTTGGGCGTCACCTGCGCATCGAGATACCCCATATTATCATACGTCGCTTTTATCTTTTCGACATCTTCCTGCAGGACATCGTCTCTGAATATGCCGGCATTGAACCACCAGGCCGGCTTTGTGCCCAGTATCTTTTTTATCGCGTTCGTCTTCAGGACCTTATTTCCGGTAACATTTACACTCTTCACACTTACTTTGGTGCTCTCGTCGATCGTTATATTAACGATCGCTTTATTTGTCTCTTTATTCAGGTCTATGGAATATTTCACGTCCGCCGCCGGATACCCTTTCTTTACGTAAAGCGCTTTTATTTCGGAGATATCCTGGACGAGGAGCGCCGGGTTGAGCATCTCGTTCGGCTTCGACTTCATCGCCGCTTTCAGTTTCTGCGCCCTGATCGCCTTATCGCCGGTGAAGACTATGTCCTCGATCACCGCTTTCTCCTCTACTGCGAAAGTTACGGCAGCGCCGCCTTCGTAGTCCGCCACGTCGATAGAAACATCTGTAAAGTATTGGGTAGCGTATAATCTCTTGAGGTCTTCATTTAAAATATCCTGGTTGAATCTATCCCCGACCTTCGTCTTTATCTTGGAAAGGATGGTCTCGGAACTTATCGCCCGGTTATTCTTGACCTTGATAGCGGTAATGGTCTTATTCTCGTTTGCGGCAAATTGCGAATAAGCGGTCCCTGAAAGAAACTGATATAAGAATATAGCTGCTACGAAGATGCCCGCTATTCTTTTTTGGATTTTCACCCGACAGATCCTCCCTTTATATTTAGAATTTAGACTTTTTCCAAATCCGCATCTACAAAATCTTCTTCGTCAGCTTTCGCCAGATTCTCGAATCTTATATATTCACCTATGAATGCCAGTTTGAGTGAGCCGACGGGGCCATTTCGTTGTTTGGCGATTATAACTTCCGCGACGCCTTTATTTTCGTCGGTGGGATTATAGTACTCTTCTCTCAGGAGCAGCAGCACGAGGTCCGCATCCTGTTCGATCGCGCCGGATTCTCTTAAGTCGGAAAGCTGCGGCCTGTGGTCGGACCTTTGTTCGACTGCGCGCGATAACTGGCTTATGGATATAATGGGGACATTCAGCTCTCTGGCGAGCGCTTTAAGCGATCTCGATATTTCCGATATCTCCTGCTGCCTTGAGTCCGCTTTTGCCGGCCCCTGCATAAGCTGCAGGTAGTCGAGCACTATCAATTTGATGTCGAACTGCGATTTCAGGCGGCGGGCTTTCGTACGAAGTTCCAGGACCGTTATGCCCGGCGAATCATCTATGTATATGGGCGCTTCCGATAATTTTCCCGCGGCGCTTACCAGCCTCGGCCAGTCCGCCTGCGACAAAAATCCAGTTCTTACTTTATGCGCATCGACCCGCGCGTGCGAGCAAAGCGTTCTCTGAACAAGCTGTTCCTTCGACATTTCCAGGCTGAAGAACGCGACCGGCTGTTTCTCGACAACCGCCGCGTGTTCGGCTATGCAGGCTGCGAGCGCGCTCTTTCCCATTGAAGGCCGCCCGGCTATGACTATCAGGTCCGACGGCTGCAGCCCCGCCGTCCTTATGTCCAGGTCCCTGAAACCGGTGGCTATGCCCGTGACGTTCTCTTTTCTCTGGTAGAGGTTATCTATGGTTTCGATGGAACTTTTTATGACTTCCCTGAGAGGCGTAAAACGCGATTCGACCTTCTTTGAGCTGACGTCGAATATAAGCTGTTCTGATTTATCGAGGAGGGCGTCGACGTCCTGCGTGGTATTATAAGAATCCGACGCTATCTGGGTTGCCGCGTTTATAAGATTACGGAGAAGCATCTTCTCTTTTACTATCTTCGCGTAATGAACAAAATTTGCCGATGTGGGAACGGCCGAAGCGAGATTTGTGATATACGTCGGGCCGCCGACCGAATCGAGCGAATTTGTCCGCTTCAGCTCTTCGACGATCGTGACAAGGTCCACGCCTTTATTTTCATCAAAAAGTTTGACTATGACGGAAAATATCTTTTTGTGGGATTCTCTGTAGAAGGATCTATCTTCGAGGAGCTCTATCGCCTGCGAAGTAGCTTCGCGGTCAAGCATCATAGAGCCGAGGACAGCCATTTCGGCTTCGATACTCTGTGGAGGTATTTTTTCAATCGAGTCTTGTGCGGCCATAAGCCTTTACTTTTTTACTACCCAGACTCTCAAATTCGCTTTGACTTCCGGATGTATCTTTACCGTTACCTGGTACGATCCGAGCTTTTTTATCGGCTCATCCAGAACGATCTCTTTTTTGTCTATCGTTATTCCCTGCTCCGCTAATGAACCTGCAATATCTTCGTTCGAAACGGAACCGAATAATTTCTCTTCCTCGCCCGCCTGCGCCGTTATGGTAAGCGATAAGCTGGAGATCTTGCCGGCCAGAATTTGGGCTTCTTCGAGTTTTTTTAATTCCTCGGCGGCCTGCTTTTTCTTAAGCGCGTCCAATATCTTCATGTTGCCGGGCGTCGCTACCCTGGCTTTGTTGTTCGGGATAAGGTAGTTCCTGGCATAACCTTCTTTTACCGAAACGATCTCACCGGCCTTGCCCAACCTGTCTATAGTGTTTAAGAGTATGACCTTCACTTAAGCATTCTCCTCTTTTATTCTGAAACGAACGGTAACAGGCCCATCACGCGCGCTTTCTTTATCGCTTTGGCGAGCTGCCTCTGGTGCCTGGCGCAATTGCCCGATATTCTTGAAGGAACGATCTTGCCTCTCTCTGTAATGAATTTTTGGAATTTCTGATAATCAAGGTAATCAAGACCATCGATCTTGTCCATGCAGAACCTGCACGGTCTTTTTTTGAATACCCTTTTCTTCGAGGGATCTCTCTTGAGTTTTTTTCGATCCGCGCCGGGACCTGTCCTGGGCTTACTGAACGGTTTGAACATTTTTTATCTCCTTTAGATTAGAATGGCACTTCTTCGCCTGAAACGGCGCTATCTTTTTTGCTGTCACTTTTTGCCGGACTGCCGGGATCGACCTCATCGTTAAGATTTATCGTCTCTATATCTTCCGGCGCCTGGCCCTTTGCGGCCGCAGATGCGCCCTGGCCCTTCTTTTCACCGCCCCTTAAGAACTGCACATTATCGGCGATAACTTCGAGCGCATATCTCTTCTGGCCGTCCTGGCCTTCCCACTCTCTCGACTGCAGCCTTCCTTCTACAAAAACCGGGCTTCCCTTGGAGAGATACTCTCCGCATACTTCCGCCCTGCGGCCCCAGACCACTATCCTCACAAAAGACGCCTGCTCCTTCTTCTCGCCGGTCTGGGTTTTATAAACCCTGTTGACGGCAACCGTGAAAGTTGCCACAGCAGAACCGCTCGGGATGTATCGTAACTCCGGGTCCCTTGTTAGATTGCCTATCAATAAAACTCTATTAAGACTGGCCATAGACTTTCCTTTATCTACGCGTTATCATTGCCCTCAATATATCGGCATTCAATTTATAGGTCTCTTCCAGCTTCGTAAGCGTTGGGGCCTGGGCTTCAAAATCAAGCTTATAATAATAACCTTCTTTGGCTTTCTTTATCGGATAAGCCAGCTGCCTCTTTCCCCAAATCTCTTCTTTCTTTATAACGCCGCCGTTCTTAGTCACGGATTCGCCTATAGCCTTAAAGACGTTCTTAACGTCGTCTTCTTTCAGGTCAGGCTTTATTATGAATAACCCTTCGTAATTGTTCATTTAGCTCTCTTCTCCTTATCTTGCTTGGTTCCTATATTCTAATTTTATTCAAAATGTTACCATATAATAAAATATAAATCAAAGACTATTTTCCCCGCTTCTAAGAGGCCCCGGTTTTGCGCTTATTGAACTTATTCATCGCCTGATCCATCCCCTCGCCCACCATTACCGTAACGGCGTCTTCGGCCAACGATACGGCATGAGCGACGTTACGCATATCTTTGCGCTTAAAAGGGCTGAGGACATAATTGGTTATATCCCCCTTATGCACTTCTGTGGCTATGCCGACCCTGAGGCGCGCAAAATCGCTGGTCCCCAGCGTGTGTATTATGGATTCAAGCCCTTTATGGCCGCCGGATGACCCTTGTTTTTTCAGTCTTATCCTGCCAAGCTCCAGATTGATGTCGTCGCAGATGACCACAAGATCTTTGATCCTCTTCGCATCTGAGCGGAATAATTCACCGACGGCGTTGCCTGAGAGGTTCATATAAGTCTGCGGCAGCACCAGGGTAACGTCTTCTCCCGCGATCGAACCTGCGCCCATAACGGAGAAATGGAGCCGTTTGTTTATTTTTATGCCGCTTGCTTTGGCCAGCGCTTTTACGACTTCGAAACCTATATTATGCTTGGTATGATTGTACTCCAGGCCGGGATTCCCCAGGCCGATCATGTATTTCACTTTACTTTTTCTCTTCCTTTTTCTCNNTTCTTTTGCCGGCGCCTCTGCTCCTTCTTCAGCTTCCTCCTCTTTCTTCTTCCTGATAAGTTCCGGTTCGGCCGCGCCTTCTACGGCAACCTCTTCTTTCGGCACTTCAACCTTAGGAGCTTTGACTATCATGGCAATAAGCTCGGGGTCGTTCAATACTTTGATGCCTTCCGGGACTTTTATATTCTTCACGAATACTGCGTCTCCTATCTTCATTCCGGAGACATCGACCTCTATCTTTTCCGGTATTGCGGTCGGCAGACATTCTATATGCAGTTCGCGCAGGATGTGTTCGAGTATTCCGCCGTCTACCTTTACGCCAACAGGCTCGCCGTGCGACACGAGCGGAACGTCGACCTTCAGAGCTTCTGTAAGCGATATTTCGTTGAAATCGACGTGCAGGATGCCGTCCTTTATCGGTTCGCGCTGTATCTCTTTTATAAGGACCGTCTTATCTTTTGCGCTCCCCCCGGAGATCTTCAGCGTTATGATAACGTTCTCCCCGGCTTTCGTATGCAGGATATCCTCGAAATCGTCATTCGCTATCTGAAGACTGACCGCCTCCTTACCCTGTTTATAGACGTTCGCCGGGATCAATCCCTTGTTCCTCAGGTCTTTAGCGACCCTTTTTCCTGTAGCTGTCCTTGTTTCCGCTTTCAATATTATCTTTTCCATTGTAAACTTACTCCTTTTTTTCCAGCTTAGCTAAACAACACGCTGATAGATTCTTCCTCGTGTATCCTCTTTATCGCCTCGCCGAGAAGCGACGCCACTGAAAGGACTTTTATCCTTTTTATCATCTTCTCTTCCGGGATAGGGATAGTATCCGTTACAACCAGCTCTTTTAAGGCCGACCTTTCCAGCCGTTCTATCGCCGGGCCGCACAGCACCGGGTGCGTGATCGCGGCATAGACATCCATGGCGCCTGCCTTCTTTATAGCGTCGACTGCTTCGACGAGAGAACCGGCGGTCGCGACCATGTCATCAACTATAAATGCGTTCTTCCCTTTCACGTCGCCCATTATGTGCATCACTTCCGCCTGGCGGTCATTGACGCGCCTTTTATCGACAATGGCGAGCGAGGACTTCAGGCGCTTGGCGAATGCCCTTGCCGTTTTTATGCCTCCCACGTCGGGAGACACTATAACAAGATCTTTATCCAATTTCATTTTCTTTATATATTCGGTAAGGATAGTGAACGCGAAGAGATGGTCCAGGGGAATATCGAAAAATCCCTGGATCTGGCCGGCATGCAGGTCTATCGTCAGGACCCTGTCGGCGCCGGCGACCGTAAGAAGGTTGGCAACAAGCTTGGCGGTGATCGGAACGCGCGGCTGGTCTTTCCTGTCCTGCCTGGCGTATCCGAAATACGGCAGCACTGCCGTTATCCTCTGCGATGATGCCCGCTTCAACGCGTCTATCATGATGAGAAGCTCCATGAGGTGCTCGTTCGAAGGAAAAGACGTCGATTGGACGACAAATACGTCATGGCCGCGGACGTTCTCGTTTATCTTGACCCGTATTTCCCCGTCGGAAAAAGTATCGACGGACGCGTCGCCTAATTTAACGCCCAAAAATTTGCATATATCCTGCGCCAGCTTTTTATTAGCACTGCCGCTGAAGATCAATAAGTGATTCTTCATATTTCTATCTCCCTTTTAAAATTCTTGCAGGCACGCCTATAACGGTAGCGCCAGCCGGAACATTATGGTTTTTCGGAACGACGGATCCGGCTCCCACCACTGCGCGTTCGCCTATAGTGACGGGCGCAATAAGCCGCGAGCCGATACCTATGAATGCGCCTGAACCGATCCTTGTCTGATTTTTCTTTTTGCCGTCGAAGTTTGCGGTTATCGTACCGGCCCCGACGTTCACATTCTTGCCGACTACCGTATCGCCGAGATACGTGTGATGTTTTATCTTCGTGTTGTCTCCCACCCTGGTCCTTACGAGCTCTACAAAATTACCGACTTCGACATTATCACCCAGCCGCACGCCGGGCCTTAAACGCGCGAACGGCCCGATATCGCAATTGCTTCCGGCCTCGACGTCCGATTCTATGACGGTATTGGAATGAACTACGGAATCGCGGCCGATCTTAACTCCCGGGAAAATAACCGTCGACGCGGGATCCTCTATCGTCACTCCGCTCTCCATGAGCTTATATAGGATATGCTTCTTAACTGTTTCCGTCGCCTTCGCCAGGTCTACTCTTGAATTTATACCGATCATCTCATCGACATCCTTTATCTCAACACCTTCGACCCTTTTGCCGGTTTTACGCAAAATCTCTATCGTATCGGTAAGGAATATCTCGCCCTTCTTTGCGTTGGGCTTTACTTCGGATAATGCATCAAAAAGATCTTTGATCCTGAAAACATAAGTTCCTACGTTTACTTCTTTTATATCATCTTCCGCTATTCCCGCCTCGATCTTCTCGGTTATCTTTGCTATAGTTCCTGCGTTGTCGCGGACGATCCTGCCGTAAGATGCGGGATCGTCGAGACGCGCCGTAAGCACCGTAGCGCTTGCGTTTGTCGTCCTGTGTTTTGCGATCATTCCTTTTAACGTCGCGGCCCTGATAAGCGGTGTGTCGCCGCAGATAACGAGAACGTCGCCGCTGCATTTCTTCAATACGTTCTTGGCGCGCAAAACGGCGTCGCCGGACCCTAATAATCTCTTCTGGACGATAACCTTTGCCGGTTTTACAGCCTCGGCTACTTCATCCTTGCCGTAGCCTGCTACTACGATCACGCCTTCTATGCCGGATTTGCACACAGAGTTCATGACATAATCGATGATAGGCCAGCCCAGTATAGTGTGCAGGACCTTCGGGACGTCGGATCTCATCCTCGTCCCCTTACCCGCTGCTAAGATCAGTGCTACGATGTCCTTCATAAAATCGAATCCCACGATCTTTGTTTGCCCTACTTCGCTATTAATCTCATATTTGATGGAGCTACGTAGCGGCATTCTCCTTCGCCCAAAGAATTCATTGCTACGAAGCTTCATTACAGTTTGACTGCTGTAGCGAAGTAGAATGGTTGCCCAGCATGGATTCGAACCATGACCATCAGCTCCAAAGGCTGGTGTGCTACCATTACACCACCGGGCAACACCACCTTTACAACTCTATATCGTTATCCTCTTCGATCTCACGAACAGGTTGAGCAGGCTCAGGGATTGAACTGGGGCTCTTTACCGTTCTTGACGCGCTCGGATGAGATCCGCTAGAAGGACTTTTCTTCTCGTTTTCATAGGCATCAAGGACCTTCCTCTGGATATAGTCCCTGCACTCTGCGGTGATGGGATGCGCTATATCTTTATGCTCGGACTGCCTTGACGCGTCTTCTCCTGCCTGGACCGGTCTCGGTTCGCTGGGCGGGAGGCTTGCGCCGCACTGGTTACAGAACTTGCTTCTTACGGCATTCCTGAAACCGCATTTCGGGCAGGGGTCTTTTATTTTTCTCGACGGCATTGCGACGAATAAACCCTTGTTGCCCTCTATTACTTTGACATTCCTTACGACAAACATGTTGTCTAGCGTGAGCGTCGCGTAAGCCTTTAGTTTCTTATCCTGTCCTTCCTTCAAGAAAATCTTTACTTCCGTGATCTCCATGATGTAAATACTCCTTAATTTTTTAACCCTTGAGTTCCTGCAACAAAGCTAAGCCAGCTTTTTCGTTCGGATGCCGGCACACAAGCGAACAATTTCTTTTTGCCCTCCAGAGTCTCCTTTCTTGTCCTGTAGAGACAAAATACGCTCGGCCCGCTTCCTGATACAATAGCTTTCTTATCCAGTAAAGAGGCCAAGCGTCTTACAATTCTTCCAATAGCTTCTTTTTTAGCTATAACCGTATCCTGCAAGTCGTTGTAAAGCATAGAGTCAATCCCGTCCAAGTCCATAGTATGCCTTAAAGAAGGGATTATTTTAGCATCGCCAACTTTCCTTGTCAAGGCAAAATCGGGAGCGTCAAATGCTTCATAAACTGTCCTGGTAGCGACCTTGAAACCGGGGTAAATTATCAGGTGCCACGGCCTTATTTTCATATCTATTTTTTTAAGTTCGTCCCCCCTTGCCTTGCCGACAGCAAAAGGCGTATTTAATATAAAGAATGGTACGTCGGCACCCAGGATCTTCCCCAAATTCACCAATTCCGCTTCTTTTAGCTTTAAATTCAGCAGTTTATTTATACCCATGAGCGCGCTTGCCGCATCGGAACTGCCTCCGCCCAGGCCCGCCGCGATCGGGATCCGCTTCTTTATAGTTATCCTGACGCCGGTCTTTACCTTTTTATAAGCTAAAATAAGCTTTGCGGCCTTGTAAACCAGATTATCTTTCGGATCGCGTGTTATGAATTTATCGGAAGAGACTGTGATGCCTTTGGGAATTTTCGAGATCTTTATTTCATCGGCGAGCGTTATGCGCTCGAAGAGGGTCAATATATTGTGATAGCCGTCTTTACGCTTATTGAGGACTTTGAGGAAGAGGTTTACCTTTGCAGGAGCAGTCAATTCTATAGAAGTCATAAGGTATGCTTATTTTTTTCTGGACACCACTTCTTTGGCCGCATTCACGATGTCCGAAGGCGTTAATCCGAAATACTTGAACAACTCTTCCGGCTCGCCTGAGACGCCGAACCTGTCTTTTATGCCGATCATCTTCATCGGGACGGGATTAGATTGGACCACAACCTCGGCGACGGCGCTGCCGAGCCCTCCCAGGATCGTATGTTCTTCGACGGTTACGATCGCGCCTGTCTCTTGAGCGGCTTTTATGATCGCTTCCCTGTCTATTGGTTTTGGCGTATGAAGATTAATAAGCCTGGCGGATATGCCTTCCTTTGCCAGTAGATCGCATGCGAGCATCGAATCGTAAACAAGCTGGCCGCAGGCAATTATAGTAAGGTCTTTACCTTCGCGCAAGAGATTCGCTTTACCTACCTTGAACGGCGTGTCTTCTTTTGTAATAACGGGCACTCCGCTTCTGCCGAGCCGCAAGTATACAGGGCCTTTAATGGATGCTGCTTCGATTGTTGCCCTTTTGGCCTCTACCGCATCGCACGGAACAATGACCGTCATGTTGGGAAGTATCCTCATGAGCGCTACCTCTTCTATTGCCTGATGCGTTGCCCCGTCAGGCCCGACAGAAATACCGCCGTGCGTCCCCGCGATCTTTACGTTAAGGTTCATATACGCTACCGATATCCGTATCTGGTCCCATGCCCTTCCGGAAGCAAAGACCCCGAAGGTGCACGCGAAAGGTATCTTCCCGCAGAGCGCAAGGCCCGCAGCGGTCCCTATCATGTCCTGTTCGGCTACGCCGAGACCGAAAAACCTGTCGGGAAATTGTTTCTTGAACCATATCGCTCTCGTCGAATCCGTAAGATCAGCTGACAATACGACGACATTTTTATTCTGGGCGCCCAGCTCGAGCAATCCCTTCCCGAAACCGTCCCTAGTCGGGACCATCTGCAATTTCTCTTCTGCCATTTTTACCCCGCTATGCCTGCGTCGACTTTATTTGTACTTATAATATCTTCGAACTTCGCTTTTTTCTTCCTGAAATCTTCCAAGAGCGCCTTCGAGACCCTTAAAGTGCGGCCGTCGCTCTGATTAACGATCTCGATGTACTCGAAAGCGCCGAAATTATAAGCATGAACAACATATGATGCCGCCTCTAAGATCTTCCTGAAAACATTTTCCGCAGATTTCCCGTCGTCCACTTCCTTGAACCATTTGGACTCTGCCAGGACCTCGAACCGGAAATAATCCTTACCCGACTTATCATCATAAAGACCTTTGGAGGCTTTTATCGTATAGGTATCGGCCAGGACTTTATCGTCTTTAAAGGCTATCTTTATCCTGTTCGCTATCTGGTCGGCAAGAAATTCCGCCAGGCTTATATCTTTTATGTAAAAACGGTCGTCCCAGTACCCTATCTCGCCCAGCCCGCTGGGCTGGCTGCGGAAGAAATCATTCATCACATCGTCGCGCCACTTCTTATCGAGGCTCATCTTGTCGAAGACCTCTTTTATGGCGCGCTCTTTCTGGGACTGGGGGCTAAGCCTGAAATCGATCACCATCCTCCTGAAAGATTCATCCCGCGAGATATCTCCCAGGAACCCCCTCTTTATATCATCGACGTATCTTATCGCTATCAGCTGCACTTCCGGGATACGGATATCGTGCGCTATTATGCAATAAAAATTGTATTTCGCATCCGTCGAAAGAGTTACTCTTGAAGCGGCCAGCATGACGTCGTTTATCTTCTCTCCTGCCGATTTCGTCATGTTGAACGTGAGGTCCAGAAGGTCCGATAACGGCACGTATATTGCCAGCGTCTTGCCTGCCGTTTCGACTTTCACGTCGAGCGAGTACTCTTTTTTACAGATCTTTATTATAGATCCTTCGATCTTCTCTTTCGGATAAGTCGGCGCACAGCCTAATAACGTCACAAGTAACAAGTTGCAAGTCACAAGTAAAATTAATACTCTAAGAACGTTGATCTTCCTAACTTGTGACCTTGTGACCTGGTGACTTTGTGACTTTAATATCATATCGTCTTCGTACTGAATTTTCCGTACTCTTTGAATATCGCGTCTATCTCGTCGTAATCAAGCTCTTCTTTTTCCAATAACTCTTTCACGAACCTCTCAAGGAGCGGCTTTTCTTTTTCGAGCAGGTCTTCCACGTCTTTAAGGCATCTTTTGAATATCTTTGCCGTTTCGTCATTCAGCTGTTCTTTCAATTTGTCGGAGATCTGGGTGTCGGGTATGGACGTATAATCTCCGAGGAGTCCCGATTCGCTCATCCCGTACCTCCAGACCATGTTATGCGCTATACTCATGGCCTTCGTGAAGTCTGACGCAACGCCCGAACTTGTCGTCCCATATTTTAGCTTTTCAGAAACGTAACCAGCAAGGCTTGCCTTTATATCGGCCAAGAGCTTGTTCTTGTCAAAGGTATATATTTCTTCTCTTGGCTGATGATGAACAGCGCCGAGAGTCCCGCGCCTGGGTATGATAGACGCTTTGAAGACATCGTCTGTCGGATGCAGTATGTAAAGCGCTATCAGGTGCCCTGCTTCGTGATACGCCGTCTGCTCTTTCTCGTGGGGCGTTACATTCAGCTTATGTTTCAAGCCAAGCTCTATCCTTTCGATAGCTTCTGAAATGTCCTCAAATTTAATGAGGTCCCTTTTGCTTCTTGTCGCTATCAGCGCGGCCTCTTTAACTATATTTTCTATATCGGCAGGCGATTTGTAGACCGCTTTCCTGGCAAGCCTTCCGACATCTATCGCTTTATCATATTGGATCTTGGACAGGTAGTAGGCAAACAGTTTTTCCCGGTCCTCGAGGTTCGGCAGGTCGATATATAACAGCCTGTCGAATCTCCCGGGACGGCGCAGCGCCTTGTCGATCGTCTCTTCAGGCGCGTTGGTCGCACCGATAACGATTATGTTCTGTTCCGGACGCGGTTCGCCGGATTTGTCGACGAGTTCCTGCAATCCGTCCATCTCCGCTAAAAGCTGGTTCTGGGTCGAGTTCGTCTCTTCGGTCCCGCCGAACGCTGAAAATACCCTTTTGCGAGCTATGGCGTCAAGCTCGTCTATAAAAACTATACAGCCGCCATGTGCATACGCGAGCTCTCTTGCTTTTTTAAAAAGCGCCCTTACCCTGGATGCTCCGACTCCCACAAAGACCTCGACAAACTCGCTTCCCGAGAGGGCCAGGAACGGCATCCCCGTTTCGGTCGATATCGCCTTGGCAAGATACGTCTTGCCGCAGCCTGGGGGCCCTATCATAAGAATGCCTCTCAGGATCTTGCCGCCGATCTTCTTCACGCGCGCCCTGTCGTTGATCAGTTCGACGACCTCGCGCGCTTCCTGCTTTACGTTATCCATGCCTATGACATCGGACCATTTTATATTTACAAATTCCCCGCGCACTTTCGATTTTTTGCTCATGCTGCTGAAGCCTCTTCCTAGGACAACGGTATACATGTAGACAAAAACAGCGGCGTTGAACGCGAATAACAATATCTGCAGAGGCAATTGCGCCAATGTCAATTTGGCATAAAAGGATTCCATGGACATAAAGCCCCAGACCGCCAGCCTTATCAGGGCATAGACGCCGGTTATGATGGCTATTTTGACCCAGTGCCATCTTATGTATATGCGGGCCATCCTGGAGGTCAGGAGCACGACGCCGCCGGCCAGCAATAAAATAAGGTAAATGGCTAATTCAACCACTATGAAAATCGGCATAAGATGACTCTCCTTGTGTTATTTCGTCAGTTTACTCAGTTCCCCGTCCAGCTCTTCTATCGCCTTTTCGTATTCTTCCTTCTTGGGCGCTATACCGTGCCACTCGACTTTATTCTCGATGAATGACACGCCCTTGCCTTTTATGGTATGCGCGACTATGACTGTCGGCTTGCCCTTCGCTTTTTCGGCCTCGTCAAGCGAGAGTATCATTTTCTCTATATCGTGGCCGTCCGTTTCTATCGCGTTCCAGCCGAAATCTTTCCATTTATGCAAGTAAGGCCCCATATCCATGACCTCACAGCAGAATCCGTCGATCTGCAGCCCATTAAAATCTATGATGGCGCAGACGCTGTCAAGTTTGTAATGCGCGGCTGTCATAACAGCTTCCCACACCTGGCCTTCATTCGTCTCGCCGTCCCCCATGAGACAGTAAACCCGGCTATCTAACTTATCAAGCCTTCCGGCAAGCGCGATACCATTCGCTATGGAAAGGCCCTGACCGAGAGAACCGCTCGATATTTCGACACCGGCCAATCCTATCTGCGGATGTCCCTGCAGTTGGCTGCCGAATTTCCGGAGTGTCCAGAGTTTCTCTTTTGGAAAATATCCCTTATCGGCAAGCACCGCGTAGAGCGCCGGACATCCGTGACCCTTGGATAATAAAAACCTGTCGCGCTCTTTCCAGGATGGTTTGGCAGGATCAAGCTTTAATTTATAATAATATAGCGCTACGAGGATATCGACCGCAGAAAGGCTGCCGCCGGTGTGGCCCGATCCGGCGATCATCAGCATCTTAAGGATATCCTTACGTATCTCTATCGCTTTCTTTTTTAATTCCAGGATGTCAGGTCTGTTCATTTTTTAAGTTTCTTTCTTACTGTCTCCAGATGTCCTTTTATCGTCGGATCGCCCGGATCGGACTTGACCGCCTTCTCCAATTCCGCCAGCGCTTCGTTATACATGCCCTTTTTAAAATAGATCCAGCCTAGCGAATCCAGATACGCGCCGTTGTCCGGATCGGATTCGAGGGCCTTCTTCGCAAGCCCTACCGCCTCATCCAGGTTCACCCCGTCTTCCGCGAACATGTAACCGAGGTAGTTATAAGCGTCCGAAAAATTCGGGTCTAACTTTATCGTCTGCCTGAATTCTTTTATAGCAGTTTCTTTAGACCCTATCTTCTCGTATAAAGCGCCGAGAGAAAAATGCACCCGGGGGTCGTCGGGAGAAACCTCGAGCGCCATATTATAAAATTTTAAAGCGTCCGCGTTTTTCCCTATCAAGCTGTGTACGTAGCCCATCGCGACATACAAGCTTGCGTCTTTCGTTTCGAACTTCAGCGCCTTCTCCAACAAAGAGATGGCTTCCTGAGGCTTTGCCTGGATAACATAAACATTCGCCAATTCGGCGTAAGCGGACGCATCCTTCGGATCAAGCTTTATCAAAAGCTCATATTGACGGATTGCATCGTCGAATCTGCCGGTCTTGTAATACACAAACCCGAGGTGGTGGTAAAGATTCGGATTGTCGGGATCTATCGTAAGCGCTTTTTCGTAATTTTCTATGGCTCTTGCCTGGTCTTTTTTGGATTCATACAGCATGCCGAGGCCTATATACGCCTCGACGTAATCGGGATCGAGCCGGACGGCGCTTTTTAGTTTTTTGATCGCCTCATCGGCCTTGCCCATCTTGGCATATATGACGCCAAGGTTAAAACATATAACGGGCGATTCTTTTTCCCCGGCCAGCTTTTCATAAATGCCGGCCGCCTCGTCCGTCTTCTTCTGTAAAATGTATATGTCTGCCAAAGAACTGAGCGCCCAGATCGATTCCGGATCGTTATGTATTATCTCTTTATATTCCTTTTGCGCCTCATCGAACTTGTTTAAATATGTGTACGTAAGCGCCAGGAGGAATTTCGGCCTTACATCTGCCGGATCGAGTTCTTTTGCCGTAGCTAATTCTTCGATCGCCTTGTCTTCTTTTTTCAGCAAAAGATAGTCTGCGGCAAGCCTCGTATGAAGATAGCTGATCTTCGGTTCCAGGCTCACCGCTTTCTGATACTCGCGGACGGCCTCATTCGGCTTATCCTCATTGTCATAAACGATACCCATCGTGTAATGGGCGAGCGACTGGGAGAACTTACTTGTCGGCCGGGCGCTCTGCACAAACGTATCCCGTGACGAAAAGGCGCGCCTTCTCGATGGGACGTCTGCCACCGCATATGAATCTGTGATTATAAGCGCTAAAAGGACTGCTGTTACCAGCAGAACAGATATAGTTTTTCGCGGTCGCACTATTTCCAGGCTCTTCTTTGGACGTCTATTTCTTCTTATGGCGATCTCTTCTCATTCTTTTTTTTCTTTTATGCTTCGCCATCTTTGCTCTTTTTCTTTTTCTGCCGCAAGGCATGAGTCAATCACCCCCGTTCAGTAAATCACTTTATTCAGCGGGTACTCGATTATACCTTCGGCGCCCGCCCGTTTCAATTTCGGTATTAAATACTTAACCACCTTTTCGTCTATTATGGTATCTACGTCGACCCAGCCCGGATCGGAGAGGTTAGAGATAGTCGGTTTTTTCATCGCGGGCAGCACGGCCAAAACCGTTTTGAGGTTTTCGTTCGTAACATTCATCTTCAGGCCCACCTTCTCTTCCGCGAGTATCGCTCCCTTCAGGAGGAGGGCCATATTTTCGATCTTGTCCCTCTTCCACGGGATCATCCAGCTCTTGCGATTCGCTATCAACTGCGTCGTCGATTCGCACACGGTCGCAACCTCGCGCAGTTTGTTAGCCCTTAAGGAGGAACCGGTCTCGGTCACTTCGACGATAGCGTCGACACCGATCGCGGCTTTGACTTCTGTGGCGCCCCAGCTGAATTCGACGTCAGCCTTTACTTTATTCTCTTTAAGATAATTTTTTGTGACGCTTACGAGCTCGGTCGCTATTTTCTTACCCTTCAGGTCCTTTACTTTCTTTATCTTTGAATCCTGCGGCACTGCCAGCACCCATCGGACGGGACGCATGCTCTGTTTGGCATAAATAAGCTCGGCGACGCGCACGACGTTGGACCCGTTCTCGAGTATCCAGTCGTTCCCGGTGAGGCCGACGTCGAGTATGCCGTCTTCGACGTACCTGGACATCTCCTGGGCCCTGAACAATATCACTTCTATCTCATCATCGTCTATGGATGGAAAATATGACCGTTCGCTGATGCCGATATAAAACCCGGCTTTTTTGAACATTCGCACGGTCGCTTCCTGGAGGCTTCCCTTCGGCAGACCAAGCTTAAGAATTCTCTTCTTCTCTGTCATATATTTTCCTTATTTTTACAGGTTTTTTCAAACCTTTCTTCACGTTCATCAATTCTACATAATATAACACTAAAAGTCAAGCCAATAGGCAAAGCCCCGGCTTGACAATTTTCCCTTGAATAAATGATTAATATAAAATATAATCTAATAACCTAAATGAGGAGAAAAAGATGCTTAAATTACTGCGGCACAAAAGAGTAGCCAAAATAGTCCTGTGGGCCATTCTCATATTGATATTACCGGCCTTCGTCATATGGGGGACGGGGAGCCTGACCCGTAACAAAGAAAAGGGGCCCGCTTTCGTCGGCCTTGTTAATAATAAGAAGGTGACCTTTGACGCTTTCGCCCAGAGCCTCATGAATATGCGATCTCAGATAGTGTTGAATTTTTCCAGCCAGCGGGAGGTCATGGACAACTTGCTGAAAAATAGCGCGTTCATGGGGCAGATGGCCTGGGACAGGCTGATCATGGTCGCAGAGGCAAAAAAACAGAATCTTCGTATTTCGGACGGCGAGGTAATAACGTTCATAAAGACGATGCCGATATTTTTAAGGGACGGTAAATTCGACGAGCGGCTGTACGGCTATGTGCTGCGGAATAATCTGGGGCTTGCCCCCCGCGGCTTCGAAGAGATGATGCGCGAGAACCTGGCTATACAGAAACTGCATACCGGGCTCACAAAAAACGTAAAGATATCCGACGAAGAGATCCTGGACCAATACAAGGTCGATAACGCAAAATTTAAAGTATCCTATGCCCTGCTGCCCGAGGATGCCGAAAAAAAATACGCGAATATACTTGATAGCATGGCAAAGAATAATATGACGTTTGAGGAAGCATCGGCAATAGCCGGATTAAAAACACAGGAAAGCGGTGTTTTTTCGAAATCGGATTATGTCGAAGGCGTAGGAGAGGCGAGCCAGCTGATCGACGCGGCCTCAAAAATGAAGATCGGGGACGTCTCCGGACTCGTCCAGACCAGAAAGGGCATCCTGATATTCAAACTGTTGGAGACACAGAATTTTGACGCGGAGAAATTCAAGAAAGATAAGGGCGAATATTCTAAGAAGGCCCTGGCCGATAAGAAGAATAAATTTTTGGAAGGCTGGCTCAAGGATCTTGAATCGAAGAATACCCTGAATATAGACCTAAAAGATTACGAGAAGTATTACAAATAGTGTTTAAACGTTACCTAAGTAGACGTACTTCAATTTCTTCTTAGCTATCCTTTCCGCCCTCTTCAATGTTTCCGCGGATGTCGCCGGGATGCTCATCGCGTAACACGGGAAATACCTGGATAGGTGCAACGGCACTTCCGGCCCCAGATTCGTATATATCCAGTCTACCATCTTGCCGATCGACTCTTCAGAATCATTTAACGTCGGTATTATCAGATTGGTAAGCTCCACATGGCAGCTCCTGGCAGAGGTTTTAATGACGTCGAGGACCGGCTTCAGCGCGCCTTTGCAGATCTTGATATAAAAATCTTCATCGAATGATTTCAAATCTATGTTCATCGCGTTTATGTAAGGCAGCATCCCTTCGAGCGGGTCCATGTTCACATATCCGTTCGTTACTAGCACATTCTCCAGGCCGCGTGCCCTTGCCAGTTTCGCCGTCTCCAATACAAATTCATACCAGATGAACGGCTCATTATAGGTATACGCGATGCCGAATGACTTCAGCGCTTTCGCTTTCTCGACAACTTCTTCCGGCGTTATGCTTTGCGTCGGCGCGTCAAGTTCCTGGGAGATGTGCCAATTCTGGCAGAATGTACAGTGAAAGTTACATCCTTTTGTCCCGAGAGAAAGGATCTGTTCGCCGGGATGGTAATGATAGAGAGGTTTCTTCTCGATGGGATCGAGCGATATACCCGTCGTCTTGCCGTACACTTCGCTGAATAAGGTGCCCTCCTTATTGACGCGCACGCCGCAGGCGCCATTACCGCCGTCGGCTATCGCGCAATTATACGGGCAGAGGTGGCATTTTACCCGCTTACCATCCAGCTTCTCATAATACATCGCTTCATGCATTATTTGAGGAACCTCTTTATCTCTTTGACGAACTGGTTCACGTCCTTGAACTGTCTGTATACAGAAGCAAACCGTACATACGCGATCTCATCAAGCTCGTGCAGGCTGTTCATCACGAATTCGCCTATATCTTTCGATTTCACTTCCTGGTCGTACTTCTTCTCGAGTTTGCGCTCGATATCGTCGACGAGCTTCTCGATGCGCTCGACGGAAACAGGCCTCTTTTCGCATGCTTTCAGGAGCCCGTTCATCAATTTCTGCCTGTCGAAATGCTCGTGCCTGCCGTCCTTCTTTATCACCATGAGCGGCACGCTCTCGACGTATTCGTAGGTAGTGAACCGCCTCTTGCACTTTAAACACTCGCGGCGCCTTCGCACGCTTGATCCGTTCCTCGATATACGCGAATCTATTACGCCGTCATTCTTATTTCCGCAAAACGGGCATCGCATTGTAAATTTTCCCTTAATTTAACCTGCAAAATTTTTCGGGTCCTGCTGTCCCCCTTTACAACTTGGATGGGTCCTGTCCTCGGTCGCCTTTCGGCGCTTTTTCGGCCGAAGTGGGTTTACAATATCGTGGTTAAACAAGGCGCGTATCTATGTGCTGCCAGGATTGCCTCTTCGTCCAGCGCCTCATACCCGGTTAGCTTATATAGCAATCCTAAGCCGGCAGCACCCCATCCGCTTCGGCCTTGTTTTTGCGCCTCAAGGCTGGACCTCGGCCACCCATCTATAAAGTCCTCAACGGATGTCACCCGAAAAAATTCAATAAGCCGTTTATAAAATCCTTTTGCAATGCCAACAACAGAAAATTTTTCGCATCCTTCAGATGGCGGAACTTTTGTGGTCCGCCTGGAGCGACTGTTGTAAAATTTCGATACTTTGGTGCGATTTAGCAGGACGCGAAAACTGGTCAATTATCTAAGCTCTTCCAGGTTGAGCGGCCATCGAAATTTTACCACAGCGAATTTACATGCCTAATGTAAATTCGCGACAAGCGGAAGGCGGCCACAAAGTTACGCCGGCCTGCCGCTTGCGAAAAATTTTAATTCCCGCGAACCACTCGACGCATCACATTCTATCACGAGATGAAAAATTTACTCTAGCACCCTGACTTTGACTTTTGCTTCCTGCAAGAAACTTTTCGCCAATTTATCCGGATAATCGCCCTTGATGACGACTTCGGTGATACCGGCGTTGATTATCATCTTTGCGCAGATTATGCACGGCTGGGTCGTAGAATAGAGGATCGCGCCTTTCAGACTAGTCCCGTGAAGAGCCGCCTGGAGAAATGCGTTCTGCTCCCCGTGCAGCCCGCGGCAAAGCTCGTGGCGCTCGCCCGATGGGATATTGAGTTTCTGCCTGATGCAGCCGACTTCGTCGCAATGCCTGATCTCTCTGGGCGCGCCATTATAACCCGTTGCCAGGATCCGCTTGTCCTTTACGAGGACGGCGCCGACATTACGCCTGAGACACGTGGAACGCGTTGATACTAGGTCTGCGATGCTTAAGAAATATTCATCCCAAGACGGCCGTTTCAATTTCTTCATTCTTTCTCCAGTCTTCTGATGAGATCTTTGTACAAAGGAAATTTTTTGACAAGGCCTCCGACCTCTTTTTTCACTGCGATCAGGTTCCTCTCGTTGTTCGGATCTGTCAGGACTTCGCCTATCATGTGGGCGATCTTTACCATCTCGGCCTCTTTCATGCCGCGCGTCGTGACTGCCGGCGTGCCGATACGGATGCCGCTGGCCACAAGCGGCGACTTGGGATCGTAAGGAATGAGATTCTTGTTGACGGTGATGCCGGCCCTATCGAGTGCCGTAGCCGCGTCGCGGCCGGTCATGAACTTATTGGTAAGATCGACCAGGAATAGATGCGTATCCGTGCCGCCGGCGACTATCCTGTAACCAAGTTTCGCCATTTCGTCTGAAAAAACTTTTGCGTTCTTCAGTATCTGTTTCTGATAAGTTTTAAATTCCGGCGTCATTGCTTCCTTAAAACAGACCGCCTTTGCGGCTATGATGTGCATCAATGGGCCGCCCTGGGCGCCTGGAAAGACCTCCATGTCTATCTTCTTTGCAAATTCACTCTTACACATTATGAACGCACCTCTCGGGCCGCGCAGCGTCTTGTGCGTCGTCGATGTAACGAACTCCGCGTACGGGACCGGGCTCTGGTGGACGCCCGCCGCGACAAGCCCCGCTATGTGGGCAATATCCACTAAAAGATACGCGCCGACCGAATCGGCAATTGTCCTGAACGCCTTAAAATCTATTGCTCTCGGATATGCCGAGGCGCCGGCAATTATCATTCTTGGCTTGTGCTGCTTGGCCAGGCGCGCTATCTCCTCGTAATCGAGTCTCTCGGTCTTACGATCCACGCCGTATGGCACTATCTTATAAAATTTACCGGAAAAATTATGGGGATTGCCGTGCGAAAGATGCCCTCCGCATGCCAGGTCCATCGCCATGACGGTATCGCCTATATTCAGCATAGCGAAATATACGACCATGTTGGCGGGCGTGCCCGCGTGCGGCTGGACATTGACATGCTCGGCGCCGAAAAGTTTTTTGGCGCGGGCTATCGCGATCTCCTCGACAATGTCGACGTTGCGGCAGCCGTTATACCACCTCGCGCCGGGGTATCCTTCCGCATATTTATTCGTCAATACCGAGCCCTGAGCTTCCAGGATATGCTCATTCGCAAAGTTCTCGCTTGCTATGAGTTCCAGGTTGTCATTTTCCCTCCTGGCCTCGTCCAAAATCGTCTTATATATTTCCGGATCGAATTTTTTTAAGCTCTTCATTTTTTGCTATGCCCTTTTAGTTTCGCTTCTATATCTTTGATCTGTTTTACGCGCCTGGCGTGGCGATCGCCTACGTGCTCGGTCTTGAGCCATATCTTAACTATATCCTTCGACTTCTTCGCGTCCGTATAATTCGCAGCCAGCACTATGACATTACAATCGTTGTGCTCTCTCGACGAGCTGGCCATATCTTCATCATAGCAGGCCGCAGCCCTTACGCCGTGAAGTTTGTTCGCGATTATAGCCATACCGACGCCTGTCTTACAAATAAGTATGCCCCTGTCCGCGCTGCTATCGCTGACAGCCTGCGCCACTTCAAATCCTATTATGGGATAATCGCAGGATTCTTTCGAGTGCGTCCCGAAATCTTTCACGTCATACCCTTCCTGTGCCAGGACTTCGATTATTTTAGTTTTTAATTCAAAGCCACCGTGATCACTCCCTATCGCTATTCTCATTTTCGGCTATCTCCTCTTCATAATAACTTCGCGATCCTATCGATCGCTTTTTTTATCATGTTAACACAAGACTTATAATCCTTAAGCGGCCTTCCTATCGGGTCCGGCACATAGTACCCTTCCGTATAAACGGCGCTGTCCGGTTGACCGAATTCTTTTAACAAGTGCGTTTTAGCCGCGGCCTCGGGCACCCTGCGTATCACGTCTATTTTATGCATACCTTCCATGACGAGTATTAGGTCCGCGTTCTTTATCATCTCGTCATTCAGGTTTTTCGATCGCAGCGGCGCGACATCAACGCCTTCTTCATTCATGACCTCTATCGTCTCGTCCGTCGGCGGCATCCCGTTAAGCGCGCGCGCGCCCGCCGAACGGACGTCTATGCCGGTCTTGCCGAGCTCTTCCAGCTTTTTCTTTAACAGCCCTTCGGCCATAATGGATCTGCAGGAATTCCCGGTACAGACAAAGAGGACCGATTTTATAGCGCTCATAGATCCAACACCTTATTTAATTCTTCCTTTTTTATTGCTCCCTGTCTCAAAATTTTTGGGGGGGCCGTAGTCAGGTCCACTACCGTCGATTCTATCCCGACATCTGCAGGTCCCGCGTCGATGAGGATATCGATCAAGCCATCCAGCTCTTTCAACACTTCCTCAGGCCTGGTGGGCGCCAAAGCGCCGCTCGCATTAGCACTCGGCGCAACTACGGGAACCCCCGCAGNNGCATCCTGAAACCTATCTTTTCCCCTGTATCCGCCTTCAATATTATAGTGAGTGGCCCCGGCCAGAACCTATCTATCAAGATTTTCGCCTGTTGCGTAACGACACAGCCCATCTTCTTTATCATCGCCGTGTCCGATATATGCACCGTGAACGGCTTATTGTCGGGCCTATTCTTGACAGCGCGCAAAGATCCCATGGCTTTCGCATCCAGGCGATTTGCCGCTATCCCATAAACCGTCTCCGTTGGAAAAGCGACCAGCTTGCCGTCCCTTATCGCTTGCGCAGCCTGAGTTATAATTTTTTTATTGAGCGAACGGGCATCTGCTTTCAGGACTATAGTTTTCACAGGGCGCATTACTATTTCTTATTTTTGTTTCTTACGCTTTCGACTAATTTCTTTTTCAGCGCGTCTAATTTCTTTTCCAATCTCTTGTCGCCGAGGCTCAATATCTCGAGCGCCAGGATCCCGGCGTTCTTTGCGCCTGTCCTGCCTATAGCGAGTGTTGCGACCGGAACGCCTGACGGCATCTGCACGGTAGAAAAAAGCGAATCTATGCCTTTAAGTTCTTTCGTCTCCATTGGAACACCGATGACGGGGAGAGTCGTATGGCTTGCGATGACCCCTGCCAGATGGGCTGCTCCGCCCGCGCCTGCTATAATGACCTTAAACCCTTTTTTCCTGGCTGTTTTAGCAAAGCTCGCGGTATCGTCCGGCGAACGATGAGCCGAAAGGATCCTTAATTCATACGCCACCCTGTTTTCTCTCAGCACATTTGCGGCCTCGTCCATCGTAGGCAGGTCGGTTTCGCTTCCCATTACGATCGCTACCAGTGGTTTTGCCATTTTCTTCGCCTCTCGTTTAACTTATTTTTTTAACGCCCTGTATCCTATATCGGTACGATAATGCATCTTATCAAAACTGATGCTGCGCACTGCGTCATAGCAAAGCTCTATGGCGCCTTTTATGTTGCTGCCGAGGGCCGTAACATTGAGAACGCGGCCGCCCGTAGTGATGAACGTATCTTGTGTATCGGCCTTACGGGTCCCGGCTCTTGTGCCCGCATGAAATACTACAACGTCCTTCATTGCCCGGACCTTGTCCAGGCCTTTTATCTCCATGCCTTTTAGATAATCTCCCGGATATCCGCCGGCGACAAGCGCCACGGAAACACAGAACCTTTTATCCCACTCCAGGTTGTAACCGGCAAGTTTCCCGTCTATCGCGGCCTCGACCACATCTACCAGATCGCTCTTAAGCCTCGGCATTATTGCCTGCGTTTCCGGATCGCCGAACCTCGCGTTGAATTCAAGGACTTTCGGGCCGGACGCCGTGACCATTATCCCGGCATAAAGCGCGCCGACGTATTTTTTACCTTCTTTTGCTAAACCTTTTATAACAGGATCTATAACTTCATCCATCACTTGTTTTAATAATGCTTCCGTAACGACCGGCGCCGGCGAATATGCGCCCATGCCGCCTGTATTCGGCCCCTTGTCTCCGTTAAATATCCTCTTGTGATCCTGGCTGGACGCCAGGGGAACGGCAGTATTTCCGTCGGATATGACTATTATGGAGGCCTCTTCTCCGGCAAGGCAATCTTCGATGATGATCCTGTCGGCAGCAGCGCCAAAGACCCTGCCCACCATCATGTCCGTTATCGCTATCTTGGCCTCGCTGATCGTCTTGGCGACTACAACGCCCTTGCCCGCGCAGAGGCCGTCGGCCTTTATCACTATCGGCGCTTTTCGCGTATCAAGATAACTCAATGCCTTATCGATATTATCAAAGACCGCGAAATCGGCCGTAGGGACATCGAAGCGCTTCATGAGCTCTTTGGCAAAGACCTTGCTTCCCTCGATACGGGCCAGGTCTTTCGAAGGGCCGAATATCCTTAAATTATTTTTCTGGAAGAGGTCAACTATTCCGGATGTCAGCGGGACTTCGGGCCCGACAACTGTGAGGTCTATTTTATTATCTTTAGCGAATTTAACGAGTGCATCTATGTCATCGGCTTTTATATTGACGAGCTCCGCGACCTGCGAAATGCCGCCGTTGCCCGGCGCGCAGTAGAGTTTCGAGCATTTCGGGCTGGACCGTATCTTCCAGCATAACGCGTGCTCTCTTCCGCCGCCGCCCACTACCAGTATGCGCATCATTATCCCCTGATCACGACTTCTCTGTTGCCCTTGATAACCCTTCCGATGACATGCGACTTTATTCCGGCGCGCAGTAAAATATATTTTGCCACGTCTATATCTTTCCTGTCCAGGACGAGCACCATGCCTATTCCCATATTGAGCGTCCGGTACATCTCTTTGTAATCAATATTGCCTTTTTTCTGGATGATCGAGAATATCGGCGGCATCCACCACGATTTCCTGAATATCTCTATAGCCATGCCCTTCGGTATTATCCTTGGGATCTTATCGTAAAATGCTCCGCCGGTTATATTGGCTATGCCTTTTATCGAAAGAGCCTTTTTCACTTCAAGGACCGGTTTGCAATAAAGCCGTGTCGGCTTTAACAGTTCCGGCGCATACTTTTTTAATTCTTTTTTAGTGAACACTTTCCGGACAAGCGAATAGCCGTTTGAGTGCAGTCCGCTCGACTCAAGTCCCAGGACAAGATCGCCCATTTTTGTAGTCCTGCCGTCGATAACGTCAATTTTGTCTACGATGCCTACGCCGAAACCCGCAAGATCGTATTCGCCTTTCTTGTACATGCCGGGCATCTCTGCCGTTTCACCGCCTATAAGCGCATAACCCGCTTCGCGGCAGCCTTCGGCAATACCTTTAACGACGTCCTTCAGGACGCTCGACTTTACTTTTCCTGTCGCTATGTAATCCAGAAAAAATAGGCCTTCCGCACCTGAGCACAGGATGTCGTTCGCGCTCATCGCGACAAGGTCTATCCCTACCGTATCATGAATGCCTGCCAAAAATGCTATCTTTAATTTCGTGCCGACGCCGTCTGTCGAGGATACAAGTATCGGATCTTTGAAATTTTTAAATCCCGGCCTGAAGAGCCCGCCGAAGCTTCCGACGTCCGATATCACGCCTTTTGTCTTCGTGAGTTTGGCGAACCGCTTATAGTCCGTCACAAGCGAATTCGCCTTATCGATATCAACCCCGGAGGATTTATATGTTATCTTTTTCATTACCTTTCCCTTAAATTTTTCGCCTTTAGTCCGGCATTTACTTTCGG
>PLNN01000046.1 GCA_003142795.1 Candidatus Omnitrophota bacterium
TCTTCTCGAAAGGATATAAATTGACGACTACCATATCTATGAGTCCGATATCATGCTTTTTTACCGTCTCCATATGCTCTTTATTTTCGCGTAGAGCCAGAAGCCCGCCATGCACTTTCGGGTGGAGGGTCTTCACTCTACCGTCCAGCATTTCCGGGAAACCTGTATGCTCGGAAACGTCTTTGACCTTTATCCCGAGAGCGCGGATCGCTTTTGCCGTCCCGCCCGTCGAAAGTATTTCAACGCCGAATTTATCCAAAATTTTTACCAGATCCTCAAGCCCTGACTTGTCCGAAACGCTTATCAACGCTCTTTTGATCTTCACCATATTCTCCTTATTTCTTTGCCTTACCCTGATTCGCGACGGCCTCCATCGCCTTTTTTACCTCTTCAGGGTCGCCTAAATAGTAACTTTTTATCGGTTTCAGATCATCTTCAAGTTCATAGACGAGCGGCAGGCCCGTAGGAATATTCATGCCGACTATGTCTTTGTCCGAAACGTTATCGAGATATTTAACGAGCGCCCTTAAACTATTTCCGTGAGCCGCGATTATGACGCGTTTACCGCTCTTTACGGCCGGCGCGATCGTTTCATGCCAATATGGCAGGAACCTCGCGACTGTATCTTTCAGGCATTCTGTCAGCGGTATCTCTGATTTTTTCAGCTTCTTGTATCGCGGATCATTGGCAGGCGATCTCGGGTCGTTCTTCTCAAGCGGCGGCGGGGGAACATCGTAACTTCTGCGCCATATGAGGACCTGGTCGTCGCCATACTTTGCCGCGGTCTCGGATTTGTTAAGTCCCTGGAGCGCGCCGTAATGCCGTTCGTTGAGGCGCCATGAATTATATACAGGTATCCACATCTGGTCCATTACGTCGAGCGTCATCCATAATGTCCTTATCGCCCTCTTCAGCACAGATGTATAAGCGACGTCAAATACGAAGCCTTCTTTTTTAAGCGCCTCGCCTGCCTTACGGGCTTCAGTCAGTCCTTTTTCCGACAGGTCGACGTCCGTCCATCCCGTGAAACGGTTCTCTTTATTCCACGTGCTTTCGCCGTGTCTTAGGAGTACTAATTTTTTCATAGGGTATATTCCTTTCAATTTCGAGGAAATTTATTGTAACACAAAATTACCTCAAACGCAAATGGCAACAAAAAGGCGCGCTGAATTTCAGCGCGCCTTTGATTTTGAAAACTTACTAACCTGTAGTATGCACCTGTCCATCCACTACTGTGCTGTTATTTGCAGCACCTGCTATCTGCGGCGAGACGGGAATGCCGCCTGCGCCATAAATATTACCTTGTGTAGTATTTATATCTATTAAAGCTGCGGCTTCTTGATTAAGCGCCCGGAACGAATCACCTGCCAAGGGTCCGCCCGGTATGGGCGCTATAGTAAGTGTGTGACCGGCAGTTATGGTAACCGTTCCCAGAGATATAAATGACACGGTGAGATTTCCATCTACGACCAGTGAGCCGCCGCCCTGGATACCGGCATTACTGGAGGCTGTCCCTGTAATGGTAAGGGTCTTGCTGCTAGGTATAGTGATGGATTTAAAGTTGTATGCCCTTCCCTGCCAGGTCACGTTATTCTGTATTATGACGTCTGCGCGGCTGTTTGCGCTATCAGAGTAACTATATGTCGCCGCAAGCAGGATCCAGTTGTCGTCTAAGTAACTTTTCTTCTCTTTAAGGTTCCCTGAATCATAATAGGTGTAGCTGTATGACTGGCAGCCATACGGATCTGCTGCGCCATCCAGCTTTTGAAAAATCTTTCTGCCAAGCGTATCATATTCAGCATATGTTTCATCACCGGGCGTAGCAGGGTTCGGATCTGCGATCCACTGATACTGCATGGTAACGCCATCTTCGTAATATTGGATGCTCTTCTGCCAGACCCCGTTAAGGCCTGCGAAGTTATGCTGATATATATTAGAGGTAGTGCCCCAGTATGTAAATGACTCCATAGAGCCGTCATCATAACCAAATTGGAAAACTCTACCGACTGTATCATAGATATACCATGTCGCGTCCCCAGGCGTACTTGGATTGGCATCGACAATCCACTGATAGTGCATGGTAATGCCGTCCTCATAGTATTCAGTCGTCTTGCGCCAGCTCCAATCAGGCCCTACTAGAGCATCGCGGTATTTATTCCGGGTACCGGCCCAGTAATCAGATACGTTTATATATATAAGGTTGGTTAGAATAATCGCACTGGGGTTGGAATAGTCCACCGTCCCGTAAGCATATTTTATATGCACGAGATCGGTACCTGAATAAAAATCGTAGAGGTACGCTATGACACCATCCGTGTTCGCAGTCGCTCTGGCCAGCTCATTGACTCTGCCGTAATCATCGGACGGATCGGAAGGCGTGCCGTTATCGTAGAAGAGTTCCTCAATATAGTGGTAGTAAAGATTGCCGGCAACGTCAGGTGCAGGAAGAGCCTTAGATTCTATGAGGCCTTCTGAGTAATAGGTATCTGTGGTATTGTCATCAAGCACCTTTTTAATCATTACGCCGCTTGAATTATATTCGTAATAGACGCTGTCACCGGTGGTGGACGGATTTAAGTCAACGACCCATTTGTAGTGCATTGTAACGCCATCATTCCAGTATTCAATCGCCCATTGCCACACCGTTCCTGCAAGATAAAAACTTTCGTTGAATTTATTGCTGGTGCTGCCCCAGTATTCTACATTTAAGAAGCTTCCGTTATCAAAAATCGTCTTTATGCCCCGCCCCTGCGTATCATAGTTGTACTGAATAACATCACCCGGTGTAGACGGATTCGGATCCGCGATCCACTGATACTGCATGGTAACACCGTCCGGATAATATTGGATGCTCTTCCGCCAGACCCCGCTGGGGCCTGCGAAGTTATGCTGATATATATTAGAGCTATCGCCATAGTATGTAAATGATTCCATAGAGCCATCATCATAACCAAATTCGGTAACCCTGCTAAGTGTGTCATAGGTAAGCCATGTCACGTCCCCTGGCGTACTTAAATTGGCATCGATCATCCATTTGTGGTGTATGGTAACGCCATCGGAGTAGTATTCAAGAGTCTTCTGCCAGTTGCGTCCTGAATCAAGATAAATATCCTGGTATGGTGTATTTGTTCCTGTCCAGTACTTATGATTCATGAATTGATATACAGCCCAACTATTAAGATCGTCAACATTATAATCGGAACCACTATTATATATGACCGAATAGCCAAGATCCGTTAAACCATTTTTGTTAGGATCATAAGAAACGTCACGCTTTACGCGGCCCGTAACCTGAAAATCCCAGGTAAATACATTAGTGGTATCTATATACGAATTATGATCGACGCGCTGGATCACCCGCCCCAGGCCATCCTTGACATAATCGCTCGATAGCGCCGGGAATTCGGGAAAGATATTGTTGTCCGAACAATACTGCCACCAGTCGCCAAGTTCGGGGAGAAGGCTTTGGACGATTGATGGATCGGAGATCGTCTCGATCAGCGTCCATTTGGTCGGGTCAACGACATTTTCGGGATGCGCCAAGTCGGGAATAAACGTATATGCCTTCCATAGATTATCGATATTGACCCTAGATACGTTATTAGATGTCTCATTCACTACATAAATATTGCTTCTATCTGGAGTGAGGGAAGCGAATTTTGGACCACTGCCGACCGAAATAGTTGCTTCAACAGAATTTGTAACAGTATTTATTATGCTTACGCTGCCGGAACCAGAATTCAAAACATAAAGATATCTTCCCTGCTGGGTAATAGCGGCGAATTTTGGACTGGTACCGACTGCAATAGTCTTTATAACTGTATTTGTAGAGGTATCTATTACGCTTACGTTATTAGAGCTGGAATTCAAAATGTATAGGTACGCTCCGTCCTGAGTAACCGCGGAAAAACTGGGGCTGGTACCCACTGTGATGGTTTTTATAACCATGTTTGTGCCAGTATTTATTACACTTACACTGTTGCTGCTGGAACCGCTATTTAATATGTATAGATATCTGCCGTCGGGAGTAATGGAGGCATAGTAAGGAGAGCTTCCCACCGTGACAGTCGTTACGATTGTATTAGTAGTAGTGTTCATTATACTTACGCTGCTAGCGTAACTATTCAATATATAGAAATATTTCCCATCGGGGCTAAGGATGGAATAGATGCCGACGCTGCCGCCGGAGGATACGGTCTTTTCTACAGAATTCGTAGAGGTGTTTATCACGCTTACGTTGTCAGAATTTAAATTCACCACATATAGGTACCTACCATCGGGGGTAATGGCAGCAAATCTGGGATTGGTACCCACTGTGATGGTTTTTATAACTGTATTCGTAGATGTGTTTATTACGCTTACGCTGTTGGAACTAAAATTCGCCACATACAGATACCTACCATCGGGGGTAATGGCGGCAAATCTGGGATTGGTACCCACTGTGATGGTTTTTATAACTGTATTCGTAGATGTGTTTATTACGCTTACGCTGGTGGAAGCGTTATTTAGTACATATAGATATCCGCCATCGGGAGTAATGACGGCATAGTAAGGATCAGTGCCGGTACTTATGGTATTTTTTACGGAATATTTTTTCCCGCATTCTATCGCAACATTATTGTATCCTTTATAGACATTAGTTCCCCACAAAAACCACGCCGTGTTTCCGGTAGTCGCAGTATATCCATATTTTGTAACTTTAACCTGATTCATTCCAGGTATGCTATATTCGGCAATGTTGCCGTTATCGAGTGATATTTTTTTGGCGATAATACTTGAAAGATCGCTGTTATAATATGAAAATTCATTCCCGGCCCCGCTATTGGTCCAAAAAGACGGAACGTGCCTGACAAGCGGCGTTTCGGCATTGCATATAAGGCCGTAGTTATAATAAGAAGCCCCGCCGGACGTTTCGGTTATGTATTTTCTCCCGAGATTACCAACAAAATTTTCGTTATAATATTCATACCTTGTATTTCCATACGCATCGATGGTGAAAAACCATTCCGAATCAAGACGGCCTGAAAGATAATACGAATAACGGATGATGTCGTAAATATCCGGTGTTTTGAACCATTTTGATTGTGTTTCCCCTGTTTCAAAATAGTCGTATCGTATAACATTATCCGCATCCGGATCGGTAAGCCACCATGTTTTCACGTGGCCGGAATCATACCAATCATGCGAAAGGGCAGCGAAGGCATCGATCCTGCCCCACCCATAAAGCGGATCCCATCCCGGCGCACCGAGATCATATGAGGAAAATTTGAGCCTCCTGCCGACCTCGGCAAACGTAAGATTTGGGTCCTGTGAGAGCATGAGAGCAACGAGGCCGGATACGAACGGCGTGGCCATCGAAGTCCCGTCTGACCTGTAATATTTTGCGGACGGGTCTCCGGTGGGAACAAAATTGTCGCCGGGATTATATCCCGGCTCTCCCAAATACATATCGGTCCCGGCCGCGCGGAGGGACAGGATGTCTTCGCCCGGCGCGACTACGTCCAACGGAACGCCATAATTTGAAAAGTAGGATACTATATTTGACGGATCGATAGACCCGACAGTGATCGCAGTACTAAGGAGGGCGGGATATTGATTTATAATGGTATTTTCATTCCCTGCCGCGGCTATAACTATAGCCCCTTTGTCGTATGCATACTGGAAAGCATCGGCTAAAATGCTCGAATAACTCATGCCAAAAGAACAATTTATTATCTTGACACCCATAGTTACCGCATATCTTATTGCGTCGGCAACGTCCTGAACTATACCCCATCCTGTACTGTTAAAAACCTTCAGAGCCATTATTGCCGCGTTATAAGCTACTCCGATTACACCTTCGCTATTATTACCTTTGGCAGCTATTATGCCTGCGACGTGTGTGCCGTGGCCCATGTCATCAATAGGATTGTTATCGACATTATAAAAATCCCAACCCCTGATGTCGTCTTTATAACCATTTCTATCATCATCTACACCGGTTGTACCATTCACTTCAGCCGTATTTGTCCAGATATTACTGTTGATATCGATATGGTTATAATCAACCCCCGTGTCGATAACTGCAACGACGGCGCCTCGTCCAGTTGAAAGTTTCCAAGCATTCTCTATATCTATGTCCTTGAGCCCCCACATATCGGCGTAACTCTTCCCCCATGTACCTGTTGAACTATAATAAGGATCATTTACCGGGGGCGTCGATTGAGATTGAGCCGCGGAAGAAGACGTGTAGGTTCTGGCGGAGATCATGGCGTATTGCGCATAGGTGAGACGTAATTCATCTGATAAAAGAATAGGAGAGTCATCTTTTTTTTCGGCAAACAGATCTATTCTTTGCGCAAATGTAACGGATGGGAATATGCAAAACATTACCAACGCCGCTATGATATATTTTTTCATTTTTTCCCTTATTTTTTGTATTTATAGTATATCATCGACAAAAAAAATATCAAGGCAATATGGATATCTTTTTTATAACTTAACAATCCTATGACACCTACTCTTCAAGCTATTATTTTATATGCGGATCGTCCAGAAATCTGATTTTTTTGGATGCGTTTCCTATTTTCTTATGCCCCGCAACCAAGATGATTCGAAGTCTTTCCTAAAACTGTCAATGGCGGAGTTCATATTCACGGCAATCGATTCTATTTTCAGCACAAATGGCTTACTATATCCTATGATCAATTCGTTCCACGTTATCCTATCCTGGAAGCAATCATAAAACTTTAAGCTTGCCTCGACTTTTGCTATTGCTTCGATAAATGGAATAAACGTTCCCGCCGACTTCTCTCCTTGTGTGGGCACATGATATGTAGTTATATTCCCGAACAAAATGCCATCGACATGCAATGTCTTTCCGGCTATCTTTAAGTCATCCGGCTTGATCGCTTTATTTAATTTTATTCCTTTATCAGCAAGAAGTTTATCGGAATGACTAAAATCCAGGACCTCGACGTTCTTTTTTGATTTCAATACGTCTGCCAGCACTTTTCTTATTTCTATTTCCTCCATAATGTCGCCTGATAAATTTCTCAATGGCAAAATAGCGACTTTTTTAATGGTGTTAGCATATGTATCTTCACCGAAAGCACATGGAGCCATATATGTCATCCATATGCTTAGAAAAATAGTTGACGTCCATACCAAATATTCTATTTTTTTACCTGATATGAGCACGGGTAACGTTATCCTCTTTCGTTATTTCGATAACCGCTCCATCTTCTATAAATATCTTTGTTAAGGTCCCCGTTGAGTTCATTTCGCTAAAGAATTCGCCCACAAAGTTGCCTCGCACGGAATAGGCCATGCTCCTAGAACTATCCCATAGGCCTTGTTCCCAATAATACCATATCTCTATACCGTCTTTTCGTAATAGCATGTTCATCGGCCTGCCATGCGCGGCTATAACATATCCTTCGGCGTCACCGACCTTTATTCCGGTTTTTGTGGCTTCTGGATATTTCTTTTTCATAGCAGCCACATATTTACTGGTAATCGAGGCATATTTTTCCTTGATAGTTTTTGTCAGCTCGCCGATCTCTTCCTTGGTCGGGATCCCTTTGGCTGCCATTGTCTTACGCCTCTCTTCATTCGCCTTTTCTTCCGCTTGCATCTTCTGCACAATAAGGCTTTGCATGCCTTCTTCAGTATCCAACACAAATACTTGTTCCAATATTTTTGACTTATTTACATATACAATCACAAGCCACTCACCTAACATGCTCTTAGAAATATCTTTTCCTTTTATATAGAAAGCAGCGTCATTTGTCGGAAGAAAGGAGGTGTTATTGGATGCAAAGAGTTTTCTATCCGGTGTAAGCCAGTAAATTTGGACTTTAGGGCTTGTTACTCCAAAGAAAGGCTGAAATTGGCCTTTCCAGTATATCTTTTTATCGGCATAGGCTATATGATATATACCGCTTTGATCCTTAAGCGATTCAATGTCGTCACCTGTGGTTTTAAAATCAAAACTAATAAGGGCCTTGCTTTTTTCTGTATCTATAGGCTGACCTAAAATCGCATCAACTAATTCTTTATTTTTGACTTTCTCTTCTTTGTCTAACTTTTCAGCCTGTATTTTCTCGGCCTCTTCTTTTGTTTTTGCAATATTTTCAGTTCTCACTATTTTAACTGCAAGCGAATCTATATCATTTTGCGCTATTTCTTTTGTACCTGTTTTAGTAAGATAGAAGTATTTACTATCGATCATGTAATTCTTATATATGACCTCAGCTTTCCACAGACCCATTTTTGACTTCATTTTATCCGCATCTATAACGAGGGATGATTTCAGGCCGGCGCAATCTACAAATAACGGCTTGGGAGCTTGCTTTTCAAATAAAATCCCATCCGGCGCATACCAATACACAGCGTAGTCTGAAGCATTATATTTTCCCAGCCCGTCTCTTATAGCGGCAGACCAGGTAACTTTCTTATCTTCCAATGTGAAAGAATCTTTTTTATTTTTCGGATTAACGCAATCGGCCATACTTAATGCAAAGCCATTATATGATACATCCTCGCTTATAGATGATTTGAGGATTTTGCTTTTTTCTGGGGGAGTATCAGCAGAGACGATTGGAGAAATAGAAAAAATAGATACCAGTAAAAGAACCAATAGAGGATATTTGCATTGAATGCACTTATTCATTTTATTTTTTCTTTCCTGAATATTTCATCTACGAATTGTCCAGAAATCTGCGGCGAGGGTCTCGAGATATTCGAATGGAACGGTAAAATATCCTCCCATGCCCCATTTTTTGCCCCAGGAATTACGCACTAGGAATCTCTTGGCCGCTTGATCGTAGCCCACTGCCACTACCGCATGGCCTCCGATGGCACGTTCGTCTTTGGCGGGCATATTGGCAATGCCTGTGCACTTCACCTGCGGAGATTCGAAACTTTCATATACGGTAAAGCCAAATACGAAAGGATAGCCTTCGGCAAGGCATGCAAGCATTTCAGATGTATTGTTTAGGCGATGGTATGATTCTATAAGGTGTTTTTTCGCTTCCGTGTAGCATTTCAGAGGCGGCATCCGGTCGAATCGCGATATTACATAAGGCCAGGTCTTCTCGTAGCAGGCGCCATCATTCTTCAATGTCTTTATTCCGTCCCTGAGGCTCGCGCCCGAATCATAGTCGATCGTGTCCATGATGGCTCGTTCATTATAATATATGAAGAGCCGGCTCACATCTACGTATATGGAATCTATCTTCTTATCCAGGAATTCCAGGTTTCCCGCTAACGCCTGAGCCGTACAGCTTCCAAGATTTCCCTGGTCTTCTATCTCAGAGCAGCATTCTCTCAAATCCACTTTTTTCGGCAGCTTTATAACCGGCCTTATCGCGCTGTAGAGATAATCCCTCGAGTCCGGTATATCCGGTACCCATCCGTAGGTTTGTTTATATTTCATTTGGCTTCCTCATGCCGAGATGTTACCCTGGCTTCTTCTTGCTTTAATTTATTCTTTGATGTCAAATACTGGATTTTGTTTATTTTGCCCTCTGCAAATTTTTCGTCAAGCGCCCTGTCCCGCTCTTCACGCACTAAAGAGGAACAGCCACTAACAAAACAACAAACTATTGCTATAAGGGTTATCTCTACTATTACAAGCCCTTCTCGCGCTATATTTTTTTTAGTTTTTGGATTCATTTAGAAAAAGGCCACCTTATAGAGGTGGCCAATAGGCAGATGTGATTAAAATGAAACATATCCAATATATTCTTTATTTAATCAACTTGTTGAGCGGTTAAGAACATGGCTTTTTCTAAGGCAGTAAAAAAATCCTGATATGTTGCCGCATCGTCTATAGATTTGATCCCAACCTGGGCATTTGCTCTGACTAATAATTGTTTCTCTCCTCTTGACCTGACCGTTACGGTCATTATAACACTACAATTATTTACGAATTTAGTCCCCGTAACAGACCCGAGGGTAAGATCTGCCTTATCAATAACAAAGTTCAGGTCCTGCATAGTGCTTATTATAGTTTGCATCATTTTCTTAGTATCAGTGGTGTCGAAAGCCCTGGATTGCATACTGCGTAATTTAACCTGGCTTTCCGATGTTTCAAAAGCCTTATTGGCGGTAGTCGCGCATCCGACCAAAGCAAAAATTAGAAATAAAGCAACCGCGATATTTTTATATATTTGTATTTTTTTCATATATTTTGGGCCTCCAAAAATATTGATTTTGACAAAGCGTCATAAAATTTCTGATATGTGGGCACATCGCTAATAGTCTCTATCCTGCTGATCTGCCCTGCCATATCCCATACAACCCGCTGAAAAGTGGCCCTAACGACCATTTTACTGCCATCTAAAGACGGCTGCACGATTATTGATGCTTTTACGAGCTGTTCTTTATCGCAACGAGAAACGGCGTTAGTATAGCATGGGGCACCAAAGCAAGCTGCGGCGATGCCTATCGCATCGCATGCAACAGCCGCTGTGATCTGGGCGGCATTCTTTGCATCTGCTCTTCTGGAAGCGGCGACAAATCCTAATTTAGTTTCACTGTTATCTAAGGTAAAACCAAGATCCTGCAAAACTCCGGCAACCGACTTAATTATCTTTTCATCGTCTTTTGTGTCGTATTGCCTCATTTCGACCTGACGAAGTTCCAATATATTTTTCTCAGGCTTAAGAAAGCCTTTCGGCGTGGTCGCGCAGCCCGACATTACCAAACATAGCGATCCTATAAAACATATCTTGAGGATTTTTTTTACTTGCTTCATCGCCCCTCCTTAAAAACTGGAAGAATGATACGCGAAATCCCGCACTTTCTTATCTGCATCAAATTTAACTACGATAGTAAGCGTTCTCTGGGATGTAGAAGTTGCGCCGGAGTTTCCGGTGATAGGCCCAAGTATAACCCAAACTCCGCCGTTGCTATTCGAATAAGACACGTCTGTCGCGATCTTATCATATACCCATACTTCTAATCTATTTTCATCGGTCGAAACGATATTGGGCGAGCCGAGCACTTCGATCACCTGGGCAGATGGCATCCCGATACGTATTTCGCGCTGGACCTTCCCCACCGTTACCCGGTCACCGGCATCCGATCTGACCGCTTTCATATGGGTAACAGCATTTTCGCAACCGGATAGAAGCATAATAGCTGCTAATATAACAAACAATTTTTTCATTTCAGGCCTCCTTAATTAAAAAAGCACCTCATTTTTTAATATGTTCCAATGCTACCATTTATTCCGTATCACGTCAAATTTATTTCACCAGATCCCACGAGGCTCTTTCCTTGGTCAGGATAAGGTCGGCATCGGCTGAATAGACATTATCGGTGTCGCCTGAAGCTTCGATGCGCCCTTTTGTAAGAGCCGCGATCATCGCTCTTGAGTTATCGCGCGCCCTCAGTAGCTTTTTAATTTCGTTTATAAGCGCAACAGTGTGAAGCTTGATCAGAAATGAATCTTTCGGATTGTGTGATAAAACAACAAGGACTCGCATATCTATCACCTCTTTCCTTTAAAGATACCAAAGCCCACGATAACCATTATCGCGGGCTTTGGTCTTAGAATACTACCCTTGCTCGGCGGATTAAGGGCAGCATTCGATTTAATCTCATGACACCGCATTCGTGTTTATCAAGACTGATCAGTTTATGTTTTCCACCACACTCTGCACATCTTGCCTGTTCAGGTGATGCTGTATAACCGACGGATCCACAATTAATGCATATGACTTTTTCCATATAGCTCACCTTCTTTCGATAACAATACAAGCATACCATATAATTGACTTTTGTCAATATCTATTTATTATAAAAGTCAATCAAGTTATACAGTCTTAATATATAAGTATTTATTAATAAAGTAGTTATATAAATATGTTAGCATATAAAATAGTTACATATTTTGACTAATATAAATTATTTTGTACTTAAAAATCAATTCACTATTGACAAACAAATCTCGATAGTGTAAACTTTATTTAGGTGCTGATATGAAACTATACGAAAAGATTAGACAGATACGGCAGGATGTTTTGAAACTAAACCTGAAAGATTTTCACAAAAAACTTGTGGAGATCTTCGGCGACAAGGCCCTCACCTATTATAGCCTTTGCCGGCTTGAGAAAGGTTACCGCGCGGATATAAGGCTGAAGAGTCTGTACCAGATATGCACCGGCCTGGGCGTATCCCTGAAAGAGCTTAGAGAAGGAACGGAGGAAGAGGAGTCGAAAATAGTCAACATCATAAAAGCATCTGAAAGAGAAAGCAATAAATACATTTATAATGAGAAGGCTTCTGCCAAGATATTGAGCCCACGCAACATCAAGTTCCTGGCTATGGAACTGGAGCTTGCGCCCGGCGGCGCTACCAAAGAAGAGGAAGATCCCGTTGATATCAACCGTTTCGAGAAACTCGTTATAATGCTGCAAGGTGAGATGGCCTGCCATGTCGGCAATGAAAAACACTTAATAAAAAAGGGAGATTCACTCGCCTTCGCAAGCAATATCCCCCATCACTTCGAAAATACTTCCAACACCGTAAAGGCACGCTGCATTATAGTGCAGAACCCTAAGTCTTACTGATCAATTGCCCGCGTTTCTTCAGGATATTGTCCAATTTCATCGAAATAACTTTCAAGTCAAGCGGCTTCACGGCGTAGTCTGTCGCGCCCAGCTTCATCGCTTCTTCAGCAACCTCATTACTCTCATATGCGGACATCACAAAGATATCGATATTAGGGTCAATCTCTTTGGCTTCTTTTATAACTACTATACCGCTCTTCTTCGGCATCTTCAGGTCTAGGACCATCACGTCGCAATGGTTAGATTTTATAAATTTCACAGCCTCTTCGCCGTTAACCGCCTCCTTAAAATCTCCATCATAGCTCATCTTCAGGAATGTAGTTATTGCGTTACGTACTCCCTTTTCATCATCGACAACTAAAATAACTGGTTTGTTCATTCACGTCTCCTTTACAATTATTTTAAAATATCTTCGCTTCCTTGAGAATATCCACAAACATATTTTTATATCGAAGAAAATCCTGTTGAGTTGATTCCATTATTATTGATACAAGTGTATCATTTTTATATAGAATCACAAAAAAGTTCGACAACATTCGTCCATATTTATCAGTAAAGGTAAACTCCGTTGCATATCCCGTATCCTCTCCGACCTTTATGGGTGTATTGGCAAATGCCATAATAACAGATTTACTTGTCGCAATTCCATCGACATATCTTTTTAAAAATTCGTTCGCAACCTCAAGAGGCTCTGATGCTTTTAATTTTATAGTTTCTTTCGCATTGGATACTTTTACAATCCCTATACCAGTTAAATAAATGTCGCCGGGTTTTTCAACTTTTTCTTTCGAAATAAACAGTTGATAAACGCCTTGAGACGCATGTTCTTTAACATGCCAATCTATTGGATATCTCAAGCTGACATTATAGGCACTGTTTTCGAACTCTTTCATTTCACTATGAAATACTTCTTTTGGTAAATCAGTAGATACTGGCTCTGGAATAAAAATATCTTTGGATTCAGGAGGCTTTACATCTAATTTTTCGTTATAGGATTCAAATTTATTCGTCTGCCGAATATTTAATTTTGCACTAGAATCTACCCTGCTGCCAGACATATCAACTACTGCTAATTTTGGTAAATACGAGGATGAATTAATATAGAACCGAATAGTGGAAGTATATCTACTAAAAGCAAAATGTATATTCCCAAAATCTGGCACATCTGTATATTCAAGAACTACATAATTTATATCTTCCAATATTTTCTCTTCGATACTTGTGGGCTTCGATTTTTTCATCATTTCATAAATTTGTTCAAGCGGCCCTAATTCTTTAATTGGCCCAGTTCCTTTAACCCATTCTTGTTGGGCCCATTTGTTAGTGTCCGGCATTAATACATAACGTTTATCCTTGATAAAAAGGGTTATTTCTTTGGTCGAAACAGTCTCTACAGTTTGCTTTTGCATGGCAGGTTTAACAAATTCCAATAAAACAGATGTCTTATCACCGCTTATATCTGTTTCACTTAACATTTTGTATGAGCTGACTTGTTGAATGGCTTTTTCAAATTTTTCAATTATAGCATCATAATTTTGCTCACTATATGCTATTGTGACACTAAGGAATATAAACAATATCATCATGTATAATTTTTTCATTTAAACTACTCCTTAACTTTGATGGGGAAAAGATAAACTAACATATATACATAAAAACTAATCTTCAATAAAACGTCTGCTGTTCTACTTATTATTAATAATAGTTTGTTGAACTGCACCCGTAAAAATCGTAGCCTCATTTATTATTTTAAAATCACTTCGAATAGACAATGATTTTATCATCTGCTCAAATGTTTCTTTATATTGGGCATACTCATCGGGTGGAGTTTCAAAGAAAAGCATTAACAGATCTTTGCCTAATTTAATATATAATATTGCCATCCTTGCAATCTTTGATTTGCATTCTATCTTGATAGCAGGTTGATCAAAAATTTTTATTTCACTTTGCGATAATATAGTGTTTCCATTATTTTTTAAATTTTCTAAAAATCGTTGTTTGTCTTCTTCCCAGTTAACAACTGCTAGTACAGATTTGCCCATTTTGCCAATTTCACTATTGGAGGGTTCTTTATGAATAAAGTAATCTTGCTTATAAAAAGCGCCTAAACCAACTTTATACTTATCACCTGCATTTCTTATTGGTTCTTGTGTTATAAAAAGACTTGGTGCTCCGTCATTCTCTTCGCGAATATACCATTTTGCTGGATACATAATAGTAAAGGGCAACTCTATCTTTTTAGGAACGAAATCAACCAATTCCATAGTTTCGCCTTTGGGTTCTTGCACGATGGAATTATTTTGAACATTTTGTATAGCAGCTCTTTGTTGATTTAATTTAGCCTCAAAACGACTTGTTAAGTCATTTATTGTTGCATCGCCGGGAGCTAATATCTGTGCTTCTTTCATATATTTATAACCCTGTTCAAAATCCCCTATCATACTGTAAGAAAGTGATATATTTGTATACGCCGCAACAAATTTTGGGTTATTCTCTATTACTTTTTTAAACATAGGAATCGCTTCGGCATAGCGATTTTGATGATTATATATTACTCCGAGTGCCATATAAGGTGGTATGATTTCTGGATTTATTTCTATCGATTTGTTGAAATATGGCACAGCTTCTTTTTCTTGTTTTAAATTCATATATGCACTTCCCATGCCACGAACCGCTTCCATAAAGTCAGGTTTTAGGACAAGCGCTTTTTTAAAACAATCCAGTGCTTCACTGGACTTTCCATCATATAAATAAGCATATCCCAAATTGCTGTAAGTCACATAGTAATCTGGAAACAGCTCTAATGATTTCTTAAATTCCTCGATGGATTCCGAGAATCTCTTTTCTTGAAGATAGGTAAGCCCTCTTTGAAAAGGTTCGAGCGCTGGCGAGCTCTCAAATTTTTCTTTTATATCTTCCGCATAAGTAATAGTGCAGGATACGATTAATGTTATAAAAATTAATAAAGTTACTACATTTATCTTTTTCATTTTTGTGACTCCTTTATGTAATCTATAGCTTCTTGGACTTCGCGTTTATATATTGGGTTCTTCAAAGCGAAATCCTCGAGAATTGGAATTGTTTCTGGTCTTTTCATGTATTTTATTCCTGTAATGGCAGACATCTGAGAACCTTTTTTTTCGTTGAGATAATTCAAATATAATGGCAACACTTCTTTCCAGTGATTATCAAAATTATAAAGCATCCCATTTAAAGAACTCTGCTCATCTAATCTATTGCCAGATTTAGCTAATTGTAAACATATTGGATAGACACGCTCATCTTTCATGCTCGCAAGTATATGTAATGCGTTAATATACTTTTTATGAGCCACTGGTTTATATAACGATCTGGGATATTTCTCTACAGCTGACATAAGGACTTCTTTGGCTTTTTCCGGTGAAATCTGGGCGAGGGCGCTAGACGCCGAAAGATGCATTTGGTCACTCGTGAAACTGCTAAGAATCTTTCTAATCAATATGTTTATTGCTCTATTTTCTTTCCTCTCGCCGAGAATATACGCCGCAAGACCAAAACGCGTAGGATCTATACTATGAAGTTTAACCAATAAAAAGGAAGATGGTTTCTGCGACCATTCCTTTTCCAAGTTTTCTGTATAGTATGGATTTGCAAAAGATTTAAAGCTCCAGTATATTGGCGGAACAATATCAAATCTTAGCGCTATCCAAAAGAGTACTATAATACATGATATTATTAATAAGGTACGCATTATCTTATTGTCCCATTAAGGAATCTTTTAAATATGTCGATTAGTGGAGTATCATCACTTTCGTCATTATCATTGATAATCAAATCATAAGAATGATTATTTAGCCATCCCAATATTGGCCCATCATGCCGTATCAAAGGATAATTGGGCGTTGTAGTATCTTTTGCTAAATACACATAATTCCATGACTGTTCATATGCAGCATTGTCTCCATATCCAGCTCCCCAACTAAAAGCATCTCGTGCAGCATTGACAATCAATATTTTGTTCGGGTCTATGCCGGCTGCCATAGCATATGACTGAAGCGTTTCAGGAGTCATTCGAGGAGATACCAATATATAATAAACATCTTTATCTTTAGTCGTAGCCCACGATTTTATCACGGCTTCTGTTCCTGCGCTCCATCCAACTACAACTTTTTTATCACTCCCAAGCAAGTCTCGCATTTTCTCGACATCTGATAAGTTATTTATTGCAGTTGTATTGCCCGGCACATATACAAATTTCATGCCCAGCGTATCGATTGCTTTGGTTACTTCCGGCGCAGCATCTCTAACAGACATATCCCAAACTGTATTATCATAGCCTACTCTCAGAAATAGTGCCATTAATGGAAGTAAATACTTTACATAGTTTTCATATTTAATATCCAAATTTAACATATCTATAGCCGCTATACCTTTTGCGACATCTGCCAGTGTCCGTGTATTTTTGGAATAACTGGTAGTATCTAATAAGTAACTGCTTACAGAATAAAATATATCTCCATCTAATTTTAATTCTGTGAGCCATTGGCTGCCTAATATTCTGGTAACATCTGTTAACATTTGCGCATCAGCTGTTAAGCCATATTGTAACACGGGTTTTCCCGAGCTGTCGATATCAAATCCTACTTTTAGCATAAGCCTATCTATATCAGAATCTGTGTATCCTGCATTTTTTAACTCATCTCTCTGCTCGTCATCCAGCCAATTAGAACTATTTAATAAATATTTACCGAGCATGCTATTTTTAATACTAATATCATAACCCAATGAAAATTCTCTTATCTTTGCATCTATATAATCCCCATAGTTATTGTAGAAATTATATCCCCCATTTTCAGTCGGCTCAATCACAAGAAGCGTGTTACCCTGCGAATCTTTCAATTCTGCGTATACTTGCTCACCGTTTTCTATGCGTTGGAATTGCATATCGGCGTTAAAGGTCGAATATAATTCGGCATCGGTAAACCCAAGCTTTGCATACGAATCTACACCAAGACTTCCATAGTCAAGATATGTGCCATTTTGAGTAAGATACTCGACCCCTACCACATCCCAATAGAAGGTAGCACCGTTCTGCTTTTGCACAAAGAAAACGTTAGCAACTGTATTACCTTGAGCATCCTGCACAGGAACCTGTTTTACTACTTGCTTGTTAGGAAGCGTGCGATCGGTAGATTGGCCCTGTGAGAGCTTATCGTCAAAATACTTCCCTATTGTCATGCCTGACTGTGCAATGGCCCCTACTATAGTCGAGTTAAAAAAGCTCACCCCATACGTATTTAGAGCCTCTACGAGTCCCTCATCTCTTACTTTATTGCTAAAGTCTATTATAGAGGACTTATAACTTGCCTCAAGCCATGCATAATTCGGATCGGTGATATTACCATAGCCTAAGAACGTGAGAGCATTATTAATATAGGTATCGAAGAAAGTCTTAAACACGTCCTGACTGCCCCCTGTAGACGCCTGAATACCGGCATTTATCGCACTTGCTATGGCAGAGAATCCTAAGTTGGCAAATAGCGGATTTAATCCAAATTCCTGCGTAGCGTAATTTATTCCGATTGAGGCAACGCCCTGGACGAGACCGCCCATCACGCCCTGAAATATGTTATTCGAATCGTAGCCTCTTAAACCTGCCGATATAGTCGAACGTATACCGATTCCCGCTATCTGGCTTATAATCGGGTCTATCCCTATTGCTTCGCCGAGTTTTGTGATGCCATAATAAGCAAGCTCGCTTGCCACATTCGGTAAAACTGTAGTACCGATAGTATAGGATATAGCATCGAGACCTGTTAAATACACGGGACAATGCTCTATCTTATCGTAATAGGTTACACCACCCAGCCCCGCACTCACAATCGTAGCGGCGCTCATACCTATTATGCTCGTTATAGTCGGATCTAATCCCAATTCTTTGCCCGCGTAACGCACGCCTTCTATAGTCAGGCTGGAAAATGCGCCTGTCAAAGAGAATGTCGAATTTACTCCGGCAAACCCGCCTGACAAGAATGCGCTTGTTATGCCTGCGAGGTCAGAATTAAGCCCGAAGGTAGTAAGAGCCTTGTTATATGACAGATTAAGACAAATTCCTGAAACTGCCTTCGACAGTATGTTAGCCATCCCCGACACGAATCCTTCTATACCATGTTTGAACATCTCTCCGAGCCAGATCGTGGATGTTTTCAGGGCATTATCTATATTCTGTAACCCTGTTGCAAAACTTTTTATTATGTTGCCGAAGTTTAAAGCTATACTCAAAACTCCTGTCACCAATGACACGATAGCAAACACCTTGGAGAGCATCTGGCATATCTCATTATCGATGAACGAAAGGATAGTGGACGTAACGGCGCATATCAAACTTATGATCGCTAAGACCGCTATTATAGTGGGTTCGCTTCCTCTTATAAGGCGCGCCTCGGCTGCTGATAATACTTTGGAGATGTTGTCTTGAAGAGGCGTCTTCTGGGTAATGGCATAACCATCCCAATTGGCAAGGAAGTCGCTCTTCTTCATAGTCATTACTTCACCCAGCTTACCTCTTGAACCTTCAAGGTAGCTTACGGTGCCGTCAGCTGCTATTGAAGTTACAACAATGAAGTGGTCGCCGCTCACTCTGACTATAGCCTCTTTGCCGCCTGATATAGCGTCTTGTAAAGCGACGAGGGTCTTATTATTAAGGTCTGTATCGTAAAGTGTGGTGCTGTATTTAGTGGAAGCATATTTTGATAGGGCAAACATTGATATTTCAAGCTCACCTGTAGTTATAGATGTAATGGAGCCTGAGAATATGTCTATGAGAATAACCTTGGTAGCTAATTCTTCGAGATCCTGTACGCTTAAAGTCTTGCCGTTATTCTTTAGAATTTCAGCTAACGCTGTAAAGGCGCTTTTTCCGAAGTGCTTGTTATTGGAGGATAGCCATTTTATGATAGCCTCGAAGTCTGACGCGCTGTAATTAATATCAGAAACCGAAAGACCTAGATATGAAGCAAGCGCCGCGTTCTTATCTGCTATCGACGCGAAGCCGAGCAAATAAGCAACTACCGCCGCATTCACATCGCTAATGAATGTATTATTCGCTAAAGCTTCATCTATATACGCTTGATTTGTAGCAAGTTCCGTCTTTACTAAAGAAACGTCGAAAGCCTTTCTATTTATAGGATCCAGACACCCTTCAGCTTGGGCTTTAGCAAGCCAGCTATTTATCTCATCTGTGGAGGCACTTCTACCAAGCGCCTCCTTATAATAAACATCAATTACCTCTATTACTTCCTGTTTCATAGTCTCGGCTATTGCGGTATTTTCCTGGATAGCTATCGCCTGAAGGCTTGCGTCAAGCTGTGTTTGGATATCCTGCTTAGCTTTATTTATGTTAGCATCTATATTGGCATACATTTCTGCTGCCTTGGCAAGAAGACTTGATATGGCCTGGTCCACTTGTCCTATGGCATTCTCAAGAGAATGCATTACCTGTTTCTTCTCTCCTTTCTCGCTCCACTGCCACCAGTGGTAACTCCTTCCATTCCAGTCGCTCCACTGCGCCTGGAGATTAGCCTTTGTTGCGTAGGCCGTATCTAAAGCAGGCTGTATTGTATCGTGAACATATTGGACGGCATAGCCTTTAGCCTCAGCGATCTGTTTTATGGTATCATTCGCCTGCTGCTGTGCCTGAGTACGGGCATCGTCCATACTCTTCCTGATAGAGTCTCTAGTGCCAGAATAATCTATTTCTGTTAAGTCACCGTTAGAGTTATATGTATACTCGACTAATGTCTCATCGTTTGTATCGGTAATCTTTATGAGCCTTCCATCTGTGTTATAGTATTCGACTCTGGAATTTCCTTTTAAGACACGCTTCACAGACCCGTCAGGATAATATTCCGTAGCCATGCTGACGCTTGAATCCTTGAAATATGTAGGCAGACTATCCTTGGCGAGTTTTATCTGGGCCCCGAGGAAATCCTCATAGGTCACGTTTATATTTTTGGAGCTGGCGTAATTTTTAAGGGCGTTCATGTCGAGAAGATATACGGCTGTGGTCTTATTCAATATGTCGGGCGATGTGGCGTTCTGGACATAGAACTGCCCCTGATATGATGATACTGAATCCTTGTTGCACGATATCTTTACTCCTATATTTACTATCTTGGTTGGGTCGAAATCAGGCGAAGTCTTGGAATTACCGGGAATTATCTCGCCTATCTGGGGCGTCAAGGTTACTGTCAGCCACTGCCCTTCCTGCGTGATCTGGACATTCGGACCGTACTGGTAATTGTAATTTTCATCTTTTACAAATACTTGCGCCCACATGGGGTTGTTTGCGCTATTTGACGCAGCTATAAATCCTGCCGGGGCTTTTATCTTAAAGGTAAGAGTCTTCCCTGTTAAATCTAGTGGACCTGTCCATGTATACCCAGGAATGTCATAACGCAGGTCTACATACATTTCACCATCATTATTAGTCGTGCTTCCGGATTGTAAATTTAGATTAAGCACCCATTGGTTATTAGTGTCATCACGAGTAACGCTCTGCACGCCAAGAGAGTCGGCATATGTTTGTGCTCGACCGCTTGCCTTATTAAGATCTATCTGGCCGTTATTATTCGAGGTGCTGCTTGGGAGAAGAATCGTCGGTATGTCAGCCCAGCTTATGTAATTTGGGTTTCCAACAACAGGCTGATCGTCAGGGATAGATCCTACGTAAGGCTCCACTGAATCTTTGTTCACAAAGAATGGGAAGTCGATTAGCTTATCAGTTGGGGAAAGAGTCTGGTGGTTTGCGTCTTTTAAGTAAATCTGGCCGTTATAAGTAAGGTTAGCGGACGTAGACACTATCCTTAGACCTACAAGCCTGATCATGGCCGGATTAAAGGAGCCGTCTTTAAGACCGAATATGGGCGTATCACCTGATATCTTAAGGTCAATCTTACACCATACGCCGGCCTGTGTTATCGTCACTTGCGTCGAATATTCTGAATTCCAGTTCGCGTCTTTCGCGAAAGCCTGTACCGTAAGACTGCCTCCGGCAGGAAGCGTTCCATCCTGCAATTTCACATAAAAACTCAAGGTATCATTGGTAAAATTATACGGGGCAGATACGGTATGGCCGATATTGTCTATCGTTAGATCAAGGAACGCTTCTCCCTGGTTGTGCCCAGAGGCGCTGCTTATGTTCGCCTGCATCGTTATCATGTCGCTTCCGCTCGATACGCTTGATATGCCGAGCGTACTCGAATCATTGCTCTGCGGCTGCCAAGTCCTGTTGCCGGGAACAAGAGTAGCCGGAACCGGATCTTCTTTTATCACGCCGTACTGTTTAAGAAGCATCTGACGAGTATAATCAGTCATATCGCCTTGTACCAGATCAATGTGGTCAAGCGCGGAAGGATCTTTCGTTATATCAACTGGTATGGAAGAAGGTACTTTCAAGCTTGTATCAAACATGAATAGTCTGTGGTCTGAGTTTACCGCGACAAGATGACCATTCCCAGTTGTCGGATCATCTTTATATATGAGCTTTGTGCCATCAGGCGTTACTATTGTTGTCCAGCCGTTATCATATACAGTGCAGCTTCTTGATTGTCCCGAAGGAAGGATAACGGTAAAGCTCCGAAGGTTTCCGTTTGCATCAAATACAGGACTTGTCAATACCGTCTTATTTCCACCTGATATTGTCTCTACCCTGTCAACATTGCCATTGTTGTAGTAGATGGTGACGCCGTTACCCTTATCCCATCGAATAAGCTCTGACACGAGGGTGTTATCGCTTGTTAAAGTATATTGATAGACATAGCCTTCCGGCGTGTACATGAATTTTATGTTGCCGGCCGTGTCGTATTCGCGGATATTATGATTCATATCGGTGACTAAAGTCTTATTAGGCTGGCTGTAATCATATGTATACGAGCCTATCACCGCGCCATTCTTAGTCTGGGTTACGCTTAAGATGCGTCTGGCACCAGAGGTTTCATAGATATATTTGGAGATTACTCCTGAAGGCAGGTTCTGCTCGGTCAATAGCCCGTCTTTATCATAAAATCTTACTGTAACGTTTGAGGGATCATCTTCTTTTGTAATAATTACTTTAGTAACGTCATCCAAAATCGGTATATAATCATATTTAAATACGGCGCCATTATCATATGTAACCCTTGTAACGCGCCCCAAAGAATCAGATTCGTAGGTAGCGCCTTCCTGCTTATCATAAAGCTGGCTAATCTTACCTCCTGTATATAAGACTCTCGTGCCGTCTTCGGCATCTACCTCGGATATCTGGCCGTTGTTAAAATAAACGTCTGTATTATCCTGGGTTGATATTTTTACGAGATTGCCTTTCGCATCGTAATAAGCCTTGTAGCTGCCGTCATCAAAGCTGAATGCGCCGCCAGTCGCTACGTCGATCTTGCCGCCAAGGCCGGCTATGCCCTGGAGTGTGCCATTGGCTGAACTAAGAATAGTCCCGTCGCCCAGAGTAACGCTTGTTATATTCTTTGAAGCGTCATACAGAACTTTCGCCGGGATGGTGTTGCTAGTTACAGTTGCAGTTATGGTAGAAGATGGATTCGAGCCGGTAACTATTGTATATAGATATTGTCTTCCGTCTGAATCGGTTATACGTTTTAGATAACCGTTGTCGTATTCGGTTATAGAGCCATCGGTTTTCTCGAATCTTACCGGAAGGCCGTTTGCGTCGTATGTACAAGTGGCATTTTTGTTAACCACTGTGACAGACGTGATGTTATTACTTCCATCCAAGGTATAGTAGTAACGGGTGTAGCCCATCACCTTGGAATAATCGAATACCTTGCGGTTATCTCTATATCTTGATATCGTCCCATCAGGAAGCAGGGTTTCGATGACAGAATTATTGTAAACAATATCTACTGAGCCGTCGGTATGGATTATGTGAGCGTTCTTTAGCTTGCCGCTTCCGTCAAGTTCGATATTTGTTATTATNNTCCTCAAGAGCGGTTGTAATCGACAAAGCATTGGCATCAGGCTGCTCGGCCTGCATATCGGCTGCCTTATATGTATAGGTATAGACTGTGTTGCCCAATCCATCGTAGGCCGTGAAGCTTCCATTAGCCGAATATTCATATCTACTTAGGATTGAACTGTCCGCATTATAATAGTATTCGATAGATGTGCCGTCAGTCTTTAAGATCCTTAAAAGGCTGCCGGTAAAGGAATATTCTTTTATTGTCCCGTCCGCCAGGATCTCCCTTAAAAGCTTAGTGTCGCGGATAGTCAGGGTGCCGTTTATTTTAACAGCCTGCTCTATGAGGTTGCCTGACTGGTCGAAAGACTGATACGAACCATCAGAATTTGATGCCTTCCTTACCCTTCCGTTATCGTAGTAAATCGTAATCGTGACAACCGCGCCAGTCGAGTCGTAATCTTTCTTCATAATAGGAACAGCTGTTGCAGAAAAACTAGTAACCGTCTTAAAAGTAGTTGTGTTGTCGCGATATTCATAGGTAATATACGAGTTGTCTGAGAAGATCTGCTTTGTAAGGCGCCCTGTGCCGTTCTTATAGAACGCCAGATCCTCGAATTCACGCATAATGCCATTAGACATGAATTCGTCCTTTATCCTGCCCGAAGTATAATAGGAATAGGTAGACTTGATCCCATAGAAGAAGCTTCTGATAGTCGTGTAATCGGAAGTATTTATCTTATAAGTCCCCTGATCTTGCCAGAATAGACCTCCTGCGTAACCGTCTGAAGATAAAGTAGAAAGCTTTGAGCTAACGCTATCCGGCTGCAACTCTCCCGCGATAACAGGCTTATCAAGATTTAGCTGGGAGACAGGATCGTTTAGAGGTGTGCTGGATTCCATGCTGTCGTAGTAGTGAAACTGGTACACATCAAGCCCTATATCCGTCCAGTACTTAACCATCCAGTCGCGCCTGGCACTGCCTAATGTCACAAGGGCGTTATCCGACTTGGAATGGATCAATTTCACGAAATCCGATACGAATGAATGGGCGTCATCTATAGACACTGCGCCTGCGAATTCAGGCTCATTCATAACATCCCATGCGTAGATCGAAGAGTCTCCGGCGAACCTATCGAAAAAGGTGCTAAAGAGATCCAAAAGCTTCTGTTTTTTGGAAGCGTCCGTTATAAGATCTGAATGTTCGCCGAGATATGTGCCGCTCTTGCCATCGGCAATCATGTAATCGAATAATACAGGAATAAGCTTTATGTCGAAGGCTTTAGCGACGTCAAGAAGAGCCTGCATATCGTTAAAGGCGCTTCCGTTAAAGCTTATTGGATTACCTGAAGCGTCAAAGGTTATGCCGCTTCTAAGGTCACAGAATAAAAATACTCTTACAGTCGATCCCTTCCACTGGTCAAGATCACTGTAAAGGGTTGCTAAATCGTTTGCAAAGCCGGTAGCGCTCCCTATATCAGAGCCGTAATTAATCCAGGGCAGGTTCGCTCCTGTAGCAAAATTAGCACTTGAAGTGTCCGTTTCTATAAGCTTATTGGTTGCGTCATACTTCTTTATGGTGCCATTCGACAGAATTTTGATATATCCTTGTGCATTACCGTTTGCATCGTAATTCCAATAGATGAGCGAGCTCTGCCATTCGACTGAATTAATCAACCACTTGCCATTAATATACTTAAAAGTAGCGATCTGGCCATATGTGTCTTTACCTGTCTGCATAGTGCCAGAGATATTCTGCATCGTATAATATTGAGTCGACGTATCATAGACTACTGTATTGTTATCGAACATTTTCGTGGATGGTATTCCGTCAGCGTCATGTTCAATATACACCACGTCGCCTGTAGTGGCTGGATGCTTATCTGCAAACCACTGTTTGTGCACGGTGGTACCATCTTCAAAATATTCGATCGTGTACTGCCAGTTCCAGTTGGCCAAAGCAAACCATTTCTGATATACATTATTGGTATTGGCGTAGTAGGAGTAGCCGTAGAAGCTCTGATCGTCATAAGTCGTAAGGGTGGTGCGGCCTAAAGTATCATATTCGTATCTAATGATATCGCCTGCCTTGGATGGGTCGGGGTCGGCAAAGGAGCGAACCTTGATAGTGCCATCTTCGTAATACTCCACTGAATTCTTCCAGCCCCAGTTAGAGTCGAAGAAGGCGTCGTATGTCTTATTGGTTGTGCCGCTATAGTAATCGGTGTAGGTTATATCGCCATTTACTACCTGACGAATTTTGATAAGCCCGTTTGAATAATATTCTCTATGTATATCGCCATTAAAATGATCCGCGTAGTCAGATGCGATCCATAGGAAGTTTGTGGTATTACCATCCTCAAAATACCTTATAGAATACTGCCATGTCCAGTTTGAACCGAATACGTATTTTTCATATATATTAGAGGTATCTCCCCAATAGTTAGTCTGAACTATGCTGGTATCATCAAATTGCTGCGAGACGACTCTTCCTCTTGAGTCATAGTCGACATGGACGATATCACCTGTTTGCAAGAGGTTAGGGTCCACCATCGACTCAAGCTTCTTGGTAACGCCATCTTCGTAATATTCAATGCTCCACTGCCAAGCCCAGTTGGGTTTACAGAAATATTCCTGATATTTATTAGCGGTAGTACTATAGTAAGATATGCCGTGTGCGCTTCCATCATCTAAATATTCAAGGCTAAGACGGCCCTGGGAGTCATAGTTCTGGCTTGTTACGTCGCCCGCTGCATTGGGGTTGGAGTCATTTATCCACTTCTGGTGAAGAGTAGCGCCGTCACTGGCATATTCGACCGTATATTGCCAGAGCCAGTCTTTTTTGAAAAAGGCCTCCTGAAATCTTGTGGTAGTATTCGCATAATAGACAGTATATAGAAAATCACCGTTTAGCTGGTATGTGTAAGTATTTATAAGATTTTTGAAACCGGTATCGCTATAGCCTCTCCTTATTTGCCTTTGATCAACGCTTGACGAGAAGAATTCGTATTGATATGCTATGGCGCCTTGTGAATCGGCATTTGCGAGGATCTCTTTATCCACCCTGCCGTAGCCCTGAGAATTAAAGTTCTCATCTATATAATGATAGTAGACATTGCCCCATTGGTCAGGCGTAGTTAATGTAACAGATTCCATCCTGCCGGAGACATAATAGGTATATGGAGAGGATTGAACAGCATTATTAGCAGCAGCTATAACTGGCTGCAGAGAGTCCGATGCTAATGCTGTAGAGCCTTGGGATGATCCGGAATCTTCTATGGCCTGTTTAGCGGAAATTAGTGCTTGAGCTGTCGACTGTTGGTCGGTGAGAGTACTTGCAGTCATCGAATTGGCTTGCGTATTAACAGTATTTAATTTCTCTCCAAGCTCTCCCCCGCCCGCCCACGCCACCTGCTGCCATAAAAAAATCCCGGCTATTACTGCCGAGACTATTCTGAAAATTAATCGTATTTTGCCTGGGAAGATCATGGTATACCTCCGTAAATTACATTATCTTCGCCAAGCATTAAAAAGTATACCATCTAATTTTTATTTTGTCAAGTTAAATTTGATATTTTATCAAATTGATTACTTTCTGTTCTTTTACATCATCGCACTCGAAACCGTATCACAGAACAAAAAGCCTTTGCGCTTTAGGACGATGCCCGACGGGAGGTTATTCTCTCTCTTATATTTTATCAGGTCTTTTGCGAGGAGGTCTTTTATAGCGTTCTTCTCGAGCTCCTGGAGATCAAACCCCGTCTTATCCTTGAACCATTTGAAATCTATCCCTTCTTTCGTCCGTATCTTTATTGCGGCGGTTTCCCGAGCGCGCTTCACCGGCGTAAGATGTTCACTCGACTCAATGATGGATTTGCCCTCATTGAGCCTTTTCACATATTCACCAACATCTGAAATATTCTTAGCTCGGACACCTTCAATGTAAGATACGGCTGAGGGGCCGAGGCCGATATACTCGTTATTTTCCCAGTAATTTATGTTATGCTTGCATTCACAACCTATCTTCGCGAAATTCGATACTTCATACTGCTTTATGCCGCGCAGGCCAAGCTCGTCTATTACCAGCTCATACATAGCGGCTGTCACATCGTCTTCCAGAGGCGTAACGCTCTTATTCTTTAATGCCGCAAATAATGGCGTCCCATTCTCATAGGTCAATTCGTAGCAGGATACGTGATCTGCCGGGAGCTTCACTGCTTCGACAAGCTCCTTCTTCCATGAAGCGATATCCTCGCCCCATATCCCGAACATCAGGTCTATGCTTATATTCTTAAAGCCTTTTTTAGACGCAAGATGGACACTATCAATAGCTTTCTTCGCGGTGTGGATCCTGCCGAGTTTCTTAAGCTTATCGTCTCTTAAGGATTGGACGCCGATACTGATGCGGTTCACGCCGCTATCGAGGAATAACTTTATCTTGTCTTCATCGAGAGATTCGGGATTGGCCTCTATGGTAAATTCTGATGCACTACGGCTATATTGTTCAAAACTCTTCAGGAGGCGCACTAGGAGTTTCTTATCAAGAGAAGTCGGCGTTCCGCCGCCTATATATATAGTAGAAAAATAGGGACAGTCCCCTTCGGGGACAGTCCCTATTTTTTTAATCTGGCCTATCAGGACATCGATATAGGAAGATGCTGACGTGTCTCCGTAAACATCGCTATAAAAATTACAGTAGAAGCATTTGCGCTTACAGAACGGGATATGTATGTATAAGGATGGGGCCATGGATATATTATAAAGGAAAGAATAGGTGGAGCGCAAGAAAATAGGGACAGCCCCCTTCGGGGACAGTCCCTATTTTCAACTTATGACGTTTATTACTTCTTTAAACCGTCGATCACCTGCTGGACGTACTTTCCGGCTATGTCTTTACATCCAAGGCCGAATGCCAGCGCCAGGCCTATGCCTATCGATATCAAAATGATATTTACCGATAGCACTATCAATGCCGACGCTATCTTCAATTGTTCGATAGCAACTACGACGGCAAATATAATGATGACCGTCTGCGTCATCTTCGATAATAGCTTTGCCCCCTCAATACCCGCGTTCGATGCGGCGGTACGGACTACCGTCGATACGAAATTCCCCAGAAATGCGCCTATGATCAGTATGAATATGGCAGCGAGTATGTTCGGCACATATTCAACGAGCCTTGATATGAGCTCCGAGGCAACCGTTAAATTCAGCGTGCCGAGCGCAGTGGCTATTACAACAAGGGCGACCAGCCAATATATGACAGCGCCTATCAACTCGGACAGGGTCAATTTTATGTCACCCTGCGCCAGGACATTGGCAATACCGGCTTTGTCGCTTGCCGTGTCCAGATGGATGGCTTTAAGCACCCTTACTACGACAGACTCCAACAACTTGGCCAACAGCCAGCCCACTATAAGAATGACAATTGCGCCTACTATGGCCGGGATATATCCAAGGACCTTTACGGTTAAGGCCTTTACAGGATCAACTACAACTAACGTTAACCACTCCATACAGCACCTCCCTTATTTAGTGGTATAAGTCTACCACAAAATACTGTTTTGACAAGGGGACAGCTGACTTTTTATTTTTAACGTTTTAACCGCACTTGGAGTAGCCGCATGACTTGCAGACCATGCATCCTTCGACATGCCATAGGGCGCCCCCGCAATCCGGGCATACGCCTACTATATTGCCGGCCCTGTCTGACTTGGCCTTGGCCGGAGCAGTGCTTTCAGCGGCCTGGGTAACCGTTTCGGCCTGGGCATGGGCAAAATTGACGTGTTTTGCCTTGTGGTCCTGCATCCTGCGCTCGATGACGCGCGCTATGGCGTCCGAACAGGAGAATATTCTTCCGCCCTTCTCCCAGCTCGGTGATGGGCATCTTATGCCGCGAAGCTGTTCTATGATGGAATTGGTATCGATACCACTCCTGAATGCCAGCGAAACGAGCCTGCCTAAGGCCTCCAGCTGGCTCATGGCGCAGCCGCCTGCCTTACCCATAGAGGTAAATACCTCGAACGGCAATCCCTGCTCGTCCTCGTTTATGGTGACGTAGAGGTTACCGCAGCCTGTGGCTATCTTGGTGGTCGTGCCGATAGTAACGTTCGGCCGCGGCCTGGGGCTTATCTTTGTGGCCGCTGACGCGGATATTGGAGCTTCCTGTGTGGATGGCTTACTTAACACCTGCTCTTGTCTTGAATTATCCCTGTATATGGTAAGACCTTTGCAATTTGTCTTGTATGCCAGCATGTATATCTCTCTCACGTCATCGGTAGTAGCGTCATGCGACAGGTTTACGGTCTTCGACACGGCATTATTGGTATATTTCTGGAACGCGGCCTGCATCTTTACGTGCCATGCCGCCTCGATATCGTGCGCAGTGACAAAAAGCCGCTGGACGTCCTCCGGTATCTCTTCGAGCTGCCTGATACTCCCCTTCGTAGCGATGAGGGCCATCAGCTCGTTCGAATAAAAGCCTTTTTCTTCGGCCACTTCCTTGAAATACGGGTGGACCTCCACGAGCTTCGTATTGTCCATTATATTCCTTATATAGGATATGGCGAATATAGGCTCGATGCCGCTGGAACAATTGGCTATGATAGAGAGCGTCCCGGTGGGCGCTATCGTAGTAAGGGTCGCGTTCCTTAAAGGCCTGGCGCGGCCGGCATATATGCTGTCCTTGAAATTCGGGAACGCGCCGCGCTCTGCAGCCAATTTTTCCGAATAAGCACGCGATCTCTCCAGCATGAATTTCATTATCTTTTCCGCGAGGCCTGTGGCGTCATCCGAATCGTAATTTACGCCGAGCATAAATAACATGTCGGCAAATCCCATCACCCCGAGGCCTATCTTACGGTTCGATTTGGTCACCTCATCTATTCGCTTTAATGGGTATGAATTCATATCTATGACGTTATCGAGAAAGTGGACCGCCATATCAATAGTAGTGCCCAGCTTATTCCAATCGATCTCGCCGCCCGAAACCATCTTCGCGAGATTTACCGAGCCGAGGTTGCAGCTCTCGTAAGGAAGGAGGGGCTGCTCGCCGCATGGGTTTGTCGACTCTATCGCGCCGACCTTTGGGGTCGGATTATCCTTATTGATCCTATCGATAAATACTATGCCGGGCTCGCCGTTCTTCCATGCCATTTTTATGATAAGATCGAGAACGTCTTTTGCTTTGAGTTTCTGGACGCTCGTTTTCGTGTGAGGATCCATGAGGTCGTATTCCTGGTCATTGATGGCGGCCTTTATAAAATCTTCCGTGACGGCCACCGATATATTGAAATTTGTTATTTCTTTATCGTTCTCTTTGCACGTGATGAACTCGAGGACATCCGGATGGTCGACGCGCAGTATGCCCATGTTCGCGCCTCTCCTGGTCCCGCCCTGTTTTACGGCCTGCGTCGCCGCATTAAAGACTTTCATGAAAGAGACCGGCCCGCTCGAAATGCCGCCCGTGGACCTGACAGGAGAATTCTTCGCGCGAAGCCGCGAGAAGCTGAAACCCGTGCCGCCGCCTGATTTATGTATAATGGCCGTATCCTTGATCGTCTCGAATATCGATTCCATCGAATCGTCTATGGATAGAACAAAACACGCCGATAATTGCTGGAGGTCTCTTCCTGCGTTCATTAAGGTAGGAGAGTTCGGGAGGAACTCGAGACTCGTCATAGCATCGTAAAACTCTGCTTCTGTTTTCGCAACTGCTTCGGAGTTCTTACCGTATTTCGAATCCGCGCTTGCTATGTTCTTCGCGACCCTGCGAAACATGTCGGAGGGCGTTTCGACTATCTTGCCGTCATCGTCTTTTTTAAGGTATCGTTTATCGAGCACTTTTTTGGCATTTTCGGATATGCCGGCGTTCACTTCAGCTGCACTTTTCATCTTCCTAGCGTCTCCCATTTTCTACTGCGGAAAATTTATAATAATAACGTAAGACACGTTTGATAGTATACACTATAATAAGTAAAAGTCAAGAAAAAATACCATATATTGTATGGCCGACGGTAAAAACCACTATTAGTAGGGGTATAAAAAGCCCCTGACATTTCTATGAGAAATATCAAGGGCGATCTTTATGTAAAAAGCTTTACTTGCCTGCCTCTTTTTTTGCGGCTTCCTTGTCTTTCAACTCGCTCAAACCTGCTATCACTGCGATAGCGCCGCCGAATATAAGCATTATGGGAACCGAGCCTTTTATTATCATGATGAATTCTCCCCACCAGCTCTTCAGCCCTATCAACCCCAGGAGCACAACGATGGCTCCGATAATAACACTCATGTACTTACCCATCGATCCACCTCCGAATTTACAAAAAGAGTATAGCACGAAAAAATTTCCCGTGCAATAAAAATATAATATTTTACGCTATCTGTGCCGTATTATCCAATCGCAACCCAGGCAGAAAACTACGATGAAAACGATCCAAAATATAGCAGAGTCAAGAACGACCTTGTCTTGCAGCCCGTCTCTAAGCATTTGTATATGCGCGGCAAGAGCATCATTGGTAGTATCTTTAAGCAACGCCGAGGTTTCAAGCATATCTTTACCTTTATTTTTCCCGGGATTTTTCGGTGACCTGGAATCCCATGTACCTGCCCAGCATAAGGCGCGTCTGCGCGTCGATGGCCGGCGTCGAACCAAGGAGCGCGGCGACGACCGGAGACAGTAACCACTGCGCTATCATCAGGATGCTCTTCGTGCGTTTTACGTCCTTGGGCCGCGGCGGAAGAAGGCGCATCGTTATGAATATGCAGATCAATATGGTAAAAAGCGAAATGTAAAATAACATGACGGATACGCCCGGAAGATTATATCCTATTGCCGTCTGCCTGAACAACCCGCCGCCTAATATAATAGGAAGCGGGGCGATAAAAGTTATTATTATGGCCCAGATGGCCCACGTATAATGGCTTTCTAAAATATTCAGCGCCCGGCGTATCTTTTTACGTAAAGGGATCCTGCTATTCTCGTCCATATATCCCAGCATGAGATACGGGAAATTCTCCACCCCCCACGCCCAACGCCGTTTCTGCCTGTATTGTTTTGCCATCGTTTCTAGGATCGTCTTTCCGGTCGCCACGTCCATCGAGACCGTGACATACATGGGAATGACCGTATAATCGCCATGAAAATAGAGAAAACATTTCCAGTATATGACCGAATCGTCCGATATCATGTCGACGGGCCAGTACCCGACGTCGACGAGCGTCTTGAAGCTCATGCTGTGGCTTGAAAAAGTCACGAATTTTTCCAGCCTCATCGTCTCTATCATCTGCATGAAGCTCGAGCTGAGCTCCAGGATGCGGCCTATGGAGCGCGCGTGCCATATATTGTTGTTGTATACGGGTATCGGCTGATAGCTCGACTGGAACCTTCTGGGGTTTGTCAGGAAGTGATAGGCAAGGCACCCGAAATATTCTTTCTCGGCGCAGGTATCCGCGTCAAAGCACGACATGATGACGTGCCCATAGTCGATATTTTTGGAATCGAGGAGATCTTTTAATACCCGCGCTCCCCATGTCGCGTTCGCGCCCTTAACCTTTATCTCTCCCGGAATGCCGTCGGGATGCCTCGTTATCAGGAATCCGAAGAAATTTTTTCCGTGCGCCTCTTGAAGTGCCGCGGCATTCTTCCACGCTTCTTCCCCCGCGCGCTCCTCGACGCTTAAGACGACTATAATCTTATCTTTAGGATAATTCGCGTTTTCGAGCGCCTGGATGGAAGGCGTCAGGATATCGAGGCCTTCTTTATAAGACGGGAAAAGCACGGCATGATATATGTTGCCGAATTCCAGGCCGTTCTGTGAGCCGGCCGACCGGCACTTGCCCGTCCAATCCGTTCCTTTTTCTTTCTCAAGCTTCCGGTAAGCGAATAGCAAGAGCGTAGTAAGATAGCTTACCCTTATTACCCAATATATATCGAACGTTATGACGAATATCGCCACCCATAACGGTTTTATGAATGCCAGGACAAAGAGCGTCAGGAGGGTCGCCCACGTAAGAAAGCCGGGGATTATCTCGAAGAGCCGCTTGTAGAAGTTTTTATTTTTCATTTATTTGCAGGCTCTTCTTTTTTTATCAATAATTGCATCAATTGTCCGAAAAAATTCTTGCGCAGGTCCAGCCTGTAGAGATAATTCCCTTCTTTCAGGCCTTCCTCTTTCCTGTTGTCGATGAAATAGAGCGAATCGTTCGCGTCGTCGTAATACAGGTCTTTAGGGGTCGAATTGAATTTATAAAGCAATACGACGTTTTGCTTCCCTCCGCCGCGCAGCTCCGCGACATTTATGCCTTTTTCCGTGACCACTACCAGATAGCCGGAATCCGAATACCAGAAGACATCCACGATAGGATATTCCATGTTCAATGCCTGCTCGATCTTAGCGCCCTGGTTGTCTTCCGTCGCCGTCTTATCCGGGTTCAGGTAAATTACATATATGTCATGGGACGTGAAATACATTATTCTGTCGCCGCTGGGGGAAAATTTCTTTCCCAGTATGTTTTTAGGCCAATTCGAATAAGGCGTTATCCTGCGCAGGCCCGTGCCGTCCATGTTCGAGACGAACAATCCGTAAGACGTCATATGATAAATTAAATTTTTATCGGATACGGCGAATTCTGCGAGAGGATAGCGCGCAACCCGCTTTATCTTCTGGGCGAGGGGAAAAAGGACTATGTGCTCTTCTTTAGTTACCATGTTCGGCCGCACAGCCAATTCCTTTTCCCAGGGATAAAAACCTTCGCGCCGGACATCCACTTTATAAGTGCCGGGTTTCAGGTTCTCGATTTGCGCCGGCGTAAGATCGTTATGCTTGGCGCCGTTCAGATAAATAGCCGCGCCTGACGGGCTCGAGTTCAGGTAGATTATGCCGGTCTTGTATATTTTGAAGGCATGAAGATCTATCTTGTAGCCCAGGGCAGAAGAAAGTATCACCGGAAGAAGTATGCAGAATAAAATGACGGCGCTGTAGAGCGCTATCGCCCTTTTTATCTTATCGCTTATCGTCATAGTTCCGATATCCTCAATTGCCCGCACCCGGCGTCGATGTCCTCGCCTTTCGATTTCCGGCTTATCGCGTTAATGCCGCTATCCCGTAATGTATTCAGGAATACGGCCGTCTGGGCGCGCGACGGCGGATTATATCCTTTTGCCTTTATCTGGTTGTAGGAAATAGTATTCACCTTGCACTTCATTCCCTTAATGAGCCTTGCGAGCTGGATCGCATCGGCTCTGGAACTGTTCACGTCCTTTATAAGGATATATTCGAAAGTTATGACCCTGTTGGTCTTATCTATATATTTTTTACATGCGCCGATCAGGTCTTTTAGCGGGTACTTCTTGTTTATCGGGACAAGTTCCGACCTGACACGGTCATCGGCCGAATGTAAAGAGACGGCCAGCTCTACCTGCAGCCCCTCTCCCCCAAGCCGTTCTATTCCCGGTATTATACCACAAGTAGAGATCGTGATGCGCCTGGCCCCGATATTAAAAGCGTCTTCATCATTAAATATCCTGACGGCCTTCATCACGTTATAATAATTATCGAACGGTTCCCCTATGCCCATAAATACAAGGTTCGTCAGCACTGCCCTGGGGTTCTCTCTGCGCACAGCCAGGACTTCGTCTATTATCTCGGAGGGTAGAAGATTCCTCACAAAACCGAAAGGGGCGCTGGCGCAAAAACTGCAGCCGTATTTACAGCCGACCTGGGATGAGAGGCAAATGGCGGTACGACTCTTTTCCGGCAGGAAGACCGTCTCGATAGTATTTGAGTCTTCCAGTTTAAACAAATATTTCGTAGTACCGTCCAGTTTGGAGCGCTTCGAATCGAGCGTCACGAGGTGCGTTATGTGAAACTTGGTTTTCAGTTTTTCGCGCGACTCTTTCGCGAGATCCGTCATCTCATCGAAAGACCTGACGCTTGTCTTATATAGCCAGCGGAATATCTGGCGCGCCCTGTAAGGTTCCTCGCCTATCCTCTTCAGGCCTTCCTTAAGCTCTTCTTCCGATAGGCTTTTCAAGTCTGTCTTATTCATCACTCGACTTTTTTCTTTGTGAATATTTTATAGAAGCAAAAAATGGTGAGAGTTGCGATAAACCCGTTCGAGAAGACGAGAAAGACCCAGCCCGATAACCTCATGAGACCTTCCTCCCTCTTTTTTTGCTCCACGCTATCTTTACCATAACGGCAAGTACAATGAATATGAAGATGAGAAAGACCCTCGTTCCCAGAACGAACGGCCTGTCCGCAAGAGAGACATTCTTCATCAATATGGTAGGTATCCCGTCCTGGTATAGCCAGAACCCGAGTATGCAGAAAAGGAAAAGCGGCGTTATATATTTTATTATGAATTTATATACCTTCGGGACCGCCATATCCGCCCCGCGATGTATCTCCTGCCATGCCTTTTCCATGCCGAAGACCCACGCGAATAATATCACTTCGATCGTAGCGAAAACGACAAGGCAGAACGTGCCGCCCCAGAAATCGAGCTCGTTCACGACGCCCTTGCCGAGTAAAAATATTGCGGGCTGGCTGAGTATAAAAGCGGCTATCCCGAGGATCGTGACCGATTTTTTTCTTGAGACGTTGAATTCGTCTTCGAGGAACGCGACCGCGGGCTGGGCGAGCGAGACCGATGAGGTTATGCCTGCCAAAAATAACAGGAGGAACCAGATGCAGCCGAAGAACGCCCCTGCGGGGATATGTCCGAATATCAGGGGCACCGTGACAAACCCGAGGTTGAACGCGCCGCCTTTGGCTATCGCTTCCGTGCCGGCAGGCCCGAAGAATACGAATGCCGCCGGTATAACGATGCATCCGCCTATTATCACTTCCGCGAATTCATTCATGCTGACGGCGGTCAAGCCGGAGAGCACCACATCGTCCCCTTTTTTAAGGTAGCTTGCATAAGTAAGTATCACGCCTATGCCGACGCTCAGCGTAAAAAATATCTGGCCCGCGGCCGCAAGCCAGACCTTGGCGCTTTTGAGCGCCGAAAAATCCGGGTTCCACAAAAATCCCAGGCCGTTCACCAGGTTCCATGCCGGCTTTGAAAGATCCGGAGTACCTAGAAAGAGCACCCTTACCATTATTATCATGCCGAACGCAAAAAGAAGGGGCATCGCTATATTGCACAATTTTTCTATGCCGCCTTTTATGCCGTAGTATATGACCGTAATATTCGCGAGGAAAGTTATCAGAAAAAATATGTAAGCGGGCCCCAGATTGGAAAAATATTGATTAGACTCCAGGCCCTGGAATCCTTTTAGGAAAGACTGCATTGCGGCCTGCGTATTGGCGCCTGCGTATCTACCCGTTATAGCGAAAAAACTGTAGGCAAGCGTCCAGGATTCGACATAGGTGTAATAGATAAAAATAACGAGCGGCCCGAATATCCCTATGACGCCGAAATATTTTATGAACCTGTTCTTCTGGACTATCGTGTGGAATATCCCGGGCGCAGTCCCGTGTTCGAATCCGCCGCCGAAACGGCCGAGGGTCCACTCGACCCACATCAATGGAATGCCCAGAAGGAACAGAGAGACAAAATACGGTATCATGAACGCACCGCCGCCGTTCGACGCGGCCTGGACCGGGAAACGCAGGAAATTCCCAAGACCTACCGCGCTGCCTGCAACAGCCATTATGATGCCAAGTCTCGTTCCCCACGCCTGTCTCTTGTTAGCCATAACCTTGTTATTATAAGCTATTTATATAATATTTTCAACAATGGAAGATTTTGTGGTAAAATGACGCCCATGCGTAAAAATAACCTGCCTGTATCGATGATCGCTCTTATAATAATAATGATGGCGAGCGAGTCGATCGCCCAGATATTTATGAAGACAGGCCTCAATGCCATCGGCATGAACAACATCTCTTTCTCCAACTTCGCGGAATTCGCTTTAAAAAGCGCGACCTCCCTTTACGTCTTGCTTGGCCTTCTGATATTTTTCCTGAATTTCTTCATATGGATAACGGTCCTTTCCCGCGTCGATTTGAGCATCGCATTTCCCATATGCGGCATCAGCTACATATTCGTGCCTATGCTGGCAATGATATTCCTGCATGAAACCATAAGTCCGATGCGGTGGGCCGGCATCATACTGATAATCGCCGGGGTAAGCCTTGTGGCAAAGAGCGCCCAGGTAGAAACGATGCCCTTATGATAAACTTAAAACTGGTCCTTATAATCCTGTTCGCGGAGATGTGGGGCGTCGGAGGGCAATTGCTCTATAAAACAGGCGTCAACAAGGCCGGCACCCCGGACCTGCGCGATCACCGGTCATACGTAAGTTTTATAAAGAGGATCATCGGGATACCGCAGATATGGCTGGGTTTCATATCGGTAGTGATAGGCATGTGCGTCTGGCTGACGGCGCTGGCACAGGCCGATCTTAGCATAGCCTTCCCGATAGACAGCATGCAATATATAATAACCCTGGTAGCGGCGCATTACCTCTTGGGTGAGAAGATAAATAAGATGAAACTGCTGGGGACTCTCCTGGTAATGTGCGGGGTAATTATCGTAGCTATGAGTTAACTCGTTAAGACCTTTTAAGCGCGAGCTTCAGCGCTTCTTCGAACAGGTCAACTCCCAGATCGATCTCTTTTTCCGTAATATATAATGAAGGCGCCATCGTGAAGACGTTCTTGTAATATCCGCCCACGTCGAGCACAAGCCCCCGGTGCTTTCCGCCGGCGGTAAGTTTCCCGGTCAAACCTATCTCCTCTATCGCATCGGTGAGTTTCTTATTGGGCGTGTAACCGTCTTTCTCGCACATCTCCATCCTCAATGCGAGCCCCAGGCCGTCGACATCGCCTATCTGCGGATATTTTTTCTGCAAGGCCTTCAGCCGCGAAACGAAATATTTTCCCTTTCGCGGGACCTCTGTGGCAAAATCGGACTCTTCGATTATCTTCATGACTTCCAATCCCATTGCCGTCCCCTGCGGGTTCGATGAAAAGGTGGAGTGGGTCGAGCCGGGCCCGAATACTTTCGGCGATATGAGCATCTCTTTTGCCCAGATGCCCGCGATCGGGTTCATCCCGTTGGTGAGCGCCTTGCCGAATACTATGATGTCGGGCGTTACGTCGAAATGCTCGATCGACAGGAACTTCCCCGTCCTGAAAAAGCCCATCTGTATCTCATCATCGACCATAAGGACGTTATATTTATCAAGTATCTTCTTAAGCCCTGAGAGATATTCACGCGGCGCGACCTGGTAACCGCCCGTTCCCTGGACCGCCTCAACATAGAATGCCGCGAATTCGCATACATTGGTCTTCCTGTCCACAACGCCGTAATATTCGGTTTCGAAAAGTTTCTCGAACTGCTTTAAGCAATACATGTTGCAGGTATCCCGTTTTTTACCGTAAAAGCACCTGAAACAATATGGGAACGGGATAAAGTTCGCTCTCTCCCCGAAATGGCCGTAATGCTCCCTATAGCGGAAACTCGACGTTATAGCGGATGCGCCGAGCGTGCGACCGTGATATCCGCCCATGAACGCGAACATAAGGCTGCGGCCTGTATGCTTTCTCACGAGCTTCAGCGAATCTTCCACGGCCTGTGAGCCGCCGACGTTAAAATGGATCCTGCCCTTCTCTTCGAAAGTCGTTTCTACCCTTTGCGCCAGTTTCGCGGCAAGACGTATCTTCTCTTCGTGCAGGTACTGGCAGGCAAGCTGAGGGAGCCTGTCGATCTGCTTTTTGAGAACGTTATTGATCCGTTCATTATTGTATCCGAAGTTTCCGGCGGAATACCACATCTGGAGGTCGAGGAATTCCACGCCGTCCCTGTCATAGAGGCAGCTCCCCTTACAGCGTTCAAAAATGTTGGGGTGCTCTACATAATGGACGGTATCACCCCACGAGCAATATTTCGATTCAAGCTTTAATAGCTCCTCGTCCGACATCCGTGTTTTAATATCAGCATCTTTATGTTTTTGGGTCATGAAATATTCTCCTGGAAATAGTCATATACATCTTTCAATACGTCAAATGAAATACAAGACAATCCTTTATTCTTGTAATGATCCTTTAAATATCCTTTCGCAAATACTATATCCGCCCCTTCCGAACCGCAGACATCGGACTGTCCGTCGCCGACGTAAACTGCCGTCGATCCGGCATCTATATGTTTCCGGAGAGTCGTCTTTTTGCAGTGAGCGCATCCGCCGCAATCCGCGCTCGTCAGCGGGAAACTCGTCGTCAGCCGGTCTCCGGTAATAGTAAGGCTGTTCGAGTATACTTCCAGGCCGGATATGCCGTTATCTGCCAGGATCTTCTTTAAGATGCAGTCAAAATTATCGCTTACGATAAATGTCTTTATATTTTTCGTTTTAAGAAAAACGAGCAGCTTTTTAAAATAAGGGTCGAGCTTGATCCCTGTCAGATATTCGTCAAGGGCCTTTTTCGTTATGCCGATGCCTTCTATCTGCCCTTTAAGGCATTCCCGCGAGCCGATCCTGCCGTTCTTCCAATCCTCTTCGAGCGCCATCCAGTTGTCATTCCTGGAAAACCTGGAAAGCATGTCATCGAGGACGTCGACAGTCGTGATAGTGTTGTCGAAGTCGAAAAAAACGACAGGGTCCTTTATCCTGATATTTTTCCCCATCATCTTTCCTTGAACGATATCGTAACGGAAAACGGCAGCTCTCCGGCCGACAGCGTCTTCGGGAAGGGCGGGAACGGCGAGGATCCTTTCAGGCTTGAAAGCACAACATCGAGAAGTTTTTTATCGGCAGTCGAAATTTTCCGGTCGATCGAGAATTCCAATAATTTTCCGTCGCACCTTATAATGAAGGAACAATTGACGTCCCCCTCATTGTAATAGCGGCTGTAGTTATTCCTGATTTTTTGTTTTATCCGCTCCCGGACGGCCTCGGAATATGTGACGTAATCTTTGCCATTGCGATCGCATACCATCTGATAGCATTTAATATCGTTATTTACTGTAAAATAATCCTGCCCCGGCTTCTCGATATTCGTAGCTATTTGGGCAAAAGCATCCTGCGGGGCCAGCCAATTTAAGGCTCCCCACACAATAAAAAATATCACCCTGACACCGGTTCCGTTTTTTCTCATATTACCTGCTTGCCGAATCTGTCTTTGCCGCAAGGCTAAGGTTATGTATCCCCAGCCCTTTCATGGTATCGAGCACGCCTACGATATCCTTGAAGCGCGCCAGCCTGTCCGAAAATAGGATGACTTTGAGGTCGGGATTAGTCTTATAGACCAGCCTGACCTTCTCTTTCAGCTCTTCTCTTGTTACCGGCGCTCCGTCAAGATAGATGAGGCTCTTGTCGGTTACGGTCACGCTTATCTCGTCTTTACTGTCCGAGGCTTCGGCGTTCCCGGCATGAGGAAGGTTCACCTTGATGCTCGTTTTAAGCAGCAAGGGCGTTGTTATCATGAATATTACCAGAAGGACCAGGATCACATCCGTGAACGGAGTTATATTTATCTCCGCTATGGGCCTTTTTCTTCCCTTGAGCCTCTGGTTCATTTTGCTTTCGCCTTCACCAGGTCCATCGTTTCGGACGCGCACAATTCCATATCGGTGATAAAATTATCTATCCTCTTGATGAAATAATTATATGCGACAACCGCCGGGACGGCCACGCATAAGCCGGCGGCCGTGCAGACCAGGGATTCGGCTATTCCGTTAATCACGACATTTATCCCGCCCGTACCGCTTGCGGCAATATCGTTAAAGGCCTTTATTATGCCGAGGACTGTCCCGAATAAGCCTATATAGACCGCGATGCTTCCTATAGTGCCGACGATCGCAGTATGTTGTTCGAGAAGGTTCGTCTCTATGACGATCGCGCGCTCCATGTTGTTCGATATCTCTTTTTCGCTATGATCGGCAAAGCTTACGCCCGAATGGACGACTTCGGAAAAAGGCGTATTGGCGTTCTTACATATCTTCAGGGCGTGTTCGACGCTGCCTTTCTTGAGCTCTTTCCTTATATTTACCATAAGGTCGCTGCGTTTTACTCTTGATCTCGCCCAGTAATATATGCATCTATCCAATATGACCGCGAGCGATAAGATGGAGCAGCCCGCCAGGACAACGATCGTGAACCCGCCTGCCGTCAATAACCGGACTAGTGTCATGTTAAAGCCTTTTTGCTGTAACTCGTTATTTTATCTTAAACCGCGTCAGACCGCAAGCTAAAAGCGGGCGGCCTTTATCATGGACTTTATTTTATTGGAAACTTTATGCTTCGACAATTCCTCAAGCGAAAGCGGCATGACGAGCGACCAATTCGCCTTGCTTATAGTGCCCGGGCGATTGATCCTGTGCTGGTATGTATCGCCTTTCCATATATCCGCGAGGTAAAAATAATCTATCAGGGTATTAATACAGAATATCGATCCGGTTTTAAGCGTGAAGCTGAAGACTGCAGTAACTATATCCTCATCCGAGGTCTCTCTCATCGGGCCTTTAAGCAACAGGCTTTCCCAGAGTTTTTCTTTTTCACGATACGAATTCTCATACATTTCGATAAAATCTTTCAGCTCTTCTTCCCTCTTGCCGAGGACCGATACGAGAACATCGACCGAATCGATCTCCTCAAGCCATCTCAACCTCCCGTGTTTTGACCTGGAAGGGTCGAATAATCTTTGGATCACATTCCGATAATTTATGCCGCGATCAACGCATTTACGTATAAAGAGCGCTCCATCGACCGTCCCTGCCTCGTACTCCCACCACGCCGGCCAATTTGTCGTATCGTGCGTGGAAAGCATGGAAACGGATAAGGTCCGGTATTTGTCCGGCCCCAGGAAATCATGCAACACCTTCCAGTCCTTTGTCCAGCGCTGGACGTCATTGCCGGGTATCCCGAATTCCTTCAGCGTCTCCGGGCACGCCCTGGGAATGACGCCGAGATCTTCAGCCGATAAAAGCATGCCGGTAGACCCATTCATAACTTCCAGGATACGGCGGCCATGCTCTTTCCATACCGATTCATCCTTAGGATCGAAGGATCCGTTCAGGCCCTCGTTCTCAGGAGCATCGCTTTCCAGAATGCTCCATATCCGGAATAGGCCTACCACGTGGTCCACCCGCAAAATATCGTAAAAGTTTTCGGCAAATTTAAGCTTTGCTTTTAAATATCTGAAATTATCTTCTGCTATATTATCCCATTCGTAGGTGGGTGTGCCCCATCTCTGCCCTTTGGCGCAATACATATCCGGAGGCGCGCCCGCGGCGAATTCCAGCCTGAAAAACTCCGGGTGAGCCCACACGTCCGCGCTGTCCCTGGATATGAGTATGGGGAGGTCGCCGCATATTTTAACGCCTTTCGATCCGGCATATCGTTTTGCCTCTTTGAACTGTAAATATGCCGTCCATTGCGCCCACTTTTCGAAATCGATCTCCTCGGAATGCTCTTTTTGAAAATTTTTCAGCGCTGCGGGGTCGCGATCTTTATAAACCGCCTCCCACTCATACCACGGCCTTCCCCCATGGAAATATTTAAGGACCTTAAAAATGGCAAAATCGTCTATCCAGTAACTGTTCTCTTTTATGAATTTTTTGAACCCATCCTGGTCCTGGTTTTTCTTATACACGCAGAGATCCTGCAAAACGCGGTTCTTGGCTTCCCTTATTCCGTAATCAAGGTGCGACTTTCCGGGATGGAATTTTTTCTTTAAATAAGCCATATCGCTTTTAAAGGATTTAACGCCTTCGCCTGCAAGCGCGGTCAAGGATATATATGCCGGCTCAAGGGCAAAAGAACTTATAGCGTCATAGGGACAGAACGTTACGCCAACCTCATTCATGGGCAACAACTGGAGAACGGAGTTGCAGGTCTTTTCGCACCAGTCTATAAGCAATTTCAAGTCATTAAAATCGCCTATGCCGGAGCTACTTTTGGAATGGACAGAAAATAGCGGCACCAACACGCCTGCGCGAGGCCGCGTGCCTATTTTTTTCCATTTATCTTTCGAAAGCGTCTTATACAACTCTTCCATATTGTTATATATTATATAAATATTACGTTAAAATCAATAGAATTATCAAGGCATGTTTTCATGAAGAAAAATTATGCGGCTTGTTCAAGTTGTTTAATCGATAATTCATAATATTCGCGTAATTTTTCGGCGGGGATCCTCTTGATGACAGGAAGGATTATGACCCTATTCTCCTGCAATATCTTTTCCGGAGTTATTTCCTGGCCTGTTAATTCTTTATACTGGTCTTGAATAAAAGATATGAGAGCGCCGCATTTATCGAGCTCATCTTGTCCTGGTTTTAGTGGAATATTAGAAGTGGCAAATGCTATGTTTGCAATTTCTACTATTCTCAATATAGAATCCTTTTCCAGCTCATCGGCATCTATATTGATATTGCCCTTGCCAATAACAGCACCGGTTTGTCTATTATAGCATTCAACGGAAATAAGAGACTGAGTTTTGCCTTTTGTGCTTGAAGACGGTTTCAAGTCAACTCTGTCTTTTCCGCCCAGCCGCATCCTCAATAGATCAGCATATGCATCGAGCAATATTTTTAAAGTACCCGGTTCTATGCCGGACTTTATTTCATAATCTTTCAATCGATCCGCGTCGTATCTTATGGTATAGCATCTCTCTAAATCGCCTGCGGCGGCAGGAGCAGTGACTTCCGATAAATATTTAGCTTTTTCTATTCCGGCAGCGGCCCTGACAAGTTCGGCCACAAAATCCATGTCTTTTTTATCAGCTATATCATATCGTTGCAATGGTTCCTCTTTTATTCCGACCTTATATTGCACATTGCTGACAGCGGAAAGAAGAAGTTTTGTGCGAGCCTTATCCGGGACGATAAAAGCGCCGGAAAATTTATAACGCGGGCTGGTTTTAGCATTATACTTTTCTACTCTTATGAGCACGCCTAAATACCGCAATATTTGAGCTTCCTTGTAAACAGCGCTTCTTTTTATGTTATCGTCTGAAATTCTGTATGAAAGAATATCTTTTATAGTCACTCCTTCCTCGCTGCACATTTTATCCAAAAGCTCCTGATGGCGCTGTGCCGTTTCAATGAATTTCGCGGGGTTTCCCTTTGTCGTCTTTGAAGCCAGGATACTATCTACTGTATGAATAAAGTCCGTGTTCCTTCGCCTCAGCCACTGCGCAATATGCTTACGTTTTCTGAATGTATCGAATTTTTGGATTAACAACTTTATCGCTTCCTCGCTATAGTTATCCTTATAACTCTGTATCTCGCCGATTATCATAGTCAATAGTTCGTTAATCTCCTGTTCCAGCCGATTGAATCTCTCTTCTGACTTCCTGTCATGCACTCCCGTCTCATACATAGAGATCTTCTGCGTTACAGAACTTAGGTGCCTGGTGATCCTTTTATATGCCCTCCCCTGCTTCGAGGCAACGCTTATAACCACTCTATTTTCATCACCATAACGCACTTCACCGATCACCGAGCCCTCGTATGGTATGATCTTAAATTTACCCTCGGAGCGCCGCAGGGCTTCTACTTTTTCACCGTCTAAGACAGGACGTTCTCTGGTGAGCAGAAAATCTTCATCATTAAGCTTTGACGCTACTACCTTATCCGGATTTTTATTCGCGACGAGATAAGTAAATTTCCCCTTGGCTTCCCTGGCAATATCGTTTGCAAACTCTTTACCGTATTCCCGTACGAGGTCCCTGTAGGTCTTGGAATCGAGCATTGACTCCAGCTGGGCCCCTTCCCCGACCCTTAAGTCAAAACCTGCTTCCTGCAGCGCTTCATAAAATCTGTGCGGGATTATATTGGTACTGGGAAGGATAAGGATAAACGTGCCTCTATCTTTCAGCATCCTGTAAATATTCCGTATAAGTAATGCCGGGTGCGTCACATAACGAAAAGCATAAGATAAATTTATAATATCGTAAGAATCGGGCGGCATCTGAGATAAAGCTTCAAAGCTTCCTAAAAGCTGAGCGTCCGGTCTGGTAACACCTAACTTAAGCATGTTAGGACTTAAATCGTAGTCGGTAATATCTAAGACCAGATTTCGGCTTTTTAACTCCTGTTCCTTCCGTTGGTAAGCTCTGTATAATGTCGAAGGGCCCGACGCAAGGTCCAGAGCTCTTTTCGGCCCGGCGCTCTTAAGCTCGGGGTATGCGTCGCTCGCTAGATGGTCCAGGCTTGCCATATTGGCAAAGAATGAGCCTTTATGTTCCAGTATCTCCAGATAGACCAGTGATATCTCTTCCCACAGCTCTGACAGCCGGGCCGGATCCTTAATACTCAGTATCTGACCTATCTTAAGGCGGAATTGCTGTAATAGCGTAAGTTCATATTCATCAAAGGCAACAGGGCTTATCGTCCCCTCTTCAATGGCCTCAACGATAGTCAGGTCGCTTTCAATAAATGCCGATAGGATCTCAGGACTCAGATTACCGTTTACTATCATTTCCGAAAGTATATTCTTTCTTTTAAGTACCCGCCTCTTCAGTTCATCTATAGAAATAGGAAGCGCTAATTCGAGCGTAATTATCTCAAGCTCTTTGCCTGGATAGTTTCTTTCGGAGTCCAGTCTGTGCGCACGGTCTATCGCCTGATTAAATGCGGACGGTTTCCACGGATAATTCAACCAAATTATGCAATCGGCCCGCGTAAGCTCTATCGATAGCCCTGCGGTTGCCGTCGTCGCTATCAGGATCTTTGCTTCACCGCTCTGAAAGCGCGCGATCTCGCGATTGCGCACAGACATCTTCTTTACCGTACCATTTATCGATACTATGGTAGCCTCTCCGTATATGGGCTCCAATATCCTGCGCGTGCGTTCGGCCGCTGTCCTATAGTCCGTAAATATTACGACTGACTTCCCCTGGCTTATTCTTTCGGCAACAAGTTTCTTTAGAGCGTCGTACTTTATAGAATCGCATTGTTCGCCGAAAATCCCCGGATCTATAGCCAACTGTTGAAGCCGTAAAATTTGAGTAGTCCTTGCTTCAGCTACTTCTGCATCCTCTTCATCGTCCGCAGGCGGAAGCTGCATGATATGTTCTCTTTCAAAGGAAGCCGGGTTTTGAAGCACCAGTTCATAAAGGTCAAGCTGTCTTCGGTAATTGCCGGGGAGACTAACCGCCTTCTTTCCGTCCTCATTCATTGAACCTGTGAGGGGATTCAGTTTTATATTCACAAATTTTTTATTCGGTAATCCTCTCACTACGTCATCCTTCAGACGGCGTATCATATGTTCGGCCAGATATCCATGTAACTGCGAGATCCTGGAGAGGTTGGAACTGCGGAATAATGACGAGAATTGTCGTAGATCTATCGACTCCAGCAGCTTTTCTGCATCGCCCGTTCCGCCACGAGCGAGATATTGGAGAATGGGAAAGAGGTCCTGAGGCCTGTTTTCCAAGGGGGTTCCGGTAATGGCTATCTTATATTTGGCTTGAAAAGTGGTGCCTTCCTCTTCTATCCCTAATATGGCTTTTGATGTCGCAGTGTTTGTATTCTTCAGAAGATGAGCTTCATCTAAAGCGATAAAACCGAATTCTGAGATATTCTTCTTTTGATTTTGACGATAGCGTTCAAAACGCCGCACCGCTTCATAGTTCATGAGGATGATTCTTTTCCTGCCGTCAGCCGGCGGAGCCCTTGACCCAAAAAGATATTCATATCTTTTGCGTGAATTTTTAATTGTTGTAATAGAAATACGTCTGTCATTTGAAAGTTCGGGCAGAGCATCTACGTTTGCAAGGATGACCAGATCAATGCCTGTATCTGTGTGCTTGGCCAGATCGTCCATCCAGCGATTGAGTGCTACACGCGGAGCCAAAACGAGCATTTCTTTCTCGCCTGAAGCTAAAAACGCGGAGATCGTCTCGAGCGTCTTGCCCATTCCCATTTCATCGGCAATGAGCATCTTTTTGTTCTTTAAAATTTTCGGTATTGCAATGAGTTGATAGAGGTTGAGATTCGTTGCCGCTTTCAGACCGTTCTTGTGAAGCTCGTCCTGCATATCCATTGCCGCAAGGATCTCTTCTACTATCTGATTTAAAGCCGCCTTCACTATTTCTTCTCTCTCGGACTTGAGTAGTTCCCATATCGCTTTTGCCGCCTCTTGGCCCACATCCCGACCCGGCTGTGGACTATAGTATTTTTTAAAAAAATAACGTTCTTCTAATTTCTTAACAAAATTTATCGCTTGCGTTCGCGCCAGATTAGCCATACCGCGGTTTATCAGCTCCCTATTTTCAAGATCATCAAGACGGCTGTTGATATTTTTCGCCAGGGCTGATATCTCTTCCGGCAAAAGACCTTTTTCAAAGACCAGCGGTCCTCCGAATTCCGACTTTGGTTCTTCAGCCTGAGCCAGCGCCTCTACACGCGTTTCTCCGTTCTGTACATTTTCGTCAATAAGCGCTAATATGTGTTCATCTATCAATCTCTCAATAAGCCTTTTGTCATACCTGCCTTCAAGCTGGGAACCGATCATGCCCCATAATATATTTTTTATATCAAGACTGTAGCGGCTGGCTAAAAATACGAATGTGTCTTTGCCGAAAGAATCAACTATATCCTTGAGTTTCGATCTGACTACTGCATCTAAAGGTAAATGCTCTCCGGAAATGTCGCTCCTCAGTTTTAAATTGCAGAGCTTAGACATTTTCGCTTTATCATGCTCCTTGAACGCCCATATTATATTAGTACTTATTTTTCTCTTGAAGAACGTTACTTTATCATCGCCTTCGCCCCTAATCAATTCGCCTTGCTGGCAGGAACTGGCTACCGGTAATTTAAGCTCACTCCTGATCATCCACCTGATATAATGGATGTCGCCTATAAAATGTTTCGACATGCCGTTTTTTGTACACGCTATTTCATCTTGATCTAGTTCGGGTATTATTTCTAATCTTAGCGTTAAGCCGCACTCATCCTTAATCTTTCCCTTATCGCTTTCTTTGAATGCCCAGGCCATGTTGTTACCGACTAATCTTTTATAGAATGTTACTTTTTTATACCCTTCCCCCCTGACTATCTCATTCTGTTGGCAAGATTTGGCTTCCGGCAGGCCAAATTTAGTTTTGATAAGATTAAGAATACCTGTTGAATCTCCAATAAAGTGCTTTGCGATACTTTTTAGAGAACAAGTTATCTCGTCCGGGCTTAATTCAGGGATCAATCCTTTTATTGTTAAATTACATGCATCCACAACTTTTATCTTGTCGCTCTTCTTAAACGCCCAGACTGTGTAAAAACCATCTAATCTTTTATAGAATGTTATTTTTTTATCCCCTTCGCCCCTGACTATCTCATCCTGCTGATAAGACTTGGCCTGTGGTAAATTAAATTCGGCTTTTATGCGATTAACAATATTGCCGGAATGACCGAGAAAGTACTTTCCGACTCTTTTCCAAGAACAGGCTATTTCATTAGAACCCAGCCTGGGGGTAGTCTCTAGCTTTAGCGTTAAGCCGCACTCATCCCTGATTTTTCCCTTATCGCTCTCTTTGAATGCCCAGATCGTATTGGTGCCAAATGTTCTTTTAAAAAATATTACTTTTTTATCCCCTTTGCCGCCGCTTATCTCGTCCTCTTGGCAATAATCAGCTTCCGGTAAATTGAATTTAGTTTTTATCTCACTGGTAATATCTATTGAGTTTCCAATAAAATATCTTCTAATACTCTGCCCGGAACACGCTATTTCGCCTGAACCCAGCTTGGGAACCGTTCCTGCTCTAAGTGTCAATTTGCATATGCTTACGATCTTTTCCTTGTCGCTCTCTTTGAATGCCCAAAGTACGCCAACATGGATCGTTCTTTTATAAAATGTTACTTTTTGGCTCCCCTCGCCCCTGACTAGTTTTTCATGTTGATAAGATTCAGGATCGGGTAAATTGAACTTGGATTTGATTATACTGTTAATATCCGTCTCCTTTCCCACAAAATATTTCGCAAGTCCTCGCTTGGAACATGTTATTTCATCAGGACTTAATCTGGGTATCGCTTCTGCCTTTAACTTCATACCATATATTTCCCCGATTTTTGCCACATCGCCCTCTTTAAATGCCCAAAGCATGTTGTTGCCAACTGTCCTTTTATAAAATGTTACTTTTTTATCCCCTTCGCCTCTAACCATCTCATCCTGTTGGCAAGACTTCGCTTCCGGCAGATCAAGTTTAGTATTGATCGAATTAATGGCACCTCCAAAATCCCCGATAAAATTTTTCCCAAGCCCTGCTATAGAGCACGCTATTTCATCCGGGCCTATTTTAGGTATTGTTCCCTCTCTTAATATCAAGCCCCATGCATCCCTGATCTTTTCCTTATCGTTTTCTTTAAACGCCCAGATTACATGATTGCTGATCGTTCTTTTAAAAAATGTTACTTTTTTATCCTCTTCGCCCCTGACTATCTCATCTTGCCGGCAGGACCTGGGTTCCGGTAGATTGAATTTAGTTTTGATAAAATCATACTTTCCAATAAAACATTCCCTCATCCCTAGCCTCGTATATGCTATTTCATCGAGCCCTAATTGCGGAATTTGGGCTTTGAATGCCGAAATATTGGCGTCCTCGCCTTCCTCATCCACATATCTTTCAAAGAGTTTTTTGATATAATCATAATCAAAAAATTTGGGGTTATTGATATCTACAATGTCATATAATTCATCGAGCGGATACGCCTCTTCGTGGAATATTTTCGCGACTTCCAGGGAGTTGAGACCTTCTAAGTCGGGAAGGCTAAATTCTTCACATTTCTCTCTTGATATTTTTTCATTATCTGCAGAGTCGACATGCGCCTTGATCCAATCACGCATCTCGCCCTTGCTGATCCCGAGAATATTTACTCGTAAATTTTCCCACTGCAATATCTCGTCGCGTTCATGCCTTAGAAGCGCGTTATTCGCCTTGTCAAGATAACCCGAGTCAACATACATAACCGGCATGCCGTAGTCATAAGCATTGCCCAAACTGTCTTTTCCGCTCAATCCGACATGGCCGAATTGAGCTGTATGTGCAAAAAGCGTGGTCAACCTTACGCTTTTTATAGTTGTTAATCCGTCCACTCTGTTTCCGATGCGCCCGAGTATTCTGGGATCGTTTATATCAAAAGTATCAGTTCGCTCTTTCTCCCATTTGTCGCCGCATATTTCCTGTTCCCGCAGAATCTGGCCTTTTATATAATCGTGCGCAGCCGGATGCGGCAAAGCGGCCATTCGCATGATAAATCTTTTTTTAAATTCCGGCGTTGGAGAAGATAACGGCGCGGCGAGCTGGGTTTTATCAGCCGGGCCGGAAGAGAAAGCGTTATTCCCCGTTCCGGCGGAGAATAGCTTCTCTTCCTCTGCCCAGCCTAAAGTGCTGGTAAACAGAAAGACCCCTGCGATGGCAGCCGCAAAGGCCTTCTTAAAAGATTTGCCGTAATTTTTTGTATTTGATCTTCTCATAAATAGAAATGGCTGAACCGACTAGAGATCTCCCCTAGGCAATTCAGCCATCTAATATCTAAAAAATATACTAGATCCGGAACTTTGCGCCCTTATGTCACCATAAGTTTGCCTTTTATCTAGAATATTATTGTAGTTTAATTATATCATATAATTTCGTTAAGTCAACAGAAAGACAGATACCTTTTTTTAGCCTAACATGTATCATAGTGGTTGTGAAATAAAGAATTTTTTAATAATTTTGTTGACAGGCGGATGGAGTTATGATATATTTAAATACATAGTAAATGAGGATTGGAAGTCTGGGCCGTAAGGTGTAGGATGACTGACCTTACGGTTTTTTTGTCTTCTGAGGCCTCTACTATAATTTCGTTGAAAGGAGGAAGCACAAGTGGCAAAAGGAAAAGTAAAATGGTTCTCAAACCAGAAGGGTTATGGGTTTATTACTCCTGAATCGGGCAAGGATCTATTCGTACATCACACCGCGATACAGGGTGAAGGCTATAAGACTTTAGAGGAAGGCCAGGAAGTAGAATTCGAGGTAAAACAGGGCCCTAAAGGCGAACAGGCAGTCGACGTAGTAAAGATATAACCAAAAATATGCAGGCCCGGATCTCAAAGTCCGGGCCTCATTTTTTTTTGGCATTTTTGTCTTTCGCGTGTTATCATATCTTCCATGACCATCAGAACGATAACAAAAAATTTCCTCAACCTCATCTATCCCACCCGTTGTTATGCCTGCAAGATCGATCTCGACCCGACACATGAGACCGGCCTCTGCGATCTTTGCAGGTCCAGGATAAGGCGTAATCCCAGGACGTACCGCACAGATAGAAGATCTTATTTCGCGGCCGCGTATTCGGCTTATCTGTACGAGGACGTCCTGAAAGAATTGATACATCTCTACAAATACAATGGTAAGGTCGCGATAGGCCGGATACTTGCAGGCATGATGATAGACTTCATGGATCCCGAACGAGGGATACTGGATGGCATAGACCTGATCACGTTCGTCCCTTTACAGAACGCCCGGCTCAGGGAGCGAGGGTTCAATCAATCCAGGATACTGGCATTTCATATATCGAATAGCTCGGGCATTAAGCTTTCGGACATACTGGAAAAGACACGGCGCACCAGGCACCAGAATGAGCTTTTAAGGGACGACAGGCTCTCTAACCTGAAAGGCGCTTTCAGGGTAAAGAAAAATACCGATAGCATTGCCGGCTTAAGGGTCCTTCTCATCGATGACGTAATGACAACCGGCGCCACACTGAATGAATGTTCTAAAGTTCTGTCGGAAGCAGGCGCTCGCGAGATAAAGTGCCTTACACTGGCAAGAGGACTATGAAGATAATAGACAGATATCTGGTAAAAGGGTTCCTGGGCCCCCTCGTCTGGTGCCTTTTCATCTTTACCGTCATGGCGGTAATAATCGACATATTTTCCTTCATAGATGACATCGTAAAATTTAAGATCCCGATCTCTTCTATAGCGGCTTTCGAAATATACTACACGCCCACCATTTTCGTCCAGATCGCCCCGATGGCCGCGCTTCTTTCGGCCATATTTGTACTGAGCAATCTTAATAAGAACAATGAGATAACGGCCATGAAGTCGAGCGGCATAAGCCTTTGGCGCATTATGACGCCGCTCATCATAATAGGGCTCTTGATGAGCGTCTTCATATTCATCGTGAACGAAAAGGTCATACCGACAAGCTCCAGGATCGCCAGCGTCATAAGGCGCGATGAGCTTGAAAAAGAGAAACGAAAAGAGAATCTGGCCAAGGTCATAAATAATATAGCCATATACGGCGCCGGTAATAAGATAATATTTGCCAGGAATTACGATACGGAAAAGAAGACTCTCGGCGATGTCATAATACATGAACACGACAAATCGGAAAACCTGATCTCCAAAACGACTGCGCAGAGCGGGGTCTGGACAGGATACGGCTGGCGGTTTTACAAGGTTACGATGTGGAACATAGATAATTCGGGAAAGATACTGGGCGAGCCGCAATTCTTCAAACAAAAGATGATAATCCTGAAAGAGAAACCGAGGGATTTCGCGAACCGCGAATGGCGCTCTGAATACATGAGTTACCGCGAACTGAAGAGATACATCAACAATTTCCGGGGCGTAAGCATCAAGGTCGTAAGGGGCTTATTTGTCGACCTGTACTACAAGGTCGCTTTCTCGCTCATCAGCCTCATCATAATCCTGATAGGCGCGCCGTTTGCCTTGATAACCACCAGAGGCGGCGTCCTGATAGGAGTGGGAATGAGCATAGCTATAGGATTGTTATATTACGCTTTTATCGCTATAAGCCTTGCTTTCGGAAAGGCGGGGTTCCTTCCGCCCGTTCTATCCGCATGGCTCGGGAATATCGTCTTCGGCATAGTCGGGATATATCTTATCAACAAGAGAGCTTAATCCGCGCCCTAAAAATAGGGACACATCCCATTTTTCCTTGGGCCTCGCTTTAGGAAAAATGGGATGTGTCCCTATTTTTAATCGGCACCCTCGCCGCTTATTTCTACTTTTGTCCCCTGACCACTTTTTCTCGTGATCACCCTCTTTAACGTGACGATCTTCGATACGGAGTCTTTGGTATTCTTGACATTAAGTTTCTCAAACAGGAATTCGAATTTCGCCTCTACTTCTTTGGCGATCGCATCTCTGGTCTCGAGCGGCAAGCCCATTATATCTTTTTTGAACTGACCCAGCGCCTTTTTCCTCGTGCTGTAGATGAATTGCTCTTCGGTCTGGTCTGCCTTTCTTTCTGCGCCCTGTGTAGTTTTTAGCCAATCATAGATCCTGGCCTTCAGCTCCGCAGGGAAATGTTTCGATTCGTAGACCATATTCTGGAATTCCGTCGCAAGATGGACTTCCGCAGTCCCGACCTCCGGGAATTTCCCGAAGGCTTCCGCGGGAAGCGTCGATGCCCCGTGCTGGACCGCGCCGGCAAGGCCGTATTCTTCGCGGGCCATCCTGGACAGGGTTTTCAATGTGTCAAAGTCAAGTTTCACTTTCGCGATGGTACCATCCGGTAGGACAACGCCGCCGTGAGAAGTGCCGGTCTGCACGCTGATCTTCGATATCCCGGTCCTTCCTTTGCGCAAACGCTCGTTATAACCTTCCATGAATGCTTTTAGGTCTTCCGGCGTCGAATTCTGATGCCCCACTTCTCCTATTTCGCCGCCCACCGATACCTCTATGCCCCGAGGCTGCATCTTTCGTATGAAATTCGTAAGAAGCGCGCATACCTCGTAATTCAATTCCTGCTGCTTTTTGATCGAAGTCTTCGAGAGGTCGACAAGCGTGGATGAGTCTATGTCTATGTTGTAGAAACCGGCTTCAATAGCGTGAACTATCAGGGCCTTTATACTGTCTATCTCTTTTGTCGGGTCGGCCTTGTAATTCTTGGCGCTGACCTGGAAGTGGTCTCCCTGGACAAATACCGGGCCTGACCATCCTTCTTTTAAAGCTGCCGCAAGACAGACCGCCGTATATTCCACTGCCGGCTGAGAGGTGTAAGCCATTTCCGATTTCGCTATCTCGAATATGAACGCGCCGGCATTATTCTTCGACGCCACCCTGAATATCGCCTTCGCGAGATCATATGTCAACGTGCGTAAATTGATGGCCGGGACTGTAAATGTCGGCTGGACTTCTCCCTTGCCGCGCGCCATGTAGAATTGATTAATGCTCGAGGCATATATCCCGCTCTTATAAGCCAGGTCCGTGATCTTCTTGGCTATCTTCTTCTTTTCATCGACGTTATCCGTCAAAGTCAGGTCCAAAACCAAACGATCCATATCAAGCGCTCTTCTTCCCATTTCTACTACCTTCCCCTTTCCTTTTTCGCTACGTTCCTAATTCCCAGCTTTCCAGATATTTCTTCTGCTCATCGGTAAGACTGTCTATCTTCACACCGAGAGACTCCAGTTTTAATTTGGCTATATTGGTGTCTATGAACTCCGGCACTTTATAAACTTTCTTATCCATCTTTTTATAATTTTTCACCATATATTCGCAGGCTAAGGCCTGGTTCGCAAAACTCATGTCCATGACGCTTGCCGGATGCCCTTCTGCCGCAGCGAGATTAACAAGCCTCCCCTCGCCCAAAAGGTTTATGCGCCTGCCTCCCCTGAGAGTATATTCATCGACGAACTCTCTCACCCTTCTCTTCTTTACAGCCATTTTTTCAAGCGCCGGTATGTCAAGCTCCACGTTGAAATGGCCGGAATTGGCGACTATCGCGCCGTCTTTCATGATCTCGAAATGTTCTTTTCTTATGACGGATATGTCCCCTGTAAGCGTAACGAATACATCGCCGATCCTCGCTGCTTCTTTCAGGGGCCTTACGGTGTATCCGTCCATGACGGCCTCGAGCGCTTTCAGCGGGTCAACCTCGACTATCGTTACGTTCGCGCCCATTCCCCTGGCGCGCATGGCAACGCCCCTGCCGCACCATCCGTAGCCGCAGACAACGAAGTCAGCGCCGGCCAATAGCACATTTGTCGCCCGGACTATGCCATCGACCGTGGACTGCCCCGTGCCGTACCTGTTATCGAACAGGTGTTTTGTGTCGGCATCGTTCACGGCAATGATGGGATACATGAGAAGGCCGCTCTTCTCAAGGCTCCGCAGGCGTATGACGCCTGTAGTCGTCTCTTCGGTCCCGCCCATTATATTTTCGACCAGCGTCCTTTTCGTCTTGTGTATTGTAGAGACAAGGTCCGCGCCGTCGTCCATAGTAACGTTCGGCCTCGCGTCAAGGACAGCGTTGATGTGTTTATAGTATCTGGCATTATCTTCTCCCTTGACCGCGAACGTCGAGATCTTGAGATCCTTCACCATCGAAGCTGCAACATCATCCTGTGTGCTTAGAGGATTCGACGCGCACATAATGACGTTGGCGCCGCCTTCTTTCAGCGTCCAGGCAAGGTTGGCCGTCTCTGTAGTGACGTGAAGACAGCAGGAAACCGTTACGCCTTTGAGCGGTTTCTCTTTCTTAAAATGTTTACGCACAAGCTGGAGCACCTTCATGTATTCATTCGCCCACTCGATCCTGAGCTTTCCCTTCTTCGCGAGTCCTAAATCCTTGACATCGTATTTCATTGCGTTCTCCGTTATCGGTTATTTTACGTATTTTTTCAATTCTTTCGCCTGGTCTGTCTTCTCCCACGTAAAGCCCTCTCCGGTCCTCCCGAAGTGGCCGTACGCAGCCGTCTTTCTGAACCTCAGCCCGTCAGACTCGCGAAGTTTCAGTTCCGCTATTATGCCGTGCGGCGTCAATTCAAAATGTTCGCGTATTATTTTGATTATCTTGTCATCGCTGATCTTGCCCGTGCCGTAAGTATTGACCATCATCGACACAGGATCGGCCCTGCCAATAACATAGGCAAGCTGTATCATCAGCTTATCCGCTATGCCTGCGGCTACGAGGTTCTTTGCGATGTAGCGCCCCATATAAGCCGCTGAACGGTCCACTTTTGTGGGATCTTTTCCCGAGAAAGCTCCTCCGCCGTGCGGGATAGTCCCGCCGTACGTATCGACTATGATCTTGCGCCCCGTCATTCCTGTGTCCGATTGCGGGCCGCCTATTAAAAACTTACCTGTCTGATTAACGAAAAATTGCGTATCTTTATCGAAATACTGTTTCAGGATAGGCTTTGCTATTTTCTCGATCATCTCTTTTCTGGCCTCTTCGGAAAATAGATCGGTCTTCTTATCCACGACTTCTTCCGTATGCTGGCTTGCCAGAACTACCGATGTCACACGCACCGGTTTTCCGTCTCGGTACTCTACGGTAACCTGGGATTTTCCGTCAGGCCCCAGATATCTCAATTTATTATTCTTCCTCAATTCCGCCATTCGTGCGCACAGCTTGTGGGCGAGCATTATGGGAAGCGGCATCAATTCCGGCGTTTCGTTGCATGCATAGCCCATCATCATGCCCTGGTCGCCGGCCCCGCCTTTATCCACGCCCATCGCTATATCGGGCGACTGGGTATGTATGGCGTTAAGTATCGCACAGGTGTGATAATCAAACCCGTACTTGGGATGGTTATAACCTATGTCTTTTAATACATTTCGGACCAGGCTGTGTATATCCGCATAGGCGTTAGTCGTTATCTCGCCGCCGATTATTATAAGACCCATAGTAACGTAAGTCTCGCAGGCCACCCTGCCTGCCGGATCCTGCCTTAACACTTCATCAAGCACTCCATCCGAAACCTGGTCGCATACCTTATCGGGATGCCCTTCCGTAACGCTTTCAGACGTAAACAGATAATTGTGTTTTACCATTCTTTACCTCTCCTTGTTTAAATATTCCGTATCCGCCCTTTTGTAAGATTCGATCGTCCCTATATCGTACCAATCCTCAGAAAAAGCGAACCCGTAGACATTATCGGCCTTGCTCAGCCATCCTATATAATAGCCGGGCGCGTCCACCTTATCCTGCATCCCTACATACCTATCTATAAAAGAAAGTTTTCCTCTGGGGAAATAATATATGCCTGTCGATATTAAAGTGGATGCCGGCGTCTTTGGCTTTTCGGCAAAATCGACCACCTTATTATTCCCGTCTATCTTAACGACCCCGAAACTCTTCGCCTCATCAAGGCTTTTTATATCATGGAGCGCTATCGATACCCCGTCGGGCCTCGTTTTCGCGAATTCCAGGAATTCGTTCAGATTGAAATCGAACAGATTGTCGCCTGCGATCACCAGGACATCGTCGTCGACCGCCTTGTCCTTTATCACGATACTGATATCCTTGATCGCCCCGAGCCGAGTATCGTTGGACGTGCTGCCGTCGTTGATCAAAAATATTTTCCGGCGATACTCGGAAATAACAAGCCAGCTTCTGAAATTTTCGAAAAATTTCGCGTTCGTTATAATATATATAGAATGAACTTTGTCTTTTACCGCGCCAACTTTATCGAGTATCCTGTCGATGATCAGCGAACCCGCCACCGGAAGAAGCGATTTCGGCGTCTTCAGGGTAAGGGGCTCGAGTCTCGTCGCATATCCGGCCGCCAGCACAATGACTATCATCTCTTGCCAAGCTCCTCTTTCAGATAGACTATGCTCTTGACGGGGGTGGGATCACATTGGTTCAATATGGCAAGATAAAAACTCACCAAGTCTCCCGTATAGATAAGCGAGAATATCCTTGTCAATAATGCATTGCCGGAGGAGTTCACTTCTATCACCCTGACCTTGCGGCCTGAGATTATATTTTTTATTATATCCATCCTGCGGGCGATGCGCGCGGGATCGCCTGCGTCCCTTAATATGATCACGACGAAATCCTTTAAAAGACCTTTCGGATTTTCCCACCCGACTATCTCATTATGGTTCATCTCCGGCAGGACGTGTGTTGATGAAAGGGTCTTTGAGTTCTCGGCAAGCTGGCCTCTCCACCTGGTCGCCGCGCAATCGAAATGGTCCTGGCCGGAATATATTATCGGATACTTCTGATATAAGCTTCCGGCAATATCCTTGGCGCGATTTTTCCCGGAAGGTACATCATGGCCCAATTCTTTATCTTTAAGGCCTCTTATGGTTTTTATCGTTTCATCTATATACGCGGTTTGGTCCTTTATCAGGCCGATCTTCGATAACAGTATAAGCGCCGGAAAGAAAGAATATCCGAGCGCGCATCGCGGGGGAAGGCCGCCCGGTATCTTCAGCACCGGGAAGCCGTCCGTTTTGGCCAATCTCTCCAGCTCTCCGCCTGAAGTTATCGCGACTATCTTCGCTTTTTTTGCCTTCGCGTCTTTATAGGCGCTTAAAGTCTCTTCTGTATTCCCGGAGTAGCTGGAGACAACGACGAGCGACAAATTATCCACAAATTTTGGAAGAGCATAATTCCGGTTGACCAGGATAGGGACCGTTACTTCATCGGCAAGATAGGATCTTATGATATCGGCGCCTATCGCGGAACCGCCGAGGCCGGTAAAGACGATGTTTTTATGATCGGCTTTCAGGGAAACGGGCAGTTCGAAAGCGTTACCGATCCCCGCAGCTTTTTCGCATTGGTCAGAGAACGACTCGATAAGGCTCATCATATCCGAGCCGTCATATTTCTTTATTGTTTTTAAATCGTCTAAGATCATTTCTTTCATTGTCATTCTACTTCGATCGCAAGGTCAGGCACTATTTCTTTCAATTTCTTCCGTGCGAACTTTTCAACTTCTTTGCCGGTAGGCAATGTGATCGCTTCATGCGCTATCTCTTTGGCCTGCCGGACCGTGACGGACCTTATTATGCGCTTTATTTCCGGGATCGCTATGGGCGAAGTGCTGAATTCGTCAAGGCCCAGGCCCAGAAGAATTATCGTCATCGATATATCACCCGCCATCTCTCCGCACATCCCGATCCAGATACCGGCATTGTGGCCGTTTTCGATCACGGTCTTTATGAGCCTTAAGACCGCCGGATGGGCCGGTTCGTAAAGATACGCTATTTTTTCATTGACCCTGTCTACGGCAAGCGAATACTGGATGAGGTCATTCGTGCCAATGGAAAAGAAGTCCACCTCTTTTGCCAGTATATCGCTCGTAATTGCGGCTGACGGCACTTCTATCATCGCCCCGACTTCCATCTCCTCGTCGAACGGGACGGAATCTTTCCTGAGGTCTTTTTTCACTTCCTCGAGTATGGCATTAGCCTGGCGTAATTCCTCAAGCCCGGATATCATGGGATACATCACTTTAAGTTTTCCGTGAGCGGATGCCCGGAGGATCGCCCTTAATTGCACCTTGAATATATCCGGCCGCGCAAGACAAAATCTTATCGCGCGCCAGCCAAGGAACGGGTTCATCTGCTGGGGGACTTCCAGCTGGGAAAGGAATTTGTCTCCGCCGATATCAAGCGTTCTTATAATGACCGATTCCGGCTTTATTTTTTTAGCAACGATCGAATAGGCCCTGTACTGGATCTCTTCGGTCGGCAGCTCTTTCCTGTTCATGTAAAAATATTCCGTCCTGTACAGGCCTATGCCGGAAGCGCCGTGCGATATCACCGATGTAACGTCTTCCGGCACTTCTATATTCGCCGCCAATTCTACTTTCCTGCCATCCAATGTTATGCACGGCAGGTTCTTTGCTTCCAACAGATGTTTTTCGAACGCGACAAATCTTTCCCTGTCCGTCTCGTATTTTTTGAGGGTCTTCGGCAAAGGATTTATAATGACCATGCCGCGGGTCCCGTCAATTATTATTTCATCGCCTGACTCAACCGCCTTTGTTAATGATTCCAGTCCGACTACCGCGGGGATCTCGAGAGATTTTGCCATGATCGCGGTATGCGAGGTCCTGCCTCCAATGTCTGTCGCAAAAGCGGTGACGTTCTTTTTATGCATTGTGGCGGTATCGGAAGGAGAAAGATCATAAGCGACGACCACGACTTTCTCTTTGAGGTTCGAGAGTACGTCTTCCTTCGCGCCTATCAGGTTCTTCAGGATCCTTCTGCCGACGTCATTTATATCGCTTATCCTCTCCTTGAGATACTCGTCGTCCATCTCGGAGAAGACCTTGATGTATTTTCTGAGAACGTCCTGGAATATATATTCGATCGACAGTTTCTCGCGTTTAAGCCTTGTTATGACCTCTTCTATCAGCATACTGTCGTCGATGACCAGGAGATGGGCGCTGAATATCTGGCCGTGCTCTATGCCCATCTCTTCGGATATGCGTTTTTTGATCTCCATTATCTCGTTCTTCGTCTGGACGAGCGCATCCTTAAAACGCTTTATTTCGTTCTGTATATAATCTTCTTTTATATTGCGCCTGGGGATGGTGTACTGTTCCCTGCCGAAAAGAAATGCTTTACCGATGGTTATACCGGGCGATGCCGGAATACCTTTCAGCACTATCTCTTTCTTTTTCATGCCTCATACCCCTCTTTAGATTATGAAATCCTCGATATCATCGTGAGATAATAATTTTTCCAACTCGGCCATGGCCTGCTCGGCGTCTTCGCCGTTTACCACGACCGTGATCTTTGAACCGGCGCCGGCCTCGAGCATCATTATGCCCATGATCGACTTGCCGTTGACCTTCTGTTTGCCTTTGGAAACGGTTATATCGCTGTTGAATTTATTCGCGATCTGGACGAACAGCGCGGCCGGCCTTGCATGCAGGCCTTGCTTATTCTTGATCGCTATTACCTTTTCGACCGTCATGATAATTTTATCCTTTAGATTTCTTGAGACTCGTTATGAGATCTATTATGAGCTTCGCCAATTTTGCCGGATCGTGCCTTACGTAATCTTTCGGGTTTATTATATGCGCTTCCACGACCTTGCATTTCATCCTTTTTAGATTTTCGGAATCGGGAAAAACCGGATAAGATTTCTCGCCCTTATATTTTTTTAAAAGCTCTTCCGGTATCTTCGCGGTATTGATTATGCAATATTCCGCTATGCCGGGAGCGGTATGCTCTACTATGGCCTTCAGGTGATCGCTTGCCTTATAATCGTCGGTTTCGCCTTTCTGCGTCATCACATTACAGGCATATATCTTAATGGCCTTCGAAGCTATTATCTCCTGATAGACTTTCCCGACCAGCAGGTTCGGCATTATGCTTGTATAAAGACTCCCCGGGCCCAGGATTATCGCATCGGCCTTCTTTATATCTTCTATTGCTTCCTCGGTCGGCCTGCAATTTGCCGGCCTCAGGTGGACGCGTTTTATGGGACTGCCGGCCTTCGGTATCGCGCTCTCTCCGACCGTCTCGGAACCATCGACATGTTCGGCCACAAGGCTGATCTTATCCAGCGTCGAAGGCACGACCCTGCCTCTTATGGCAAGGACCTTGCTCGATTCTTTTATCGCGGCGTCAAAATTGCCCGTTACTTTGGAAAGAGCCGTTATGAAGAGATTGCCGAAACTATGGCCGGCAAGAGCGCTCCCTTCTTCGAACCTGAACTGGAATAGTTTTCCCATGAGCGGTTCGGCATCGGCCAGGGCCACGAGGCAATTCCTTATATCGCCGGGCGGCAACACATCATATTCTTTTCTTAAACGGCCCGACGAACCGCCGTCATCGGCCACGGTAACTACAGCCGTGATATTGCTGGTATATTCTTTAAGACCATGAATGAGCGTCGAAAGCCCCGTCCCCCCGCCCAAGACCACTATCCTCGGGCCTTTCTCCAATATCCTTTTCTGGTAGATCTTATCTACGAGCCCGTCAGACTCTTCCGGAAGGAATATCGTGACGAACGATTTTATTATCCTCTTAATGCCCGTTACGACCGCGAGTATCCCGGCTATTATTACAAAAGCCGCAAATGTCTTATTTCTCGCGTTCGGCTCCATCAGCACCATCACAAATCCCATAGATATCATCATGACGCCGAAGACGGATAGCGTGATCCATCTTTTCACCCACATGCCGGGGTAGAGCCATTTAAACGCTTTTAATATTTTCATTATAAATTATTGAGTTTTAATACTTTTTCGAATCTTCGTCCTGGATTATTCGCAATATCTCTTTTTCGTCTTTAGCTTTTTTAAGGAGCTCTCTGAAATATTTATCTTTTAACATCCTAGATATCCTGGCGAGAGCTTTCAGGTGGGGCCCTGCGGACTCTTCCGGAGCTATGAGAAGAAAGAATATATATACGGGCTCTCCGTCCAGTGAATCAAAATTCACTCCCTGCTGGGACAAACCGAACGCGGCCACAAGATCCTTTACATTTGCCGTCTTGGCGTGCGGTATCCCGATGCCCTGTCCTATGCCTGTGGAACCCAAAGATTCCCTGGTCATGAGGGCTCTTATAAGGTCTTCTTTATTCTTTATGTCCTCGGCTTTGGCTAAAGTATCGACCAATTCCCTTATCACGCCTTCTTTATCGGTCGCTTTCAGGTCTGCCGTAACAGCCTTCTTGTTCAAGAATTCCATGATCTTCATACTATACTGCCTCCTATTTGTACTAGCGTCTGTGTAAAACTGGAGCGGCGGATGGGGTTCGAACCCACGACATCGACCTTGGCAAGGTCGCATTCTACCACTGAATTACCGCCGCGTTGTGATTCAAATTAAACTTTATATGGTGCCCGCACCAAGAATCGAACTTGGAACCTTGACATTAAGAGTGTCCTGCTCTGCCAATTGAGCTATGCGGGCGTCGTAAAAATCTCATTTCGGCACGAATACAAATCTTATTCGATTTTTATTCCTTAGAAGGAAATCTAAAGTTTCCTTCTAACGCCCTGAACCCCGACTACGATAAATGGTTCAGGGCTGTTTTCCTTCCTCTGACTCAGGAGACGCTGTTCTTCCTTTCCTCGAATAAGAAAATTATTATACTTAATTTTGTTAAACGTGTAAAGATGATTTTTAAAACTGCCCTACTTCGCTACTATATTTAGACTCGTGAAGCTTCGTAGAGGCATTCCTTCGAAGCTCCATTACAGTTTAACTGTTGTAGCGAAGAAGAGTGGTGCGGGCGGAGGGATTTGAACCCCCAAGCCTTGCGGCATACGGTCCTAAGCCGTACACGTCTGCCAATTCCGTCACGCCCGCGTCGCGAAAACCATCTAACTATATCGCTCCTTAGGAAAGAAAACCTATGGTTTTCCTTCCTAACGCTTATCCTGGTAAATTACAGAGACGCTGTTCTTCCTTTCCTCTGAGTGAAACGCCGTTGTTCCTTTTCCTTCCGCGTAAAAGTTCTCGTGCGCCGATAAGGAAAAACTATGCAAACATTATATGTTATATTACTTATTGATTCAATGAAAACTGGCGCGCCTGGGGTGAATCGAACACCCAACCTGCTGGTTCGAAGCCAGCCACTCTATCCAATTGAGCTACAGGCGCGTTGTAAAAATCTCATTTCAGCGCGGATGCAAACCTTATTCGATTTTTACTCCTTAGAAGGAAACCT
>PLNN01000020.1 GCA_003142795.1 Candidatus Omnitrophota bacterium
CTGTTGAGCAGTTTCATTGGCCTTTCTAAACCGCCCCAAAGTATCGAAATTTTTAACAGTCGCTCCAGGCGGACCACCAAAGTTCCGCCATCTGACTGCCGAAACATTTTCATTGAACCGGTGCATATTTGTTACCGGTTTACAATTAATGACTTGAGGTGCCAATTTGGCACCTCAAGTTTGATGTCACAATCTGTGACATCCTTGATAACCTGACAAATCTAACCAGGCTAGAAATTATTATAATAGGTGTTGCAGGTCTGCAAGTGGTTATACTGCTAGGGCATATATTCAAGTGGTGGTAAACAGAGAAACTGTTTATACTGGTTTGGGTCGTTTCGGCGTAAAAAATTCCCAATCATTATCATTAGCTTTAGCAACTTCGTTTTTGTGTCCTTCGGGACATTCCATATACCAATGATTGGCGATATGACTATGTTTAAACAAACTTGAATCATAAAACTTCCCACAATCTAGGCATTTCTTTTCCATATTATTTTTCCTTTATAGTTCTCACCGACCAAATGATGAAGTGCTTACTTCTTTATAGGTATGTTATTTAATATCATTTCTGCCGTGAGCCAAATTTTTAATCATGGGCGAAGCCGAATTAGGATTTTTTCGTTCCTTTATCTCAGCTATTTTCCACTCCCCATCTTCCATTACTAAGTTGAAATCATAAGAAACACCTGGCTTTATAGTAGGCACTTGACTTTGACTAGTAAATTGTTCTATGCTCTTTGTCATAGAAGCGTCAATGTCAAATTCATTGCTTCCTGAAAGCATTGAAAACATATTTTTCTGCACAATAGGTGCGGCTTGGACTATGTTCGGTACTCTGAAATCAGTTTCTACAATTGCCTTATTGCCTCTTTTTAATACTTTCACAATTTCATATTTACAACAGGATGAAAGTTTTCTTATCACTAGCTCATTGCCAGTAAACCACTTGTGAAAAAACCCTTCTACTTCTTTTTTAAACTGTGCTTCACTTTGAGCCATTTTTTTTGACTTAGATAAATATGAATACGCAAGTTCGTAATTACCCGAGAATTCGGCTTTAGAATATTTTTCTACGGTTCTTCTTGATCCATCTTCTACCTTTGAGCATCCAATCATAATAACGGCAATTAGTAAAATTGAAATAATTGCAAGCCCTTCTCTCGCTATAATTTTCTTAGTCTTGTCGGTCATGGTTATCTATTTTCCTTACGAATACAAAGCCTAATAACAAGTCCTGTCATATATAAAAATGCTTCGGCTTCATTAGGGTCTACATCGTGTCTTTTTTTTGAGCCATGCTTACCATACTCATTTGCATAAGCAAGATAGCCATTTAATATAGCTCCCCACTCTTTTGACAACTTCAGCGTTGACAAAATAAGCTCTTTGTTATTGTCGAGCGTCTTACTATTACCCAGCATATTTCGCACGAGACTTTCAATACATTTATAACTGTTACTGACTACTTCGTTGTAATCCTTTTTCATCATTGCTTTTAACGCTCTGTCAAAGTCCTTTTTCTCATCCTTGTAATCATTAAGCCAGTCCAATATATCTTCCACAAGCTTGTCATCTAATAGTTCTGCTCCTGCGGGATAAAATTTTCCCTTTTTCCATAGAAGGTTTAAATCAACTTCGCTCATAGCTAATATTATAGGAATTGTTTTATCCATATAAGCCGCTATATGCTTGCCGTCTTTCCCGAATTTTTTATATTCATTGTTGGTGTAATCATATATTAACTCGAGCAATTGCAAACAACGATTGAAGTCACCCTTATAAAGCATTGCTATATCAAAATTTTGAGATATATACTCGTCTGTTCGGTAACCCAATTTTTGGATATATCTATCCCACCTTTCACCTAATATAGTGCTAATCCTCCGCAAAAAGTCTGGCTCGATAAGGGACGGTTCTTCATTCTTTATTACCTCAAAAATTTCAACCTCAATCCTTGCAACAAATTTCTGCCTAACTCCTACCTCATCTATCCTAATACCAAATCTCTCGTGAAAATCTTTATTTGACATTGTGTCTCCAATAAAAAAAGCACTGGCTCATCGCCAGCGCATTATCTGACCTATAAGTCCTGTGAGTTGTCTCGCATACAGATATATTATAGCAAATACGCCGCTATAGGGTCAATTACAATACATTTCTTTCTTATAGGAAAGCGGAAAACCTAATCCGAAGTTATGTGAGCACAATGAAAATTTGTTGAAAAGTTTAGGGATGGGTGGCCGAGGTCCAGCCTTGAGGCGCAAAACAAGGCCGAAGCGGATGGGGTGCTGCCGGCTTAGGATTGCGATATAAGCTAACTGGGTTTAGAGACGCTGGACGAGCAGGCAATCCTGGCAGCACATAGATACGCGCTTTGTTTACCACGATATTGTAAACCCGCTTCGGCCGAAAAAGCGCCGAAAGGCGACCGAGGACAGGACCCATCCAATTTAATATTTGTGCGAACGTAACGAGGATCAGGTTTCTATCCTGCTAAATCTAACCAGGTTAGAGATCATTCATGCTATAATACCGCCTGCATGGAAAATAACGCAAAATGTCAAGATTAAGCAAGGCTTTATCTAAACTGATCCCTCCCGGGCCTGCACAAGAACACTGCAAGCGCTTTTACTATAGATTTTTTTACAATCTAAGACGATTTAAAAGAAATAATTTTTATGTGTATTATGAAAATGGCTATTTTGTATACGAGTTCTTAAACGGAATAAGGTTTAAGTCTTACAGCGACGTAGAGCATGAGCTTAGATCGTCATTGTGGGGATATATAAAAAAGCATGAATTGAAAAATGGTGAGACGGTCATTGACTGCGGACCGGGCGAGGGAGAATTTACTTTATATGCTTCTAAAGCAGTCGGAGACTCTGGGAAAGTCATTGCCTTTGAGCCCGATCCTCTTATATTTGACGTATTAAAATCGAATGTGGAGTTAAACGAATTAAGTAACGTCATATTGATAAAAAAGGGGCTGTGGAGCGAAAATACTGTTTTAAGATTTACGACAGCGAAGAATATAACACGTTCATTTGTCGTTAATGAAGAAGGCGGAAAGGTTATCGAAGTTCCGGTTGTTACTTTGGACAGTGCGCTTAAAGAACTGGGAATACATAAAGTCGATCTGATCAAGATGGACGTGGAGGGCGCTGAAGTGGAAGTAATTAAAGGCGCCGGTCAGTTTCTTGCAAATAACAAGGCCGACTTGGCAATAGCCTCTTATCATATGTTGGATGGCGAAAAAACTTGTTTCAAGTTAGAGAAGGTGTTGTTCGGACTTGGTTATAAAGCAGAAACAGCATATCCAGACCATCTCACGACATACGCATCCAAAGAGTAGGTGTGATCCCGCGTTATCTTATTTTTTCTGTAAAGGGCCCATCGTGCCCTGACTCTGGATTGCTATAGAGCCGGTCATCGTAACGCCTTGCGGCAGGCTTATCTGAGAAGTTTGAGTAACGTTGAACCGCGCTACTACTTCCGCGTCCCCCTGAATTGGCGTGGAGTCGTAATGCAGCACAATGCCGCTATTCGGCGGTAGTTCGATAGGGGTTATATCTATAGGATCGCTAATCTGCATAAACATACCTGTAACTATGAGTGGTTTTGTTGAACTTAATATGATTGAGTGACCCGCTATAGTAAGATTTCCATTTACGTAAATGCTATAAGCGCGCAAGTCCACATCTCCGTCCGATTTAATGCTCATGTCCCCATTCACATAAATATCATATGGATGAGACGTATCCATTGTGAAGTTCCCGGTCACATTCACGGTCGTATGACTAAAATTCCATATATTGTTCGAGTTAAGGTAAAGGTCACCGTTTACCTTGATATCGACATGCTCTGCCGGATTTACAGGATTGTAGATATCGCCTATTATAGCGGCAGGCTCCCTGTATCCGCTTCCGCCTAACGATCCCACCTCGCCGCCGGCGGTATAGACGTGCGTGTATGTTATCTCACCCGCCTCATTTACATCGCATAGCACCGTGTAATCCACAGGCTGCCCGTCTTTGGTCAGGTGGATATCCGCCGCCTTACCTGTCAATTTATTATTGATGTCGTATACTGAACTTACGCTATAGCTATCACCGTTACCGTAATAGAAGTGGTCCGTGATGCTGCGGTAATAAAAAGAAACGTTCCCGTCCGCCCCGACTTCGCGGCATTCCTCCGACTCTTGCTTTAAAGAACCGTCTCCATTATAAGTGTTTGCCGATGTCACGCGGGACGCCCTTAGAAAAACGCCGTTAGAATCATACCCTTGCTGATCCGTGATCTTCCCCGTCAAATTGCCGTTGCCGCCGTATGTTTCATCGACATCCATCATCCAGCCTAGTGTATTGTTATTATTATATGTCTTATCTTCTCTGTGTTTTTCGGTCAGGGCTCCCTGGGCATCATATACTTCTCTTGTATAACTTGAACTGCTAAGATTACCGTTACTATTAAAAACCTTATAATCCGAAGTTGCCTCTACAATACGGCCATTATCGTATAACCAGGTATATGAATAAAAATATGAAGTGAGCGCATTACCCTGCTGATCATATCCATGTATCACGTTACCGCTTGCCGTCAGATGGCCGCTTTGATCGTACGACTTAGTTTCGGTAGAAGCTTGCATTAACACACCACTCGACCAATAAAGACAGCGCTCGGTGCATGTACTAGTAAGAAAAACGTTGCCGCCGCTATTGCGGCCATAATTATTCGTAACTTTTTTCTCCAATTTTCCATTTGCATTATAAGTGTAATCCGACACCGAGCGGGAATAAGCCCAGAGCGCGCCATCCGCGCCTTTTGACGTATACTCGCCGATCTCTTGCTTCAATAAGCCGTTTCCATAATAGCTGTTTGCCGTTGTGGCTGTTGACGTAGAAACCAGCTTGTAGTTCCCATTGTAAAAATAAGATTTGTTCACCTTGCTGGTCAGGGCCCCTGCTGTATTGTAACCGTACTGGATCATCGTGCGCACTTCGGAGAGAAGCTTATACCTGGTGTCGTAGCTGGCGGTAGATATGGTTTCCTGGGAAAGTTTCTTGTCCCTATTATAGGTATACGAAGACGTCGTAAAACATACCGGCGATATCAGCCTACCGTTCAAATCATATATATAGCGCTGCTCGATCTTGGAGCTTAAAAGGCCCCCCCAGTATATTTCGTACTTATTTAACCGCTCCGCCAGATTATTATTTGCGACCCAGCGGGATGTAGATAAGGTCCAAACTATCTTCATATAGCCATAGTCATATTTCTTTACAGTGGTCTCGGTAGTCGTCAGCGAAAATGAGCCGACAGGGATAATTGCTATGGCGCCTACAACGGGGCCAATAGTAACGCTGCCGGACGCCGATACTGAAATACCGGATCCTTCTTGCGCAAATGAAAGCAAAGGCATAATCAATAAAGCTAAAACGCAAACTGCGGTAATTTTAAGATTTTTCATCTCTTCTCCTTTTTTAACAAAATTCATAGTAAGTATACCTTATAGCAAAAATATTTCAATAGCTGACAATCTAATTTTTTGTACCTTAACAAGACGCACTCATTTTTTCATCGTACTTATAAGCAACAATCCTTTGAGTGTAATATTCTCATCGACTATTTGGATCGATCTCGCATATTTTTTTACCAGCTTTGCATTGCCGCCGGTCAGGATAACTTTGAGGCCTTTCCCCAGGATCTTCCTATATTCAGCGACAAGGCCGTCGCACATGGCGCCGAAACCGAAAAGTATGCCTCCGCGCATGCTGCTCACTGTATCCTTGCCTATAATATGCGCCGCTTCTTTTAATTCAACTCTCGGCAGGAGCGCGGTATGTTTATAAAGGCTGCGGAGCGACATTTCAATGCCCGGCAATATCAATCCGCCCAGATACTCACCCTTCTTCGAGACCAGGTCGAACGTTACGGCTGTGCCGAAATCGATTATAACTGCAGGCGCGCCGTAAAGGACTTTGGCGGCAAACGCATTGACGAGCCTGTCCTGGCCGACTTCGTCCTTCTCTCTGTACAGATTCCTGATCGGCACCTTAACATCTCTCCCGGTAAGAGTTATCCTGCACTTCAACACCTTATTCAGGTGCACGGAAAGACGCGATGACGCGAGCGGGACAACGCTGGAAATAACGGTTTCATCTATGTCCTCGGCTGCCAGGCTGGCGGATATCAAAAGTTTCCTGAGCTGCGCTTCATAAACGGAATATGAATGCGTGGGGATCTTTATTTTTGCGTCCAAATGGGCGCCTGAAAAGATCCCGGCCGTAATGTTCGTATTCCCGATATCTATGGCAACTATCCTTCTCATCTGACCATAATAATGTCGCCTGACGACACCCTTTCCAGTATTCCTTCCTCAAGCCTGACCACGAACGCGCCATCCGGGTCTATGTCGTGCGCCAGGCCCTCGAATGTCCTGTTTTGCGTAACGACCTTGACCCTTGAGCCGATCATTGAGCTCATCTGCTTCCATTCATCTATTATATGGACAAAACCTTCCCTTTTCAAACGCATATATTCTTCTTCAAGCATCTGGAGTATTTTCTTGGTCAACTCCACGCGCGATATTTCAACTTTATTATCGCGGGGCAGCTCCTCTCTCAGCGAGGACGCGCCCTTAGGAAGACCCCTCGAAGGGGTATTGACATTAACTCCTATCCCTATTACCACGAAGGCGATCTCATCCTGCTCTGCCTTCATCTCGGTAAGAATGCCGCAAACCTTATCATCATTTACCAAAATGTCGTTCGGCCATTTTATCATGGCATTCAATCCGGTAGCCGCGCGGATCGCTTTTGCTACGGCCACAGCGGCAAGGAGCGTTATCTTCGATATTTCATTAGGGACCATTTTCGGCCTCAGGATGCACGACATATATATTCCGCCCTTAGGGGGAGATTGCCACAGCCTGCCGTGCCTGCCTTTACCCTTTTCCTGCTCTTCGGCTATTATAATCGCGCCTTCGGCCAGCCCCTTCTCTGCCAGCTCATAGGCGACGTTATTCGTCGAATCGACTTTTTTATAAGAAATAACCGTCTTGCCTAAAATTTTTGTCCCCAAACCCCATTTTATCTCCCCCGGGATGAGCCTGTCAGGGATGCTGATCAGGCGATAGCCCAAATGCGGAGACGCCTCTATCTCATATCCTTCTTCGCGAAATTTTTCTATATGCTTCCATATCGCGGCGCGCGAGATATCCGATAATTTACACAACTCCTCGCCGGAAACATGCGTATCCGTATTATTTCTTAATATGGCCAGTATCTTCTCGTCCAGCATCGGTCTTGCCTTTCGCGTCTTCGCCTATTTTATATTTCTCTTTCAGTTCCTTGATCTGGTCGCGCAGCATCGCGGCTTTCTCGAATTGCAAATTTCTCGCCGAGGCTTCCATGTCGTGCTGGAGTTCCGCTATAAGGCTTGTTACGTCATACATCTCATCCGTCTCTTCCACGACATTTTCGATGATCTCGCGGGCCTTCTTATATGATTCTATGCCATCTTTTATCGCCTTTTCTATCGAGCGCGGAGTTATATTATTCTGCTTGTTAAATTCTACCTGTATCTCGCGTCTGCGGCTCGACTCGCCGGTAGCCTTCTTCATCGATTTTGTCACAGTATCGGCATACATGATTACCCGGCCGTTCAAATGGCGCGCCGCGCGGCCTGCAACCTGTATAAGGCTCGTCCCGCTCCTTAAAAAGCCTTCTTTGTCGGCATCCAGGATCGCCACAAGCGATACTTCGGGCAGATCGAGCCCTTCCCTCAATAGATTTATGCCGACCAGACAATCGAATTTATTCAGCCTTAGGTCCCGCAATATCTCCACGCGCTCGATCGCGCCGATTTCGGAGTGCAGATATTTCACCCTCAGGCCGAATTCGGTTAAATATCGCGTAAGGTCTTCAGCGAGCCGTTTGGTGAGGGTCGTAACAAGGATCCTCTCTTTTCTCGCGGCACGCTCCCTTATTTCCTTAATAAGATCATCGACCTGTCCCTTAGTAGGCCTCACCTCTATAGGGGGATCGATAAGGCCGGTGGGCCTTATGATCTGCTCGACTATCTTTCCTTGCGATTTCTCTATTTCGTATTCATCGGGCGTTGCGGAGACAAAGACGGTCCGCGAAATAAGTTTCTCGAATTCCTCGAACTTGAGCGGCCTGTTATCGAGCGCGGACGGCAGCCTGAACCCGTATTCTATCAGGGTCTCTTTACGGGCCCGGTCACCGTTATACATCCCCCGCACCTGAGGGACTGTCACATGTGACTCATCTATGAACGTGAGATAATCTTTCGGGAAATAATCGATCAGGCACCACGGCCGCGATCCCGGCAGCCTCTCGGACAGGTGGCGTGAATAATTCTCGATGCCGTTGCAATATCCTATCTCGCGCATCATCTCGATATCGTAATGCGTCCTCGACTCAAGCCTCTGCGCCTCTACAAGCTTGTTCCCTGCCCTAAGCTCGGCAAGCCGTGTATCAAGCTCCGCCTCGATAGATTTTATAGCAGCTTCTATCCTGTCGCCCGTCGTGACAAAATGTTTGGCCGGATATATCCCCACCTTCTTTACGGCAGTTATTATATCGCCTGTCAGCGGATTTATTTCATAAACATGCTCTATCCTGTCGCCGAATTGCTCTACCCTGTATGCCGTTTGGGTATACGCCGGAAAGACCTCTACTGTATCTCCGCGAACCCTGAAGGTCGAGCGTTTGAAATCGTAGTCATTGCGTTCATAATGTATTGCCGCCAACCGTTTCAGTATATCATCCCGCGATATATTCTCGCCCTCTTCCAGGAATACGAGCATTTCGCCATACTCTTCCGGCGAGCCCAGGCCGTAAATGCAGGAGACGCTCGCTACAATGATACAATCGTCCCTGGACAAGAGCGAACTCGTCGCGGACAGCCTCAACCGGTCGATGTCCTCATTAATAGAAGAATCTTTCTCTATGTATATATCGCTGTGCGGGATATAGGCCTCCGGCTGATAATAGTCGTAATAACTGACAAAATATTCGACGGCATTTTGCGGGAAGAATTCCTTGAATTCGCTGTATAGCTGCGCGGCGAGCGTCTTATTGTGGGATATGACCAGCGCGGGTTTGCCTATATTGGCTATGACATTAGCCATTGTGAAGGTCTTACCTGAGCCCGTAACTCCAAGGAGGGTCTGGAATGGAGCGCCATTATTCAAACTTTCCGTCAACCTTTTGATCGCTTCCGGCTGGTCGCCTTCGGGTTTGTAATTGCTTACGAGCTTGAATTTAGCCATGTCAGACTATGTCCAGGCTCAAATCAATGGCCCTGACCGAATCGGTAAGCGCACCAATCGATATCATGTCAACTTTGGTCTTCGAATATTCCTCGATCGTGTCGAGCGTAATACCGCCGGAAACCTCTAGGGCCGGCTTTATCTTTGACAGGCGTCTTATCTCAACGCACGAGGAGACTTCCTGCGGGGTCATATTATCCAGCATTATAATATCCGCCCTTCCCGCAAGCGCATCATTAAATTCTTCGACTGTCTCGACCTCTATTTCGATCACGGCGCCTTTTAAGCTCTTTTTTCTGGCCGTTTCAACTAAATTCTTTAAACTTGTGACCTTGCCCGTCCTTGCGACTTGTATATGATTATCCTTTATCAGCACCTGATCATAAAGTCCCATCCTGTGATTGGATCCGCCGCCGGTCCAGACCGCGTATTTTTCCAGATATCTCAGAAGAGGGAACGTCTTGCGCGTGTCCATGATCTTGACGCCGTACGGCTTTGCCTTGTCGACGAACTGCTTCGTTCTTGTAGCTATGCCGCCGAGGAACGCCAGGAAGTTCAGCATTGTCCGCTCGGCCCGCAGTATGGACGATGCATGCCCTTCCAGGAACGCGAGCTCTTTTCCTTTGCCGACGAAATTACCGTCCCGGCAATTCGGCTTGAACCGCACGCTGTAATCGACTTGTGCCATTGCCCATTCGGCGATCTCAAGCCCGCAGGCAACGCAATCTTCTTTTACGATTATGGATGCCCTGCCCGGGGCAAGCTTATCCATGATGGCACTTGTCGTGATATCGCCTTTTCCGATGTCTTCTTTGAGAGAGGCCTTGATTATGGGCAAGGCCCGTTCTTTTTCGAGCTTCATAACGAGCTATCTTAAGGTCTTCTTGATGCACTCGGTAAGTTTTGAAAAGCTTACGGGCTTGGACAGAACTGGATACCCGCTTATGCCCGCCTTTAAGGAATCGGCTTCGTTCTCACCCACGATAGCAGTCAGGAAAACTACAGGTATGTCCCTGGTCTCAACGTCTTCCCGTAATTTACCAAGCACCGCGCCGCCGTCCATACCGGGCATTATTATATCTAGAAATATGATGTCCGGCTTGAACGCCCTTGCCGCGGCAAGGGCCTTTGGGCTGTCGTTTTCCGTCCGCACCTCGTATTCGAGAGTGTCTTCCAGGTTGAGCCTCAGCATCTCGGTAAAGCCTTTCTCATCATCGACTATCAATATACGTCTTTTTCTCATAACGCTCCCTCCGTAAGTTTTATTCCTTGAACATCAGTGAAACTTTTACACCATGCCCGTCTTTTTTATTTTCTACTGTTATTTTACCTTTATGCATCTCGATAATGCTCTTTGTTATGGTAAGGCCGAGCCCTGTCCCGCCTAAACCGCGCCTTGTGGTAAAGAACGGATCAAAGACCTTGTCCAGGATGTTGGCCGGTATGCCCGGGCCGGTATCTTCTATATCGGCGCAAACCATCTTCTTATCAGTGACCGTCGTATACGTCCTTATGGTAAGCTGCCCGCCTTTCGGCATATGGTTGATAGCGTTCAGAAAAATATTTATAAATACCTGTTCTGCCTTATTTTTATCTATCTTGACCTCAGGGATATCTTTTTTAAACTCTTTGACCACCTCTATGTGATATTTGCCGATCTCGTAACTTACCAGAAGCAGCGCCGCTTCTATGACTTCATTCAGGTCCTGCGACGTAAAATCCAGCTTTGTCGTAAAGGAAAAGTCGAGAAGCCCTTTTATGATGGCATTGGCTTTCTTTACCGCTATCCGCATACGCATGAGCGCGGCATGGCTGTTCTCATCTTTTGCCTTTACCTTCTTCGCAAGATAATCTATGCCCTGCAGTATTATCGCAAGCGGGTTCTTCACCTCGTGCGCCACGCCGCTTGCCAAGCCCCCCACCACTTCCATCTTGGCTGCCTGCACAAGCTGGTCCTGGACCTCCTTGAGACGATCGTATGCCGCTCTCAATTCTTCCTCTGTCCGTTTCAGGGAATAAAGATGGCCGAAAGTAGAAGCGAACAACTCAACGAAATCCCTGTCATGTTCAGTGAGCGGGACATGTTTGAGTAGGTTATCCGTCGATAGATATCCGACTATCTCTTTGCCGTTCCATATAGCCGCGATTATGTGCGAGCCCTGCCCGACGGCTTTGCCGCTATTGTCCCGCAAAGGAACGTCCGGGCACAGGATCGAATGCGCCTTCTCGGCGCTTATCTGCTTCATAACAGGATCGCCGCCTATTGCCACGCGCTCTTCCGTCTCTTCGCGTATACGCCCCTTCTCGTCCACGCCGAAAGAACCTACTATGTACTTCGGGTCTTTATCGACAAACCAGGTCGACATACGGTCAAAGCCGAGACGGCTGCGGCCAAGCTCTACGGCGCGGCAGCACAGGTCATGTACCGATGGCGTCAGGGACAACTCATTGCTTATCTCGTGCAATACGCGTAACTTTTTTTCAAAATGTTCTTCTGCCATTTTTATCCTATTTCCTTTAAATTATTTCTCAATTTTTTTATCTGCAGTTCAAGTTCCGCCTTATAGGCCTCTTGTTTGGCCACGACCTCTTCCGGAGCTTTGGAAGTAAAATTTTTATCTTTGAGCCGGCCGCTTATCGACTTTATTTCGGACGCCATACGAACCTCTTCTTTTTTAAGGCGCAGCCGCTCTTTATCGAAATCTATGAGCCCCTCCAGCGGCAGGAATATCTCAAGTGAGCCTACGATGCCGGAGGCGGCGTTCTTTGGTTTCGCGAACTTACCGATATCGACCTTCGATGCGCGCGCCAGGCGCTTTACGAAATCGATATTTTCGAGGATCGTCTTTTCGTCTCCGATTTTATGAATATTAATGATCACCTCTATCTCGCGTTTGGGTTCGAGATTCCACGCCGAGCGCATATTCCGTATTGTTGTGACAAGCTCTATGAGCTCTTTCATTTTCACTTCGGCATCAATCGAGATCATCTCCTTCTGCATGTGAGGCCACGGCTGGACCATTATCGACAGGCCCGGATGGTCCAATTCATGCGGAAGCTTAAGCCATATCTCTTCCGTAATAAAAGGCATAAAAGGATGGAGCATCCTTAAGCTTTTCTCCAGCACTTTATACAGGATCACCTGAGACGTCTTATCGTCGATCGAAAGCTTCACTATCTCGATATACCAATCGCAGAATTCATGCCACAGAAATTCGTATATCGCGTTCGCCGCTTCGTTGAATTTATATTCATCGAGACATTTCGTAACATAATCGAGGGTGGAATAGAAACGTGAAAGGATCCATCTTTGCGGAAGCGTCAGGTCCGTCTCTTTAAAAAACACACACAGGTCGGCGGCAGTCTTTTCTTCCTCAAGGTTCATCAGGATGAATCGCGACATGTTCCAGAGCTTATTAGCGAAATTCCGTCCGAGCTCGAATTTGCTTTCGGACAGGAACACGTCCTGGCCCTGCGCCGTAATGGATATGATGCTAAAGCGCAGCGCGTCAGTGCCGTATTTGGCGATCATGTCGAGCGGGTCGATAACGTTGCCGAGCGATTTCGACATCTTCGTGCCTGTTATGTCCCGGACCGTGCCGTGAATATAGACATCCTTGAACGGTATCTGGCCCCTGAATTCAATACCAGCCATTATCATCCTCGCGACCCAGAAGAATATTATCTCCTGAGCCGTAACGAGCGAATCGGTCGGATAGAAATATTTCAGCTCTGGAGTCTCTTTCGGCCAGCCAAAAGTAGAGAACGGCCACAGCCAGGACGAGAACCATGTGTCGAGTACATCCGGATCCTGCTCGATCTCCGTCGACCCGCACTTCGGGCATTTGTCCGGCTTTATTTTCGAAACGATAATATTGTCCTTACCCTGACAGCTTTTACAGTAGTAAACCGGGATCCTGTGCCCCCACCATATCTGCCGCGATATGCACCAATCTCGTATATTGTCCATCCAATCCAGATAGACCTTCGTCCATCTTTCGGGGTGGAACTTTATTTTGCCTTTTTTTACGGCATCAATAGCCGGCTTAGCAAGAGGTTTCATTTTTACAAACCACTGCGGCGAAAGCCTCGGCTCTACCATGGTATGGCACCGGTAGCAATGCCCTACGGCATGACGGTGCGCTTCCGATTTTATGAACAACCCTCTCTCTTTAAGGTCCTCGATGATCGCTTCACGCGCTTCAAGCCTGTCCATGCCCTCGTATTCGCCGCCGTTCGAATTTATAGTGGCGTCTTCATTCATGACATTTATCTGTGGGAGGCCGTTCTTTAGCCCGAGTTCAAAGTCAACGGGATCGTGGGCAGGAGTGACCTTTAAGGCCCCCGTCCCGAATTTCATGTCAACGAGCGGATCGAAGATGATCTTAAGCTCTCTATCTACCAGCGGCAGGATTATCGTCTTGCCTTTCAGGTCAATATATCTCTTATCTTTTGGATTTACGGCTATCGCAACGTCTCCGAGCATCGTCTCGGGCCTCGTCGTCGCCACTATCACAAACCCGCCGTCCTTTACCGGATATTTGATATGATAAAGCATCCCATCAACGTCTTTATGCTGGGATTCCTCGTCTGATAAAGCGGTCTGGCACCTCGGGCACCAGTTTATTATATAATTTCCTTTATATATCAGCCCCTTTTCGTAAAGCCGGGTAAAAACTTCCAGTACGGCATCCGAGAGGCCTTCGTCCATAGTAAAACGCGCCCTCTCCCAATCACATGAACAGCCGAGTTTCTTCAGTTGCCTGATTATCGTAGAACCATAAACATCGCGCCATCGCCAGACCTCTTCTACGAATTTTTCGCGCCCAAGATCGTGGCGTTTTATCCCTTCCTTGGCAAGCTTCCGCTCGACAACGTTCTGCGTAGCTATGCCCGCATGATCCGTGCCGGGCATCCATTCGGCAACGAATCCCTGCATCCTCTTAAACCGTATAAGGATATCCTGGATCGTATCATTTAGGGCATGGCCCATATGAAGAATACCGGTAATATTGGGCGGGGGGATCACGATCGAATATGGTTTTTTGTTGGGATCCGGCTTGGCGTGAAAATAATTGCCGTCTTCCCAGGATTTATATATGCGGTCCTCGACTTCGTGAGGATTATATGCCTTAGACAGTTCTTCCATTATGATTTATTCCTTCAGAAATTTTTCGCCTTCAGTCCGGCATTTACTTTCGGGTGTTGCCTCCGCTTGCCGCAAATTGCATTAGGCATGCAATTTGCTGTGGAAAAATTTCGATGGCCACTGAACCTGCAAATGCGATAAACTGTTGAGCAGTTTCATTNNTGACGAAGCGAAAAATTTCCTCACTCACTCCCCGGTAAAATTTTTCGTATTCTCGAGGAATGTGATGTGGCGATGTGGTGAGCTCAGGCCTTAAAATTTCGAGGCAGCGTACGAGAAATTTTACGGAGCGCAATTTTCACATGGCTGAAAATTGCGCGTCCTGAGCGAACCACTCGACACAGCACATTCTATCACGGGATACGAAAAATTTTATTTCAGCTTTTCCAGGGACATCTTCATGTCCTTTAAGTCTATCTTTAGATTGAACTTGCTTAAAAATGTCATGCCGAGCAGCCCGTCTTTAAAACTGCCGTCCGTGATGTCTTCCATCAATATCGCGGCGAGCACGTCTTTTACTTCGACATCTTTGATCCTGATGCTTTTTATTATGACCATCCTTGCATCGACCTTGCGGTCTCCCGGCAGGTGCATAACCGCGATATCTTTCTTTGTATCGTCCGCCTTAAATCCCAGCTTCTCGCCTATTCCTTTAGTCAAAACGACAACTGATGCGCCCGTATCCAGAAGAAGGAGCGCGTTGACATCATTATTCAATAATGAATCCACAAAAATGCCCCGCGATCCGGCGTCGCGCCTTACAGGGATCACCCCGGGGCTTGTTCCCTGGGCCTGCTTCTTCTGTTCCGACTCGCGAGCCCACGACTCATATTCGGCGAATCTTTTTTCGCGCGCCCGGAAAAACTCTTCTTCTTTTGCCCGAAGCTCTTTTCTCTCGGCATCCCATCGCGCGCTTATGACGCCCCGCTCTTCGGGCGTTGACCGTTCGACCTTTTCGACCTCACCCTTGTTGCAGGTGATCGTCCCGAAACCTATATCGACTTCTATGGTGGATTTGTTCTCCGCTTTCACGATGCCTTCGAGGGATCTGCCGTTCCTGAGATATATCGTATCGGCAAATGCCCCGGTTCCCGGGCAGGCCATTACGCTTAAAAAAAAGACACAAATGAGCAGGGTCTTATTCATTTATATATATTTGGACAAGAGCGACATTGCAGACTCATTGTCGCTTGTCTGCAGCACCATTTTCGACGATTTTCCGCACGAACACGCCGTGATATAACAATATTTAATATCGATCCCTTTATTAGCAAGCTCAGTCGTAACGACCTTCAGGGCGCCCGGCTTATTATCAAGATCGACCAGTATGACCTCCGACTCTTTAACGGATTTATAGCGGGATTTTTTTAATTCCTTTACTACGCCGAGGTTGGCGCTGGTTATCAGCATGACCTTAGCGATCTTGCCGTCCTGGTATCCGGAAGCGGCCTCTATATTTATGCCCTGGCTGGCCAGTATCATTGATATGTCCGCCAGCACTCCGACCCTGTTATTTGCCGTTACCGTTATCTCTTCTCCGAGGCTTACGCTTTTTATCATAGCTACCTCCCGCCTTTATTCATTATCTATCGTATCAATGTCGCTAAAATAAACCGACAGCGGCACGCCGTGAAAATCTAATTTTACACGATATTCATTTTTTTCAAGCACCTTACCTTTGACCATCGTGCCGGATTTAAGGAGGATCTTCACTACAGAATCGGCTTGCACCTTTTCCTGGAATGGCTCTGCGACCAGAGGTAAAGGGGGCGTTTGAGCCGGGCTCACGGTCCTGGTCTGAGTTATGGACTGGGCTTGCGCCTCAGCCTGCGGATGCTCGGACGAGATCACCTGGAATGTCTTAAGGCTTTCTTCGATAGCCGGCAGCATCGCGTCATAATCTTTGTTATCGGCGATGAATGTGATGGTGAACATGTTCCCGTCTTTTAAAAATTGAATGCTCTTGGTCTTCAGCCCGCCTATTTCGCTTATCGAGCTGAACGCCTTTGTATCATTGAAGTCTATAATTTCTCTCGATAAAATGCTTACATCGTTCTCGGTCGCCTTCATCAATCTCTCCATGTCGAATCCCGCGGCGAACGGAGCGTAACATGCCACGATGCCCAGGCTGGCCGCTGAAGAATTTTCCGACATTGGCGCAAAGTTAAGGTGGATCGACGGGACCGGCCCCTGTTTCAAGGCCCATCCTAAAGGCGGACTGAACTTGACGACTACGTTGTCTATCTTATAAATATCATCTGCCATTTGGCCTGCGCCGTCTGCGTACGCGAGTCCCGCGAATGCCAAAATACTTATTAAAATTATCCCGATAGCATTCTTCATAGTCCTCTCCCTTTTTTATTTTTCAGATCCTTCAATAATTTATATTCAACCGAATCGACGAGCGCCCCCCACGAGGCCTCGATAATATTTTCGGATACGCCCATAGTCCACCACGAATCGTCTTTATCCTGGGACTGTACCAGGACGCGGACTTTCGCGGCGGTACCTTCTTTTTCGTCCAGGACGCGCACCTTGTAGTCCGTTAAATGCATCTCGGCAAGCCTGGGATAGAATTTTCGCAGCGCCTTCCGCAGCGCGCTGTCGAGCGCGTTAACCGGGCCGTCGCCGAGCGCAGCGGTATGCTCGAGCTCTTTATTGACTTTGAGCTTGATCGTGGCTTCAGACGACATCTTTCCGCCTTTTCGCTTCTCGATTATGACCCTGAAATCCTCAAGATCGAAAAATTCCTTGAATTTTTTCATTAAACGGTTTATCACAAGCTCGAGCGACGCTTCTGCCGATTCAAAGTGATATCCTTCGTGTTCCATATCCTGCAGGGCTTTCAGGATCTTCTTGCTCTTCCCCGGATCCTTGCCCAGGTCCAGCTCCATCTCTTCCGCTTTTTTCAGGATCGTCGATTTCCCCGAAAGCTCGGAAATGAGAAGCCGCCTGTGGTTGCCTACCGCATGAGGATCGGCGTGTTCGTATGTCTTCGGATTTTTAAGGATAGCATTTACATGCACTCCGGCCTTATGCGCAAAAGCGCTATTACCCACGAACGGTTCGTTATCCGGTAATTTCATATTGCATACTTCGGCCACGAATCTGGCGGCCTCCGTGAGCTCTTTCAGCGCCAGCCCCGACACGCAGTCTACCCCGAGTTTTAATTTAAGGTTGGCTATTATCGACACGAGGTTGGCGTTCCCGCACCTCTCGCCGTAACCATTGATCGTGCCTTGAGCCTGAAGGCAGCCGGCCTGCACTGCCGCAATGGAATTGGCGACCGCCATATCGCAATCGTTGTGCGCATGTATGCCGAGAGGCACGCCCGTAACGGCCTTTATTTCTTCCACGATCTCGAATATCTGGCTTGTGATGGTGCCGCCGTTAGTGTCACACAGGATTATCCTGTCGGCTCCTGCAGCCTCCGCGCATTTGATCGTCTTCAGGGCATAGTCCTTGTTACCTTTGTAAGCGTCGAAGAAGTGCTCTGCGTCATAAAAAACGACCCTTCCTTTCGACTTCAGAAATCTCACGGAATCCTCTATCATCCTGAGATTCTCTTTCAGGTCGACGCGCAGGACATCGCGCACATGCAAGTCCCACGTCTTGCCGAAAATAGTGATATGCCGCGTTCCGGAATTAAGCAGCCCCTTCAGTATCTTGTCTTTATTGGCTTTTGTCTTTGCGTATTGGGTGCTTCCGAAAGCAACGATCTTGGAATTTTTAAGGCGCATGGTCCCTGCCTTCTTAAAAAATTCCACATCTTTCGGGTTCGCGCCGGGCCACCCGCCTTCGATGAAGTGGATCCCCAGAAGATCCAGCTTTTCGCAGATCTTCAGCTTATCGGTTACGGAAAAAGAAATGCCCTCTGACTGAGCGCCGTCGCGCAGAGTTGTGTCATATAGTTCGATCTTTGTCATGTGCCCTCTGTTAGCCTTTGGCTTATTTCTTAACCTTTTTTTTCCCTAATCCGAATTTTTCATGGATCACCCTAACGGCCTTCTCGCCATATTTTTTATTCACAACGCATGATATCTTTATTTCGCTGGTGGATATCATCTCGATATTTATGCGCTTTTCAGCAAGCGCCTCGAACATGATGGCCGCGACGCCGGAATGGCTGCGCATCCCGATGCCGACGATCGACACCTTTGCGATATCCTTATCGAACGTTATGTCACCCGCGCCGACTCTTCTGGAGAGCTCTTTCGCGACCTTTATGGTCTTGTGCAGGTCCGTGCCTGGGACAGTAAAAGATATGTCGGTTGCATGCGTCCTGGAGACGTTCTGGACGATCATATCGACATTGATGTTCTCCTTAGCTATAACCTTGAATATCTTCGCCGCTATGCCGGGCCTGTCCGGCACGTCGCAGATAGTTACCTTGGCCTCATCTTTATTCAAAGCGACCCCCGAAACGACTATGTGTTCCATTGCTTTTACCTCCCTGGAAATTATTGTGCCTATCTTGTTAGAGAAACTAGACCTCACATGTATGGGAACGCCGAACTTCATCGCGAACTCTATCGAGCGCGGCTGCAGGACCTGCGTCCCAAGAGATGCAAGCTCGAACATCTCTTCGTAACTCAGACGGTCTATCTTCCTGGCATCTTTGACGACCCTCGGATCGGCAGTGAAAACGCCCTCGACATCGGTATACATCTCGCAAGACTCCGCATTCAGGACTTTTGCCAGGGCTACAGCGGTCAGGTTAGAGCCGCCTCTTCCCAGGGTAGTTATGTCCTGGTTAACGCTCACGCCCTGGAACCCGGCTACTATCACTATTTTTTTCTTCAATTCTTCGACTATCCGCTTTGCGTTTATGTCGATGATGCGCGCCTTTGTGAAAGAGGTGTCGGTAATGATACCAACCTGCGCGCCGGTAAACGATATCGCGTCTTCTCCCAATTTATGTATAGCCATTGCCAAAAGGGCGCACGAGACCTGCTCGCCGGTCGATATCAGCATATCGAGCTCCCTCTCCGATGGGATGACAGTGATCTGATGCGCAAGCTCTATAAGCTTATCGGTCGAATGGCCGAGCGCGGAGACTATGACGACAACGTCGAAACCGGCTCTCTTCGCCGCTACGACCTTCTTGGCCACATTCTGTATGCGTCCGATATCGGCAACGCTTGTCCCGCCGTATTTTTGGACGATTATTCCTTTTGACATCTACTTACGCACTCCCTTTATCAGGGCCTCGGTCAGCGCCGCGCCCGATCTGAATTTTATTTTACTCTCGGCGGCATTCTTTTCGCTAAAGATATCGAAGCCGTTATGTTCAACACCTGTCCCGGCCATTACGAACGGCGCCGGATCTGAAGTATGGGTCTTTATAGCAACCGGTGTGGCGTGATCGGATAAGATCATTATCCGGTAGTCTTGTGTGCCTTTAAGAAAATTCCATACCGCGCCTACGACGAATTTATCGAAATTTTCGATAGCCGTTATCTTCGCCCTCATGTCACCGTTGTGGCCCGCCTCGTCCGGCGCTTCAACGTGGACAAATATAAAATCTTTTTCTTTCAGGGAATTGACGGCGTACTCTCCCTTGCCCTGGTAATTTGTATCATAATAGCCTGTAGCGCCCGGGACTTGTATAAGTTCAAGGCCCGTCAATTTTCCTATACCATTAACCAGGTCGACCGCTGAAATGACCGCGCCGTCTAGCCCGAACATCCCTTTAAAACTCGGCATATTGGGATTTGTCCCCTGGCCCCATAGCCATATCATGTTAGCCGGGTTCTCTTTGAGGTCTAGTCTCACCCTGTTTATCTCATGCTTTTCCAGGATCGCTCGTGACTCATGCATAAAACGCTCAAGAATATCAGCGCCTTTACCTTTTGGGCCATATTTTAATATACTCTTTCCGCTGATATCGTGCGGCGGAGTGCATGATGTCTTCATGAGATCGCTCAATTCATCAGCCGAACGCGTCTTTACGACCATCAGGTTCCTGTAACTTTTACCGTGGTAAAACCGTATTTTATCCGAGCCGAGTTTTTCATTGATGTAGCCCATAAGGGTGCCGGACTCTTTATCGGAGATATGGCCGGCACTGTAATCGGCCATTATCGCGTTATTTACGGTAACGAGATTGCACCTGAAAGCAACTTCGTCTTCGGCTAACTCTATACCGATATTCGCGGCCTCAAGCGGCCCCCTGCCCGTATAGTATGTCTTGGGGTCGTAACCGAGGATAGAGAGATTCGCTATATCGCTTGCCGGCTTCATGCCTGTCGGGACCGTCTTCACAAGACCGATCATGCCCGCCTTGACGATAGCGTTCATATTCGGTATCTTCGCCACCTCTAGCGGCGTCTTGTCACCCAGTTCCGCTATAGGATAATCGCTCATGCCGTCGCCGACCAGTATCGCGTATTTCACGTTATTATCCCCATCTCCTTCAGAACGGCATCGATCTTTGCAGGCAAAACTTTGGGCTGCTCCACGCTTGCGATCGCCCTGTCCGGGTCTTTCAACCCATGGCCCGTAAGAACGCAGACGATCCTCATCGTTTGCCCGCTTGCCCGCTGCCTGCTAAAATATTTATTTTTCGCGAGTTTCAGGATCCCGGCGACACTTGCCGCGCTTGCGGGCTCGACGAATACGCCCTCGTTTGCGGCAAGTACTTTATACGCGGACAATATCTCGTCATCGGTGACCATGTCGATCAATCCGCCGGATTCATCGCGCGCAGCTTCGGCATGCTTCCAACTGGCGGGATTACCTATCTTTATGGCAGTCGCTATTGTCTTTGGCTCTTTCACGGGATGGCCTAAAACTATGGGTGCAGCGCCTTCTGCCTGGAAACCGAGCATTTTAGGCAGCCGCTTGCTCAAGTCGGCTTTTTTGTATTCCTTATAGCCTTTCCAATATGCGGTAATATTACCGGCATTCCCTACGGGTATGGCGTGAAAATCCGGCGCATCGCAAAGCTCATCACATATTTCGAAAGCGCCGGTCTTTTGGCCCTGGATCCTGTAAGGGTTGAGCGAGTTGACCAGTGTTATTTTATGTTTCGCGGTTATTTCCTTGACCAGCTCCAGGCAATCGTCGAAATTTCCTTTTATCGCGATAACCTTTGCGCCGTGGATCATTGCTTGCGAAAGCTTTCCGAGCGCGATAGAGCCTTCCGGAATGAGGACAATGCATTTCAACCCCGCCCTGGCTGAATATGCCGCGGCGGACGCGGAAGTGTTCCCCGTAGACGCGCACATGACCGCCTTCGAACCTTCTTCGACGGCCTTGGAGATCGCGAGTGTCATGCCGCGGTCCTTGAACGAGCCTGTCGGGTTCAGGCCTTCATATTTCAGATAAACTTCGATCCCATCGCCCACGAGGCCGCTTATGTAAGGCGCCATTATAAGAGGGGTGTCACCTTCCTCAAGACTGATGATAGGGGTGCGATGGGTAACGGGTAAAAATTTTTTGTACCTTTCGATTATTCCTCTGGCCATGAGCGTCTATCCCTCGATCCGTATCCTGACGGACCTTTTCTTTATCATACCAAGTGAGTCTATCTCTTTTAACGCCGCTGCCATGCCGCTCTCGAGCGCCTCATGTGTCATTATGACTATGGGGACTACATTCCCTGCTTTTCCGGGCTTTTGCGTAACGTTTGAGATGCTTATCTTATATTTTGCCAGCACGCCGGATATTTTAGCGAGCACGCCCGGTTTATCGACAGCGGTGAATCTCACGTAGAACTTCGTCCTCACATCGCTCATATTTTTTATGGACTTAACGTCCTTCCTGACAGTCACCTGGTCGCAGCTCTTTGACCGGGCGCAGCAAAGGCTTTTCGAGATCGCTACTATGTCGCTCACTACCGCGCTGGAAGTGGGGCTTGCGCCTGCGCCCTGTCCATAAAAAAGGTTGTCGCCAACCAGATCGCCGTTCACGAATATAGCGTTATAAACACCGTTGACGCTCGCTAAAAGATGCGATTGCGGTATTAATGTCGGATGCACTCTCAATTCGAGCGCATCTTGCGATCTTTTAGCGATAGCAAGGAGTTTAATAGCATAGCCCGCTTGTTTTGCGAATTCTATATCCGCCGGCTCTATATCGGCAATGCCTTCTGTGTAAATTGCTTTCGGCTTTACTGAAACGCCGAAGCCGAGCATGGCGAGGATCGACAATTTATGGGAGGAATCTCCGCCGCTTATGTCCAGAAATGGGTCTCTCTCCGCGTATCCTTTCGATTGGGCCAATAACAAAGCGTCCTGAAAACTCAGGCCTTCATCAGCCATCTTGGATAATATAAAATTGCTCGTCCCGTTTATTATCCCGTAGATCAGATTTATCCTGTCAGCGACGAACCCCTCTCTCAATGCCCTTATTATCGGGATGCCCCCTCCGACGCTTGCCTCGAAACCCACGGCAAGGCCAAGCTTATTTGCCAAACCGAAAATTTCATCTCCTGAATCCGACAGGAGGGCCTTATTGGCTGTAACAACATGCTTGCCGTATCTTAATGCCTCAAGGACGATATCCTTCGCAGGCCTTATTCCTCCGACAAGTTCAACGATAATATGTATTTTTGGGTCATAGAGGACCTTCGGGACGGACCTGGTAAGTATTTTTTTATCTACTTTAACAGGTCTTTTTGTCTTCAGATCTTTATCGCATATCCGTGCCACTGAAATATCGACGCCTGTCTTCTCGCGCAGGAAAGCGCGCCTGGACTTAAGGGCCTTCACGACGCCGCTTCCTATGGTCCCGAAACCTATTATTCCGACATTTATTTTTCGCATACTCATTCCTTTGACTTACAAACTCTACATGATCCCACATCGCTGCGAAGCTTCATTACAATTTCACTACAGCAGCGAAGCAGGATGGTCGGGGGGACCAGATTTGAACTGGCGACCCCTTGCACCCCAAGCAAGTGCTCTAGCCGGGCTGAGCCACCCCCCGTCCAAGTTATAATATCATAATATTATATCAAATAACCATATATATGAAAGTATTTTTTTGTTATTAACAAAATCGCGCAGGCTGCCCAAAAGAACAACCTGCGCGATCAATATTGATAATGATACTTATATTTATGGCTCGTCCTTAGGAGCGCGCGTCATCAGGTCATGCACAGCCTTTTTAGGATCTTTGTTTTCATAAAGGATCCTGTATATTTCACAGATTATGGGCATTTCAACTTTAAATTTTTCCGCCAGGTCATAAGCTGACTTCGCAGTAGCCACTCCTTCGACGACCATGTCGGTCTCTTTAAGGATATCTTTTAATTTCTTGCCTTTCCCGATCTCTTCGCCCAACCATCTATTCCTGGAATACTGGCTTATGCATGTAGTCGTCAGGTCGCCCAGCCCGCTTAAGCCATAGAAGGTATCTTTCTTCGCGCCCATCGCCGCGCCCAGACGCACTATTTCAACCAGCCCGCGCGTCAGGACCGCCGCCTTCGCGTTCGTTCCAAAACCGAGAGCATCGCATGCACCGGCGGCTATGGCTATAATATTTTTAAGGGCTCCGCCCAGCTCTACACCTATAATATCGTCTGACGCATAAACCCTGAAACGTTCAGTCATGAATATTTCCTGCACTTTCCTGGCAAGGGACTTATCGTCTGAGGCAACGACTACCGTCGTAGGCGCTCCGTTGGCGACCTCAAGAGCTATAGTAGGGCCCGACAAAACTGCCAGCGTCTGTTTGCCCAACACCTCTACCGCTACTTCGGACATGCGCTTTAGCGTCTTATTTTCGATACCTTTAGTAACGCTGACAAAAATTTTCCCGGAGAAGTCGTGCATCTTGATCATCGCCAGGACGCCGCGCATATATTGGGAAGGCACGGCGAGGACCACGAGCCCGTTACCCCGCAGGGCCTCATCAAGAGATGCTGTCAATTTCACTGTATCGGGTATTTTAACGCCAGGAAGGAATTTAATGTTTTCCCTGCCTTGTTTCAGGATCTCGACATAGTCGGGAAACGCGCCCCAGAGGGTTACGTTAAAACCTTTTTTGGCAAGAAGGACGCTCAGGGTGGTTCCCCACCCGCCGTCGCCTACTACGCAAATATTCTGCACATTATCATTCATATTTTTTATACAATTAAATTTGAATTAAATATAACACAGCCCGCTATGAGATGTCAATTGTCTTCTGAGAGGTTATTCGAAAGGATATGACTCAATACTGTCGAAGTGTTATATGGGAAGATAGATTAGTAATAGCACACTGTTTTTTGGTTGTATTGACAGGATCATCAATAGTGGTAAGCTGACGTTCGGCAAGGTGGCTGGTTACGCCTGAATCATCGTTATAGAGTATATTGGCCGCACTGGAAGGCAACGTGTGCGGGCCCACACCTTGTGGATCGCTGGCTTGCGTGCAAACACCATTTATGTCGGTCCTGAATATAAACGCATCCGTTTCTTCTACGCTTGGATCCGTTCCGACTAAAAATGACTGGGTTGACCCCCCGACTATATAACCCTCTGAATTACCGGAGTTATTCACGATCTCCTGAACAGTGTAGGCCTTATCTTCTTTTGCGCCACCATAAACCTGGTCCCAGGCCGTATTACCAAAGCTATCTGTCTTTATGAGCCGGCAGTCATAATCTCCTGCGCCTTTGGTATTTGTATATCCGGCTACAATGAACCCGCCATCGACTGTTTGTTTTACTTCCCGGAAATCGCTTTTGCCCGACCCTCCATAGGTCTTTAACCACTGAGGATTAAGATCTTTATCCAGACGGAGAAGAAAGCAGTCCACTCGTAGTTGAGTTGTATCATAAAAAACATCATCCGATATCTGTAGATAAGAATCCGGGATGTATCCTGCTATTATATAACCGTTAAATAGTCCAGACGCATCGGCTACGGCATGACAATCCCGGACCACATAATTTTTACCGTCTTGCCCGTAGGCCCTAGACCATAAATAATCTCCATTAGCGTCTACACCTACTATATAAATAGCACAGTCGGGGATGCCTGTATAATTATTATATGGGGGATTCTGAAAATCATATTCAAGAGTACTCCCGACCAATATATAACCGTTAGCTCGGCCTGTGTTATCAAAGGCATATTCGACGCAATTACCGACATCCATAACAGCCCAGACGCTAGAGCTGTTGAGCCAAGGCCACATATTAGGGTCATCAATAAGGTTCCTGCCGCCAAAATATCGCACATGTTTGCTTGATCCATCCTCATTAACCATTCCTAAAAATACATCAGATTCATAGCCGTAAGGAGAGATCGTATTATCATAAAGTGTCGAGGCAGCCCCTGAGGCTATAAAACCGGTTAAATCAGGTTTCTGGCGAATAGAATAGAATGTGAATGTAGTAGCAAGATTGGCCTTTACACCAAATTGCTGCAGTCCTCTGAAATCGCCGTTCGTCTCGGTCCTAATGATTGTAGCTCTTTCTCCCCAGTGATTACCTTGCATATAAGGAAACGGGTCTGTAGAGCTGTACTGCCAATACGTATCGGCCAAAGCAAAACCATCCGAAAGCAATGTTGTGCCTTCCATTCGGAAGCATTCTATTGCATAATTTTTCCCATTACCGAAAGACAGACTACCAATAGCGTATACTTTTTCCCAGTTAATATGCCCATTTTTATCCATATTTATTAGATATGGCGCATATCTGAACTCAGATGTAGTAATATACGGAATATAAGAAGATCCTGAAAGAATAAAATTATGATCACTTGTATTCTGCACGCACCAGACCCAGCTTCCATAAGAAACACCACCGCCATTAATTTTCAACGCCCATGTCTCCGGCGGTTTTGTAGCCACTGCGGTTCTAAGGCGCAGAGTGCTGGTAAAAGGTGCTGAGTAGTTAATTATGACCTCGATGAGCTTATCGTTCTTCCATCCTTTCCCTACAGTGCCTGGGGATGGTGCCATGAACAAGGCATTTACTCCCGGGAATGTGGATTGCAAGGTGTTGCCAACGTCTACGCTATATCCTATCTGGTGATTGACAGTGTCATTAATATATCTGCCCGTTTCCCTGTCATTGTAGTTAAACAATATCAGGATATCCTGGTTCGGCACACTCAGGTATGATGATGCGTGGACGTTCTCGGCAAGGTGCCGGTTGGCCTCTACCCAGCGCATATCTGTATCTACGCTTGTCTTGAATTTGGCTGTCTGGGTCTGCATATTCTGCAGTACTGCGGCGGCTCCTATTACGAGTATGCCGGCGATGATAGTAGCTAAGACTGTTTCAATTAGAGTGAAGGCTTTTGATCTCATAGTTCTCACCTGTTTTTTCACCAGTTTAACATAATGATATACATATATTACCCTACACCTTTAAGGATACCTGCGATTTTGTGAAAAGTCAATCCAAATACGATAACTTTTTTATCCTTATCGCTTATATTTCCCCATAAGCTGGCCCTGGCCTATGATGTGGCCGTCCATTGCCGCAAGCAAGGCCTTCCTGGTTATGCCCGGCTTAAGGTCCAGCATCGTATCTAGCGCATAAACTTTAAAATAATACCTGTGCGTACCGGACGGCGGACAGGGGCCGTCATAACCTATTTTGCTCGAACCATTTACCCCCTGCCTTGCTCCGTTGGGAAGGGTCTCTGTCGATGGAACGCCTTCCTGCAGAGCGCTTTCGCCCGGAGGGATATTGAAGACCACCCAATGCGTCCATATGCCGGCCGGAGAGTCAGGATCTTCGCTTATGAGCGCGATGCTTTTTGCTTCCCGCGGTATCCCGGACCACGAGAGCCCCGGAGAAACCTCCACGCCGTCGCATGTGTATTTTTTCGGTATCATCTCTCCATCTTTAAAAACCGTGCTGCTAACTTTTATTTCCATGCTTTCCCCTTCCTGCGGATCATCCACATCGATCTGATACAGGGCGCCGTGCGTGCCCGTCAACCATAAAAATTTCCCGTCCCACGCGATACCGGTGGCAAGTGATACCGGAGAGACGAACGACCCCAATATCTTCATCTTGTCTATATCCACCTTATAGACCAGCTTGCTATACCAGCTGGTGATCCACAAATTTTTCCCATCCCAAGCCATATGCGCAGGCTCTTCGATCCTCGATATACGTATGCTGCGCAGCAGTTTTCCTTCCGCATCCATTTCATTAAGATAAAATTTTGTTCCCATACCCCGGCGCCATGTTATGACATAAAGACGGCCTTCTGCCCATATTACACCGGCTGGGTATTCGGGCTTTAGCGACACTTCCCATTCCGGGATGAGCTTATTATTCTCGATCCTGGCGCGGTAAATTTTCTTCTCCTCCCAGTCTGTAGCAAAATATGAGCCGCTGGAATTTTTCGTTATGCCTTCCGTAAAGCCGGCTATCGGCTCTATCACGGATGATATATCGCCCGACACGGTATCCACTACCCATATTTTGCCCTTTTCGCCGTTTGCCACCCAGATCGATTTGCCGTCGTAAAACAGGCCTTCGTGATACCATTTTGGCAGCGGTATTTTTTTTATTACTTTCGCCTGTATCCTTTTGTAATCCGGCGCGGATTCCAGCCGATAGACCTGCGGTTCGGCCGGATACGCATCCCGAATTACAAAAAGGCATAATGTTAAAAGAAAAAACCTTATCAGCGGTCTAAACATGGTCCTAGCGTCCTTCTCGGGATCTGCTTAATGATGTAATTGCAAAAATAACAGTGATCATCTGTCTGGCCCGGGAATCCTACCCCGGCCTTTTCAAGGCGTTTCCTTATGCGGCTTAAGCCGGACCTGAAGACCGTCGAAACAAAACGATTTTTCGCAGCATTCTTAAAGATCAGGCAAGCTGGATCATCTTTAATGTTCCCTATGACCAGGTCTTCGGCGTCTGCATAACCGCAGCAGGGTCTTACATCTCCGGAAGGCTCGACAAAAAAGACATTGCCGGGGCCTTTGCAACGGTCTTCTTTAAACCATTTGCCGGACCATGGATCTTTTAATTTTTCTGCTGCTCCTATAGCCGAGAGTTTTATCTTAAATATTTTTATGAATAGCGCCGGCCCTTTAATATACGCTTGTCCTTTCCCAAACCCGAAAAGCTGTCCATTTAAGAGGCAGCACAATCTTTTAAACTTATCTTCAGTCGCATGATCGTTCTCGTTGTCGATCACAGCCGCTATGGATACAATATCAGGCCTCCTCCATATCGACAAAGCTGTCTTTATGAACAACGCGATCTTTTTCATGTCCTGCCGATGGAACTTGTCGACGCTCACGCAGATATCTCCATCATAAGCGGCCGCATATAGCTTTGACAAAACCGCATCGAGGTTCTTTTTGTCCTTAAACCATACTCCGTTCGTCATTATACGATCGAAGAGCATCTCGCCCTTTACGGCGGCCTTCGTGAGCGCATATAAAAAATCCGGGGCTAGAAACGGCTCTCCCCCGGTAAACCCTATCCTGTTTATTTTTATATTTTTGCACTGCTTAAGAAATTTAACGGCATCTTTAACCGGCAGCGTCTCTGAGGATTTTTTTGTGTTGCAGTGCGAACAATTCAAATTGCATCTTGCGGTAGGCGAAAATAATACCTCTTTCGGGGAGAAGACCATCTCGAATGCCTGTCAGTTCTTATTAATAATTTTCTGCCAGCACTTCATAGAACGCCCGCGGATGTTTGCATACCGGGCACTCATTCGGCGCCTCAGCGCCTTCGACAACGTTGCCGCAGTTAATACAGTGCCATTTTACCGGTGTCTTTTTCTTAAAGACCTCATTATTGGCAAGATTTTGGATCAATTTCCTGTATCTCGATTCGTGAAATCTTTCGACCTTTGCCACCTGCTCGAACGTCCTGCAAATATCAGAAAATCCTTCAGTTTTCGCGATCTTAGCAAAATCGGCATACAGGGATGTCCATTCCAGCTTTTCGCCGGCGGCAGCTGCCTCAAGGTTCGATTTCGCGTCTTTTATCGTTCCGGCAGGATACGACGCGGTTATTATGGCGTCTCCGCCCTCAAGATGTTTAAAGAACATCTTGGCATGCTCTTTCTCGTTTTCGGCTGTTTCGATGAAAATATTGGCGATCTGCTCAAGGCCTTCTTTTCTCGCCGCGCTTGAAAAGTACGTATATCTGTTCCGGGCCTGCGACTCACCGGCAAAAGCCGCGAGAAGATTCGACTCTGTCTTGGTGCCCTTAATGGACTTTCCCATAAGTTCTCCTTTATCGTTTTATACTACGGGCTGCGCCTGGAGACCCTGGACGGTACCGACACATTTCACTTCCAGTTTCGGATCGATCTTCTTAGCCAGCCCTTTCAATACCTGTCCCGGGCCGATCTCGAGAAAAGTCTTTACCCCGTTCTGCGCGACAAGTTTCACCGACTCTTCCCAAAGCGTCTTCGAATTCACCTGCGCTATAAGGTTCTCTTTTATCTTTATCGGGTCGTTCTGGACCAACGCATCGACATTGCTGATGAACGGAATTTTGGGCGCCAGTATCTGGACCTTATCGATATGATCTCTTAATTTGTCCCGCGCAGGCGTCATGAGGCTTGAATGGAACGGCCCGCTCACGTCGAGCATCAGGACGCGTTTTGCGCCCTTCTCCTTCGCCAGGCTTGCGAAAAGCTCTATGTTATTGGTCTTGCCCGATACTACTATCTGTCCCGGGCAGTTGAGGTTCGCGATCTCGCACCCTATGCCCTTGCACAATTCCTCTGTCGCCTTCAGATCCATACCTATTACACAGGCCATCTTTCCCGGATTTTTCCTGGAAGCGTCTTCCATCAGTTCACCGCGTTTTCTCACAAGGACCAATGCGTCCTCGAAGGTAAGGCTCCCGGAAGCAACAAGCGCAGTATATTCGCCCAGGCTTAGGCCCAGGCTGAATCTTATGTTATACTGGCCATACAGGCCTGATGATTCAAAAACTTTAAGAGCGGCTATGCTTGTTGTGAGAATGGCAGGCTGGCTATTATGAGTGATTGCCAATTCTTCCTGCGGCCCTTCAAAGCATATTTTCTTTATATCGAATTTTAATATGCTGTTCGCCCTGTCAAAGATCTCCTTTGCCTGAGGGTAATTTTCGTAAAGATCCTTGCCCATGCCCACATATTGAGCTCCCTGTCCCGGAAATATAAATGCGGCGTCTACCATTCTATTACTATGGCTCCCCATGACAACCCGCCGCCGAATGCATCAAGAAGGATCTTGTCACCCTTCTTGATCCTGCCTTCTTTTACCGCTTCCACAAGCGCCACGGCGCTCGACGCGGCCGACATATTCCCATATCGTTCTATGTTCAGATATATCTTATCTGTGCTCAAACCCATTCGTTTTGCAACTGCATTCAGTATCCTAAGATTTGCCTGATGAGGAATAACAAGGCTTATGTCCTCGGCTTTTAACCCGAGAGGGGCGGTCGCCTGAAGCGCCGCGTCAGCCATGACCTTTACCGCGTGCTTGAACAACTCCGCGCCGTTCATCTTTATAAAATGAAGCTTGTCTTCAACGCTTTTCTTGCTCGCAGGGATCCTCGATCCGCCGGCAGGAAGCTTTATCAGATCACCTTGCTTGCCGTTAGCGCCCAGGAATACGGACAGTATTCCGCCTTTTTCGACAGGACCCAATACCGCGGCGCCGGCTCCGTCGCCGAAAAGGACGCATGTCGAGCGATCGCTCCAATCGGTTATCGCGGAAAGTTTTTCCGCGGCGATAACGAGCGCGTATTTATAAGTGCCGGAGCGTATAAACTGCTCGGCTATCGCTATGCCGTAAATAAATCCGGAACATGCCACGCTCACGTCGAATGCCGGGCACGTCTTTGCGCCTATCTTTTCCTGGACCAGGCACGCGGTAGCGGGAAAGAACATATCCGGCGTTATCGTCGCGACTATTATAAGATCTATGTCTTCCGGTTTCAGGTTCGCGTCTTTCAGCGCCCTCTTTGCCGCCTCGGTAGCCATGTCACTCGTCGCTTCATCGGGACGCGCGATCCTGCGCTCTTTAATGCCGGACCTCGAAGTTATCCACTCATCGGTAGTGTCGACCATCTTTTCGAGGTCTTTATTCGTCAGCACTCTTTCAGGAAGATACGCGCCTAAACCTATTATGCCTACTTTTTTGATCTCGCACATATTTAATAGCTCTCCAGCTCCTCTACTATATGTTTGTTCACGTCCTGCGTTTTAAATTCTGCAGCAACCTTTATGGCGTTCTTTATTGCCTTCGGATTCGATGATCCGTGGCTTATTATACATCTGCCGTCCACCCCTAAAAGCGGCGCGCCCCCGTATTCCGAATAATCCATTTTCTTTTTTAATGCAGTAAAAGCTGAACTTGCCAGGGCGGCCCCCAATGTCGCTACAATATTCGATTTTATCTCCTGCTTCAATGCCTTGAACAAGGTGTCTACGATACTTTCAGAAACTTTAAGGATGACGTTCCCTACGAATCCGTCACAGAGAACGATATCGACATTGCCCGCGAAGATCTCTCTGCCCTCTATATTCCCGACAAAATTTAATTTGGACTCGCTTAAAAGGATATGAGCCTCTTTTATGAATTCTGTCCCTTTCGATTCTTCTTCGCCCACGTTCAGGAGCCCGACGCTAGGCTTGGGCCTGTGAAGGATATACCTGGCATAAGCGTCTGCCATTATGCCATATTGAAGCATATGCAGCGGTTTCGGATCGATGTTCGCTCCCACGTCTATAAGAACAGATGCTCCGGTCAGCGTAGGATAGACTATAGCTATGCCCGGCCTTTCGACGCCGGGCAGGAGGCGCAGTGAAAGAACGGCCGCGCATACGACAGCGCCCGTATTGCCCGCACTGACAAATCCGTCGGCCTCCTCTTTTTTCAATAATTCCAGGGCAAGCACTATCGAAGAATGCCGCTTGCGTCTTACGGAGATCGCAGCCGGTTCATGCATCTCTATCCGTTCCGGCGCGTGTATTATCGTTATCTTATCGGAATAATCTTTATATTTTTTTAATTCCGTTTTGATCTGCGCTTCATCTCCTACGAGCACAAGGTCATATCCTAATTCTTCGATGGCTTGCACGGCTCCCGACACCTCTACTCCCGGCGCGGCGTCGCTGCCCATTGCATCGATCACGATCTTCATCTTGCTCTCATCCCCCTATTAGCTTATATTTTAAAAGCTTAAGGCTATGCCTTTTTCTTCTCGCTCTTTGTTTCGATAATAACGACGGGTTTACCGTTGTAATAACCGCAATGCGGACATACCCTATGAGGAAGCCTCGGCGTTTTGCATTGCGAGCATATCGAAAGATTCGCCGCATAGACCTTGCTGTTCGCGCTGCGCCTCTTGTCGCGTCTTGCTTTAGAATGTTTACGTTTAGGATTCGGCATCGTCTAGCTCCTTTTTTTGATTATACTGTATGTGTCGCGAGCGATCAATAATTCCTCATTCGTCGGCACTACCATAACCTTGGTTCTTTGCGGAATTATTTTCTTGATATCCCCGGCGATCCGCCTGATTAACCAGGGATTATGTTCGCTTATACCCGCGGTAAATATTATCGCATCCAACCCGTTCATGGCGGCCAGATACGCGCCTATATATTTTTTTACGCGATGAATGAATATTTCGATCGCTAACTTACACTTTCCGGCCCCTGGACCCCGGCCCCTGGACCCTTTCAGGATATCTCTCATATCATTGCCCACGCCGGACACACCTAAAAGCCCGCTCTCTTTGTTCAATATATCGTTTATGCGATGAGGAGAAAGGTTTTCCTTTTCCATCAGATAAAAGACGATAGCCGGATCGAGGTCCCCGCATCGCGTCCCCATCAGGAGCCCCTCAAGCGGAGTGAATCCCATCGACGTATCTACCGATATTCCTTTATCGACTGCAGCCATGCTGCAGCCGTTGCCCAGATGGCAGGTGATGAGCTTCAGCTTCTTTACAGGACGACGCATCCGTCTGGCGCCCTCCTCGGAAACATAACGATGGCTCGTCCCNNTGAAAACCGTATTTTCTTATGCCGTATTTTTTGTAATATTCCAGCGGAAGGCCGTATAAAAAAGCCTCAGGTTTCATCGTCTGATGGAACGAGGTATCAAAGACCGCAACCTGAGGAATATTTTTAAGGACTCTCAGGCAGGCTTTTATGCCTAAAAGAGAAGGCGGATTGTGCAGTGGCGCGAGCTCGCTGAATTTCTCTATAGACCTTATGACTTTTTCGGTTATAAGCGTCGATTCCTTGAACTCTTCGCCGCCGTGCACAACACGATGACCTATTCCGATTATATCGCTCTTTGAGCCTATGACGCCATGGCGCTTATCGGACAATATATCGATGATGATCTCTATCGCGATGTAGTGGTCTCTGCACGGAATTTTTTTATGCAGGACCTTGCCGTTTAACTGGTGCCTCAGGCTTGAGCCGGACTGGCCTATACGTTCGACGACACCTCTGGCCAGGGACCGATTCTCGCCCATATCGAATAACTGATATTTAGCGGAAGAGCTTCCGCAATTTATAACTAAAATAAACATTAAGACCTTATTGCCGTTATTGCCACAGCGTCTATTATGTCATCGACATCACAACCGCGAGAGAGATCGCTGGCGGGTTTCGTAAAACCCATAAGGAGCGGGCCGACTGCCCTGGCCTTAGCAAGCCTCTGTGTCAATTTGTAAGAAATATTTCCCGAATTCAGGTCGGGAAATATTAAAACGTTCGCCTTTCCCGCGACATCGCTGGCCGGGCATTTTATTTTGGCTACCTCCGGCACTATGGCGCTGTCGACCTGGAATTCACCGTCTATAAGTATATCGGGAGAGATGTTTTTTGCCCTGCTGACCGCCTCTTTGACCTTCTCTACCAGCGGGCCCTCTGCGCTGCCCTTGCTCGAATAGCTTAAGAATGCGACCTTTGGCGTAGTCCCCGACAGTTGCTGAAAAAGGTTGGCGGACAGCACGGCTATCCCGGCAAGCTGCCTTGCGTTCGGTTCAGGATTGACCCCGCAATCAGCAAATAGGAAGACGCCTTTTTCTCCGTAAGGCGAATCCGGCACCTCCATCAGAAAAGATCCCGCGACAACGCCTATTTTCTTATCTATGCTCAAGCATCTGAGCGCGGCCCTGACCGTATCCGCGGTCGTGTGGTTCGCACCGGCCACAAATCCGTCGGCGGCGCCCTGCCTTGTCAGCATCGCGCCAAAAATAAGATAATCCTTCCTTAAAGCGTCCTTGGCATCTTCGGGCGTCATGCCCTTGGCCTTTCTGAGCTCATAATATGACGCGGCAAATAAATCCGTATCTTTATAATTTTCCGGATCGATCAGCTCGAGGTCTTTTATGTTCTTACTCTTTATTTCTTTCTTTAGCTTCTCCTTGCCTATCAGGACTATCCTGGCCATTTTGTGGTCCAGTATGTACTCTACGGCTTGAAGAGTTCTTTTATCGTCGCTTTCCGGAAGCACTATTTTCCTGCCGCTCTTTGCGGACCTTTCCCTTATTTTCTCGAGAAGACTCACCCCTATCTCCTTTTCTTAGATAATTTCTTTTTCAAAGCGGCCTCAGCTTTCTTAGGGATGAAATTACCGACATCCGCGCCGAGAGTTGCCGCCTCCTTTATAAGTTTACTGGATACGTATGAATAATCCTCGTGAGGCATCATAAATATAGTCTCTATGTCGCCCGCGAGTTTACGGTTCGTCAATGCCATCTGGAACTCGTATTCGAAATCCGATATCATCCTCAAGCCCCTTATCATCACGTTAGTGCCCATCTTCTTGGCATAATTGACCACGAGGCCGTCAAAATCATCTATTACCACATTATCCATGCCCTTCACCGCGTCTTCCAGCATTTCAACGCGCTCTTTAACGCTGAACAGGACGCCTTTCGACTTGTTATGCGCCACGGCAACGACTACCTTGTCAAATATATTAGCGGCGCGCTTTATAAGGTCGATGTGGCCGTAAGTGACGGGATCGAACGTTCCGGGGTATATTGCGGTTTTAGTGTGTTTCATGCGCCTTTTTTGAATATCGTTATTGCCGTATCGCCGTACATTTTTTCTTTTTCAAGTTTGAGGACTTCGAGGTCTGTTTCGAGAGAGTCTTTCTTAAAATGTTCAACGATAATTAAAGCATTGGGGGATAATATATCATAATAGTCTAAACATATCAAGCATTTTCTGGCAAGATCCTTGTAATAAGGCGGGTCGACAAAGACCATATCGAAAACTTCGGCCTCTTTTTCAAGCCTCATAAGCACGGCAAAGACGTTGCCCCTGATTATATCATACTGATATTCCTGGATATTAAGAGATTCGATATTCGTCTTTATGGTCCCGGTGCACCTGGAATTAACATCTACGAAGGTAGAGTGGGCCGCTCCCCTCGATATCGCTTCTAAGCCGGAAGCGCCGCTTCCTGCGAAAAGATCGAGAACTTTCTTTTCGCTTACATCACCGATAATATTGAAGACGGCCTCCCGGACCCTGTCCTGGGTAGGGCGTATCTCGACTCCTTTGGGCATCTCTATCAGCCTTGACCTATACTCTCCGCCTATTATCCGCATAAGTTTTAACCCACCCTTATAAGCTCTAATTTTCCCTTAAAACGCGAAACCAGCCTTTTCTTCAACGCTCGATGATGCTCTTCGTCAAGGCCTGGGTCTTTTGCCACAAGTTCAAACGCTTCTTTCCTTGCTATCTCCATTATATCAAAATCTTTCAATATATTCCCGAATCTTATTTCAGGGAGGCCGTGCTGCCGCGTGCCGAAGAACTCACCCGGCCCGCGTATGTCAAGATCGGCCTCGGCTATCTGAAAACCGTCAAGCGTGCCTTCAACGGCCTTCAGCCTGCGTTCGGCCTCTTCTGTCTTTGGATCTGCCAGTAATATGCAATATGATTCGTGTTCGCCTCTTCCGATGCGGCCGCGTAACTGGTGCAGCTGAGCCAACCCGAACCTATCGGCATTCTCCACCAGCATCACCGAAGCATTCGGAACATCGATACCGACCTCTATGACTACTGTCGACACCAGAACATCGATCTTCCCTTTTTTAAAATCTTTCATCACCTTATCTTTTTTCTGTGAATTCATCCTACCGTGCAACAATCCAACTGTATAATTTGAAAATATCTCATCCTTGAATTTTTTGAATGTCCCAACAGCGTCTTGCCTTCCATCTTCCATCATCCCTCTTCCATCGTCCTTCATCTCTCTTCTCTCTATCAACGGACACACCACATACGCCTGCCTGCCCTTCTCTAATTCTTCCTTTATAAAATCATAGATTTCTTTGCGCTTCTCTTCTTCAACCCAATAAGTGACTATGGGCTTTCTTCCTTTGGGCATCTCTTTGATAACAGATACGTCAAGATCGCCATAAACCGTAAGCGCCAAAGTCCTGGGAATAGGCGTCGCGGTCATGACAAGTATGTGCGGATTATAGCCTTTTTGTTTCAGGATCGCCCTCTGTGTCACGCCAAATTTATGCTGTTCGTCAACTACGGCAAGGCCGAGTTTTTTGAATTCGACCGATTCCTGTATTATGGCATGTGTGCCCACCACGATATTTATCTTTCCCGATTTAATATCACCGTAAATGACCAATCGCCGCTTCTCGTCTATTCCGCCGATAAGCAATTCTACATTAATGCCGAGCGGCATCAGCAATTCGCTCAATACTATAAAATGCTGCCTGGCCAATACCTCGGTCGGCGCCATTATCACGCCCTGAAATCCGTTCTGGACAGTCAGCGCCAGAGCGTAGGCCGCGACAACGGTCTTGCCGCTCCCTACATCCCCTTCTAAAAGCCTGTTCATCGGCCTGGAAGACGACATGTCACGCTCGATATCTGAAATCGCTTTCTTCTGGCCCTCGGTCAGCTCGAAGGTCAACGCCGCTTTGAACGAGGCCGCAAAACCTGCTTCGATCTTATGGTTCAAGCCTTCTTCAGCTTTCAATCCTCTCTTCTTGATCGCGAGCGCAAGCTGCAAAGTAAAAAATTCCTCAAAAACTATTCTCCTGTAGGCCTTTTCCAGGTTCGGAAAGCTTACGGGAAAATGTATATTTTTTATCGCGAACTTTATGTCGACGAGCTTTTCACGCGCCTTAAGATACGTCGGAAGCGTTTCATCTAAAGCGCCCTGGCATTTCGATATCGCGGCGTCCGTCAGGGTTCTTAAATATCTTTGCGTGATCCCGCCCGTAAGAGGATATACGGGCACTATCCTCCCCATATTGAGCGAGTCAACCTCGCCAACTTTAAATATTTCGTATTCCGGCTGTATCATCTGCAACTTATCGTAAAGCTCGACTTTACCGTATAAAACTATTTTGTCGCCTTTTTTAAAATAATCTTTCAGATACGGCTGGTTGAACCACGCCGCATGTATAATGCCCGTGCGGTCGTTGATAGCCATTTGAAAGACCCTGTGCCGCGCCTTGGTCAGTCTGGAAGTCAATGTGATTATTTCGCCCTGGATAGTTTGATGCTCGCCGATCTTCAGGTCTCTTACGGCGGTAAAATTCGACCTGTCTTCGTATCTGGCAGGAAGGTAATACAAAATATCCTCGGCAGTCTGAAGACCGAGCTTGGATAGAAGCTCTCCCCTTTTGGGGCCTACGCCTTTAAAATATCTGACGGGCGTCTTTAATAAATTATTTTTCTCTTGCATCTATCTTCTGCCTATGTTAGTATAACTGCCTAAAACGGAGTAACTAAAATGTCAAAAATTTGCAAGATCTGCGGTAAAAAACCTGTTGCCGGAAGGACCATCGTCCGCCGGGGATTGGCAAAGAAAAAAGGCGGCGTAGGACAAAAGATAACAGGCATCACTCCGCGTCGTTTCTTACCTAACCTGAAGAACGTCCGCGCGCTGGTAAACGGCGTCCCGATGAGGATACGCGTTTGCGTCAAGTGTCTTAAGGCCGGCAAGGTCATAAAAGCAGTTTAATTCTAACATAAAAAATTAGGGACAGCTACTATTTTTGGAGCAGCTGTCCCAATTGTTTTGTCTGGTCGTTTTGCCGTTACTTTTTCTTCGTTGTCTCTAGTGTAGTGGATAGCTTCTTCGTGAAGTCCTGCAACATGCTCTTCATGCTCTCTTCGAGTTTCTTCTTATTGGGCTCAACGTATTGCTCTCTATATTTGGCTTCCTGCTGGAGGATGTATTCTTCCTCGAACGTCCTTTTCTCTTTTGCCTTTAGCTTTTCTATGATCCTGTCTATCTGGCTTGGAGGAAGCTTTTCAAGCTCTTTCTGCAATGGGTTCTTCTGCAATACGTTACTCGTATACAGGGCCTCGGAGTTCTTCTCTATTATCTTCTTCACTTCATCATAATAGGGCTTTGTAGCTTCATTATATTCGAGCATTATCTTACTCTTTGCAGTGTCAAGGTTGGAAAAGATATTTTTTATATTGGCCAGGTCGCCTTCCTTTAATAGGTCGGGTATGGCCTGGGCTAAAAGGATATTGGCTACTGCCTGTAAGAGCTCATCAGTTGCCTTTTTAAGCTCAGGGTTAGCGTTGGCATCTTTTCCGATCACTTCATCCATATCTTTCACGAGGCTGGCTGCTATATCTATTACAGCCTTCTGGTCGTCTGTGGGGTTGGCAAGGCTGGACATAAGGGCCGTGGTGGATCCCGGCTCACGGCTACTGATGTCACCTAAAGAAACCGGCAATGCGGATTGATCAAGGGATTTTTCGACAACATTAACAGGCGCGCCATACGATAGACCTCCGCTCATATCCAGCAAATTTTTCTTTTCAATAGCTGCTTTTAATGCCTCGCCTAGCCCTTTTTTAGTATTGTCGGAATTTTCTTTTCCGTAAGTGCTCCGCCCTGCAAAGTCTATGTATTCATTATTGTAATATGGCGAATTAGATAAAGATCCGATAATATTTGTCAAAGTGCTTTCGTTGTTAAAGGCTGCTGTGTTTTCCGGGATAGGCGTCTCGGCGCGGCTTGTAATTATTGACGCAGTAGGGTAACTCTGTGTGAAATAATCGCCATCGGAAGTTATCGTAACTGCGCCGGAGGCCGCTGAAAAGCCAGGTGCATAATAGTTATTATTCGTGGAAGTGACGACTGTGAGAGGTCCGTTCGGACGTGAAACAAGCGTTGGCGCACCGTTAACGATCTCCATGCCGTAGACATAGCGTGGTCCTTGGGCGCGGAACGCTGTCGGTGCGTTGAACGTATTATGGTCGAATTCCACATTGGAAAAAGCCATGTTCACCGCTCCCAAAGAATTGTTATTTATAATATTGTTTCTAAGTGTTAGGCTGGATGAGTCTGTGATATTCACAGTATAGTCACCCGATGAAGTTATGGTAAAACCGTCGATTTCTGTGGGATCGCTAATATTGGATACCGTTAAACCTTCTATTGTAGTACGGTTGCCGATCAGATTCCTTTGCCCGCTCTCGTCGTACCCGCCGTAGAGACTGACCCCATCAATAGCGGATATCTGTTCATTGTACTCACCACCTCTTACAATGATCTTATCGCCGCTCTTAGCTACACCAAGTGCATCTTCTATGGTGGCTGTCCCTACATTATTAAATCCGGCGTAGAAATTCCTCACGCCTTCAAATACTTCCGAGCCCAGACGCGCACCTTCGTGCCATTCATTCCCGCTAGTATCGAGTTTATTATCTCCTGTTCCTATAGCTACATTATGTGCCGAATCGACAAACTGGAACGTATTGCCTGCCGCTAAGACCTGCGGGCGGTTGGTGGCGCCTGTCTTTTGCTGCAAAACAGGGTTAGCGATCTGCTGCGCCGGCGCCTGCTCTTCCGTCTTGCGGCCTAGCTTATCTTTAAGAAAGTCTAGTGTGGATTCAAAAAACCCTTTTTCTTTATAGTTCGGCAGGTTTACCTTTAAGAAACTATCCGCCTGATATTTCGCCGCATTTATATAGCCGGGGCTGAAGGTATAGGAGCTTTCTTGCGAGAGCCTGTCGGCCTTGTCCTCGGCAATAGAAAGACATGGTATTGCAAATGCCAGCGCAAAAATTAGTATTATTATTAGCTTTTTCATAACATTCTTCTTACTTTTTTTTCGTTGTCTCCAGTGTTGTGGATAGCTTCTTCGTGAAGTCCTGCAGCATGCTCTTCATACTTTCTTCGAGCTTCTTCTTATTGGGTTCAATGTATCGCTGTCTGTATTTGGCTTCCTGCTGGAGGATGTACTCTTCCTCTGCGGTCCTCTTCTCTTTTGCTTTGAGCTTCTCTATGATCCTGTCTATCTGGCTCGGAGGAAGCATCTCAAGCTCTTTCTGTAACGGGTTCTTCTGTAACACGTTACTCGCATAGAGAGCCTCTGAGTTCTTCTCTATTATCTTCTTTACTTCATCATAATAGGGCTTTGTAGCATCGTTATACTCGAGTATTATCTTACTCTTTGCCGTATCGAGGTTAGAGAAGATGTTCTTTATATTGTACAGGTCGCCTTCCTTTAACAGGTCTGGTATGGCCTGGGCTAAAAGGATATTGGCTACTGCCTGTAAGAGCTCATCGGTTGCCTTTTTAAGCTCAGGGTTGGCGTTGGCATCTTTTTCTAGGTTATCCATATCCGTCAAGAGCTTTGTCGTTTCATCTATCACGGTCTTCTGGTCGTCGGTGGGGTTAGAGATGATCTTGGATAATGTCTTGGCCGCATCCATGGCCTGCTGTTCCGCGGTCGTCCCCTTGAGGCCGTTATCCTGTATCGCCTTATTCACTATTTTACTTAATAGCGCCGGATCCAATTCGCCTCCGCCTTTGGAGGATAGACTGTCTCCTTTGAGCAGATCTTTAAACATAGAACCCACGGCGCCTGGATCAGTGCTGGCAATGCTTGCAGCGTTGTAGGCATTCGTATACAGGCTCTGGTCATTATATTTATTGTACACATATTGGGAAGTCAAGATTGTCGGAGCTGAAGAACCTGTATAAGGCGAACTGGAATATGTAGTTATAGCAGGTCCGTTCATATCGCCATTCAATACATTTGGTCCACCTGCAAAACCGTTAAATATAAAATTCTGCGATGGATTTGTCCCTCCATTAAAATAATCATTCGTTGAATAAAAAGCGTAGGGTGATCTGGGAATATAAGTTTCTATTGCTGCGCTTCCATAAAAGTTATTATCTGACGAATGTATGTCTGCGTTTTCTATTACCGGCCCATGCACGGTGTCCGTAAAATTATTGCCGTTAAGCGTGAGACTGCATCCATGGCTCTCGAAAAGTGAATTAAAGATATTATTTTCAAAAGTTATATTTCCTCCGCCTTCTGCGTCAAACCAGTCGTTAAAAGTGTTATTGCTGAAATCTAAACCGGTCTGGGACCAAATAGCTACCGGATCCTGGAAAATAAACCCGTTTATTTTTGCATCGGACGTGCTTATGGTAACTCCCTCCAGATATGTCGAATTATTGCTAATATCCCTTTCCCCCGTGTCATTATAACCGCCATATAGATTGACGGCCTTATCTATTAACACCCCATTTGGATAGCCATACATGTCTCCTTTTACTATTATAGTGTCGCCAGCATTCGCGATGTTGAGCGCATCACCAATATTACCCATCCCGGTCCCTACAGTATCCCCTTCAAAGGAGCCGGCATATATGAATCTTACGTCGTTATCACCTATACGCAATATCTCGGACACCATTCTGCCGTCATATCCTGCATCTGTGCTAAGGACACCATTGATGTCACGCTTATCATTTCCCTTGCCTATCGGCACATTAAACTGAGTAGACTGGGTCACAATTGTCGCGTTGATTACCTTAGCCGGTGTTTGAGTGGTATTGACGCTGCCTGTCTTCATTTGCAGGACGGGATTAGCGACCTGCTGCGCCGGCGCCTGTTCCTCTGTCTTACGGCCTAATTTATTTTTCACAAAGTCCATGGCAGATTCAAAAAATCCCTTCTCTTTATAATCCGGCATATTTACCTTTAAATAGCTATCAGCCTGATATTTGGCCGCATTGATATAGCCCGGGCTAAAGGTATAAGAACTATCCTGGGAAAGCTTGTCCGATTTGTCCTCACCATATGCAAAGCATAAAGAAGTCCCTGCCACCAAGAATAGGATTGTTCCTGTGATCAGCATAGCCTTTAAGGTTTTCATTTCAGTTTCTCCTTAAGTTGCGACCTAACACAAAAAACCTATTCACGCCATTATATGAATAGGTCCGCTTAAGCTTCGGCAACTGACTGCCATGTCCTCTTCTTTAGGGGGAGTTAGGCTCATAGCTTTGCGACCCATTCTTTCGAATGGTGTGCCTTTATCGTTCTCTATCACAAGTATACACTATTTTAGTATAATGAGAAGTGTGTGAATTGTAACTTTTTCATAGTTAACGCGGCCCATGTCTTCTATCTACGAAGAAGACGCTTTTACCTTCAAGCTTTGCGCGAGTCTTGACCTCAACGGCAATATTGGTCAACTCTCCGTAACTCGTTATGGGCCGGAACTGGTTAGTTACTCCGGACAATGATATGCTCATTATCGGGAATTTTACAAATTCGCCTTTTCGATTTTTGGCGGTTATATACCCTGCTTGCAGGTCTCCCTCGGAATAGAAACTTTTTATACCGGCGTCGAAATCCGATATTATTTGCGAGGCGACAGCCTCACCCCTTTCAGGAGTCGTCAAGACAAAGAAGTCGTCTCCGCCTTCATGTCCTATGAAATCACCGCTCTCGCCTTTATCTTTTACGGCCTTTTGCAATATCTTGCTCGTGAACTTGATGATCTCGTCACCTTTGCCTACGCCGTATTTATCGTTATATGCCTTAAAATCATTCAGGTCTATGTGTAGAGCGATGAATTTCTCATTGCGCCTTATCCTGGCTTCTATCTCCTCGCGTATGGTGGTATTACCGGGCAGTTTCGTCAACGGGTTCGCGTTCTCCGCCTTTTCCTTTATCTTCTTCAGCGCAACCGTCATTTCGTTGAACGTCTCACCCAGCTCCTGTATCTCATCATTCGTTTTTATATTTACATTCATATCGAGGTTACCGGACGCTATGTCTTTGGTAGCTATATTTAAAAGCCTGATAGGCCAAACGATTGTCCTCAATAAGATCAACCCGAGGAACACGTTGCCTATGATAACGGCTATTATGGTCAGGATTATAGGGACAAATATGCTTACGATGGCCTGCTGGATGTTGCCTACGGAGAACGACAGCTTGACGATGTATTTGGTCGACGTTTCAAGCGACAGCGGGATATATATCTCTATCAGTTGCGTATTTTTATTTAACCTGGAATAGAACCACGTGCTTTCGCTTGATGTCCTGGACAGGTCCTTGTACGTCTCGATATCCTTACCGGATTCGCCGAACTCCCGCATCATGGGATCATTGGTAGCGACCGTCTCGCCGGTCATGGAGAGTATCGATATCTTCTCTACGATCTCTTCGTCGGAAAATGATTTTATGGCGGCTTCGAATATACTTGGGGCTGTTTCTTCGGAATGGATATCTTTGAGGAGAAGCTCCAGCGTCGTTTTTACTATTATCGTCCCGACGCGGGCCCTGTATTTATTGTAGGAGTTGAGCCTGTCTATCTGGTCGCGGAGCTGTATGGTGGTAAAGACGGCTATAAATAATAAAGACATGCCAACGATCAATAGGCCGACTCTTACCTGTAGGGGCACTTTCTTCATATTAAAATATAATATACCATCATTATCACATTCTGTCAAAGAAATGAACGCGCGAATTCAATAGTACTATTTTGCGAAATATCAACTACTATTGACAAATATAAAAATGCCGGGTATACTTACGGATAAATCGAAGGAGTGATATATGCACGTAGGCCAGATAATACGAAAATTCAGGAAAGAAAAGAATATGACGCTCCTGGAATTGTCCCAGAAGTCCGGCGTAGCCCTCGCCACCTTAAGCCGCGTAGAGAACGGCAAAATGACCGGCACTCTCGAATCTCATATAAAGATCTGCGAAGCCCTCGATGTAAGTCTGCCGGAGTTTTACAAAGACCTGTCGGCAAAAAGAACCGTCGAGGTCACGAATAAAGAGATAAAGCCCTCCGTATTCATTCATAACAAAAAAATGTCGTCCGAGATGCTCGCGGCGAACGCTATTAATAAAAAGATGATGCCTATGCTTGTAAAGATCAGCGACGGCGGCTCTACCAGTATCGAAGAAACAAGGTCGGGCGTTGAAAAATTCGTATATGTTCTTGACGGAAAGATCGCGGCATTTATCGGCGAGGAAACGTTTAATCTTACCAAGGGCGATACTTTATACTTTACCGTCTCCGGCCCCCACTACTTTAAGAATATCGGCGCCGGCGAAGGCCGCATCATCATCGTAACCAGTCCACCTGCGTAAAGATAACTTTTTTAAATACCCCTAAGGCCTGGTCGCCGCAGCCTAGCCTGTCGGCGATCCGCGCGACCGTTGCTATAGTATTTTTCCTCAGCGACTTCGAATATGAGTAGCCCATGGTGTTCTGTTTTATCCCTTTGGCTTCGAATCCACCCTCCATCATCACTGCTTTAAATGTCGCCGGCTCAAAATGCCATACATGGTCAGGCATCCCCCAACCGTACCAGTTTTGTTTCAGCCACTTTTGCATGAGGCTGTTGTAATTCGGCATTCCCGCGTAAACTACACCGTCGTCTTTCAATATTCGTCCCGTCTGGGCAAGAAATGGTTTAAAATAAAGTATGTGCTCGAGGACATGATTGAAAGAGACCGCGTCGAACATCTTTTCTTCCAATTTCAGCTCCTCTAAAGGTTTAGTGTAAACAACGTGGCCTTTTTTGCGGGCAGCTTCTGCCGCATCCAGGTTTAGCTCCACGCCAAAAGTTTCCTTAAAACCGGCATCTCTGGCTTCGTCCAGAAGATAGCCTACCGAGCACCCTATATCCAGGAACCTGCCGCCCGTCTTATACTTTTTTACTTCAGCCATTATGGCGCGGGCGAACGTGCGGAACGAGGATCCATTATCCAGATAAAATTTACAATATTTTTCCTGGGATCCATAATTAAAATCGGGGTAAGGATAGGTGCGGGCAAGGCCGCATTTCCGGCATTTAACTATTGAGACGGCCTTGTCGATCGCCAGCATGCGGTCGAACCGGCTATCATTGCAGCGGTAACAGACCTCATTTTTCATATAGTTACATCGTCGGGAATTTGTGATTTCCGGTGGTGATTATGTTTCCTTTTTCAAAAGCAAGAAGGAACGCGCCGACAACGACCGGATCGAACTGCGTCCCGGAGCAGCGTTTTATCTCCTGTATCGCGTCTTCAACGCTCTTCTTCTTTTTATAGGGCCGATTACTCGTGATCGCGTCGAACGCGTCCGCGACAGATATTATCCGCGCTACCAGGGGAATGTCCCTGCCCTTTAATCCGTCAGGATATCCTGAACCGTCATAGCATTCCTGGTGATAACGCACTTCCCTGGCGACATCGCTCAGTTCTTTGATAGGATGAAGGATCGTCGCGCCGATTATCGAATGCTTCTTTATTTCTTCGAACTCTTCGGGCAGGAGGCTGCCGTGTTTATTCAACACGTGGTCCGGGACCCCGATCTTGCCGATGTCATGCAAGAGCGCCGATATCTGCAGGGTCTCCCTGAAATTCTTGTATGATGCGACCTCCGGCATGCCTTCGAGCTCTCTTGCTATGGAAAGGCAATAGGTCGTAACTCGCTCCGTATGGCCGTGAGTGTACGGGTCCCGCGCGTCTATGGCTGCCGCAAGCGCGATGGCCGTGTGGATGAATATCCTGTGCTCCCGGATGTAAAGCTCCTTTATCTCCTCTATCTTACCCTGGAGGTTCTCGATAAGCTGGGCATTGGCGAGTGCCATTGCCGCATCATTGGCCAGCGTAACGAAAAATCCCATCTCTTCCCTGCTAAAACCCTCGCCCGATATTTTGTCGCCCAGCACGAGGATGCCGAGAAGGTCTTTCTTGAAGTAGCAGGGAACGCAGAGGTTCGCCTTTATGAGGTCCATCTGTTTTTTAATTAAGAGCAGCCTGTCATAAAGGTCCGGCTGTTTTTCGAGGACTTCCCTGTTGCGAAGAGAATTTATCAGGTCCTCGTAAGCAAGAATGCCTGTTTCGGATACGAGATAATTCTCCTTCTCATCGAACGCGGCTATAAGGGGATTTTCGGGGCTCATTTTTATGAAGCCGATAGGGATCTTGATGCCCTCGCTGCCCTTGGAATCTATCAGTATAAATGAGTGCTTTTGTTCTTTATATAACAGCACTGCCGTATGAGTCACGCCCAGCTGCTCGTCGATCGTGCGGACTATCATTTTGATAAGGTGCTCGGGCTTGCGGAACCTTATCATGGTCCTCGACGCCTTCTCCATGAATGATTGATAGTCGGACCGCGTCGCGGAGCCTTGCGCCCCGTCGGCCCCCCTCGGGATCCTTTTATTCTCAGGCGCGGGCGGGCCGTCCGGATTCGCTATCTTATCCAGAAAAGAATTTTGCAGCTTATCCCAGCTGGGAGCCTTCTTCGGCTTATCCATGTTTTTATCCATTTCGTTATCCTTCGGTTAATAATTATTTATAATTACACTTTAAACATTTTCTCGACCGCATGTTCCAGATTATCGAGGGCGAGCGGCTTCGTAATATAATTGCACGCGCCCAGTCTGCATGCCTCGTCCATCTTTTCCTGGTCTTCAAGCGCGCTGACCATGATGACCTTGATATTCTTATCAAAAGTCTTAATATGTTTCAGGACCGCGATGCCGTCCATCCCCTTCATCTTGATGTCGAGCAGTATCAGGTCGGGCCTGTTTTCCTTTACGATAGACAGCGCCTCGTCGCCGCTTCCCGCGGTCTGCACGGTATAGCCGCGTTCGTTGAAAAAATTTCTCACGAAATCACAAATGTCATGCTCGTCATCGACCACCAATAGCTTCGGCATCTAATCCTCGCTTTCGGTTATTGACCGGCTGCTTTGTTTATCGTCTCTTCTAACTCCTTTAATGATGATATCGGTTTATCAAAATAGGCGTAGGCGCCCATCTTCAAAAGCCTCGCCTTTGTTTTTCCTCCGTCATCATACGCCGTTATGAATATTATCTGCGGCGACGGATTTAATGATTTTATCAGTTTCAGGACTTCGTCACCGTCTATGCCCGGCATCTTCAGGTCCATCAGGACGACGTCCGGCTTCTTCTCCTTGACGAGCTCAATACCTTTTGCGCCGCGCACTGCCACGTCGATGTTATATCCTCTCAGCTCAAAGTAATCCTTGAGCATACTGATGAATTCGGCTTCGTCGTCTATCGCAACTATGTTTGGTTTTTTCATTCTTTTGCCTTCGCTTCCTGATTTACGGCTGCAGGGAATTCGATCCTGAACGTCGTTCCCGCGCCTACGTGCGTCTCTTTAAGATATATGCGGCCGCCGTTCTTTTCTATTACCTGGCGGACTATGAATAATCCAAGCCCTGTCCCTTTGCCCGGATCTTTCGTCGTGAAAAACGGGTTGAAGAGCTGCTTTATCTTATCTTGAGGTATCCCCGAGCCCGTATCCTGAACGTCGATAAAGACCTTTCCATTCTCCTGATGCGCCGCAATGGTTATCTTACCCTTATCCCCTATTGCCTGCCCGGCGTTACGGACGAGGTTAAAGAGCACCTCCTGTAGCTGCTTCCTATCGACAAATATATTGGGCAGATTTTCCTCGATGTTCTTCTCAAATTCTATCTTCTCCAGCTTCAATTCATAGCCGACCAGGCCGAAGACTTCATCAAGCTCTTTTGCTATGCTAACCAGCTCCGCCTCACCCTTTGAAGGCTTGGCAAATCCCGAAAGCTTCTTCGTGATTGCCGTTGCCCTGTCAGTCTCTTTTATAACTTTCGCCATGATATCTTGCGCCTTAGTGAGCAGCTCCTCTGTGGTCTTGGCTTTGTATAAGCCATCCCTTAGGTTCAATAAGAACGCCTCGCATTGTCCGCGCGCTATGCCGAGAGGATTGCATATTTCGTGATTTATCCCGGCTGAGAGAGTGCCTATGACCGCCATCTTCTCTCTCTGCGCGGCTTCAGCCTGTGTTTTTCCAAGTTCTACGAATAGTTTCGCGTTCGAGATGGCAATGGCAAGCGTCCTGGCAAGCGGCAGCAATATGTCTAGGTCATCCTGCGTATAATCTTCATCGGACTTTTTCTTACCAAGCGACAGGATACCGATTATCTTCTCATGCACGATCATGGGTATTATTAATTCCGCGTTCAGTTTATCGATTATCTCCTGCACGGCGTCCGGTATGTATATCTTCTTCTGCCTCAGTTCTTTCGCCAATATATACCCGTGCGTTTCTTCCATGAATGTAACAATGCTGTCTGGCTTTACCAAGGTGATCGATTTATCTTTAATATTTTGCGATGCCTCAACAGTGAACCGCTGGTTCTCATCATCGAACATAAGGACAGCGCACGAGTCGAGCTTAACGATATCCATCAGCTTATCGACTGTTAGGTCAACAAGTTTATCCAACTCCAAGACTGTCAGCACTTCACTTGTAAACGTCTTTAGGAGTTCTTTGTAATCGTATTTCTTCTGGAAGAGGTATTTGTCGGTAATATTTGTAAGAAAGGCCTCTATTCTGCGCATAGTTAGAATAATGATAACGCCGCTTATGACAAGACCCATCATTCTTCCGCCAAAACTGGCAGTCCTGAGAATATATTCCTGAATAAGCAATGTCGGCAAGACCAGCATAGCAAAGACAGATGCAAGAAGTCCCGTAAAAACAAGGGTCTTCTTGATTATTACTTCGATATCCATCAGATGATGACGAACAATAGCATAGGCAATACTGCCCACGAATACCGTAGCCAGAATGTTTCCGATGGGTAAAATCGGAATATTATAATATAGAAAATAGTTTGTAGCTCCGCCCACCATTCCTATGAAAGTTCCCCACAAGATGTACTTTATTTGATTTTTTGATGTTCCCGACTCGGCCTTATAATGCTTGAACAAAATATAGTCAGGATACAAAATTCCGAAAATGAAAAAAAGCAAAAATGGATAAAAGCCTACGCCTGCATCGGGCCAAAACGTAAAACAATATTTTTCCGAAACACCTGAAATAACAAATCTCGAAAACGAGATAAAAATAAACAGTGCGCTTACAGCATAGGATGAATATATTATCTTTTTCTTTTTTTGTTCTTCTCCTAAAAATACCATCGTGAAATGCAAAAATGTAGTGGGTATAAACATAGCTCCTATTAACAAAAGCCTAGCGAAAAAAAGGCCCTGGGTCTTGTTTGCTGCGAAATGCCAGGCAAAATAACTCAATGCCCAAAAAGCAACGCTCAATCCAAAAAAAGCAAACCTAATATTTATATTTTTTTTTGGATTGGTTTTATAAACAAAGATGGCTAATGCCAGGCTTGTTATGCCATTAATTAAACAACTGATCATGTTCCAAACAAAATAACTATGATTCATCTCTATCACTCCAGTAAGGCTCGCATAATATTTTCAATTTCAGGAGGGCATCCTGGAACAAATACACTGCCTTTCTTAGCCCCAGCGAAATCTTTTGTACAATTTCCAATAAAGATTGCTTCGTCAGAATATTTGCTAGCATAGCGCTCCGCGTCTTTTCCCAAAACAATATCAATTCTATTGGCTTTTATTAATTTTTTAATAAATTTTAATAACTTAATTGGATTACGTTTAATTTTTTTATGCGAGTCACTTAATGAAAAAATACAGCCTGAACAAGCGCTATTCGGCCACACTGTTAAAAAACGATATTTTTCAAACGCAACCGATGGCTGTTCAAATTTCGTAGAAAACTTCTTAAAAATGTTATCGAAATCTTCATTTTTTACTGGCGATCCAACCTTTTCTTCGATAGCATTTTTTATGTGCGTAGCGGAATTGTAATCAATTCCTATCAATAGACATGCCAACGAATCTATTTCGACCATATTATTACCAGCCATAACGATATCTGCTCTTTTTGGCTTTCCGTGATGTGGACCGTTTCCTTCCATGCCTATTCGCCCATCTATAATATTCACAAAAGGCTTTGCCGCCATTCCCAAATATGCTAAGTACCTGCTTAAATCAGTCCTGTGCATTAACATTCTATCCTTAGCTAGGAGAAGACCCATCTGATTTTTTATTGCTAACGAAACAGTTGTTTCCATGTGCGTTTTTAAACAACATAGATTAACATAGGCATGACTTGTCAATATTTCAGGCAAACTCATTTCAAAACCTTTTATATTAATTTTTACCCTGTTAGAATTATCCAAATCCAGAAATTTAACTTTTTTGTATTTCTCAAGTTTAATCATTTGAGAATGCTTGAGCAGAGTTTTGAAATCATATCTATTGTTTCCAAAATTTAAAAGCGCTCCGTGCCCAAGCACTATTTCCTCACATCCGCCTTCAATACATATTTCACAAAGAGCTCCCACTATATCACTGGCTGTATTTTCTCCTTCAATAATGGGATATCGTCCTCCCAGATTAGGTTTTATAAATATATTTTTTTGTTTTCTTATAGCAAAATCTTCGTAGATATTTTCTATAATAAACTTTATGCTACTATTATTCTTGTAAACTCTGATCATATTTATACCAGGAGTCCTATTTTCCCCGTTTCGTCCTTAATATTTCTTAGACCGCTTTCTTTTTCAAATTTCTTAATGTCATTAATCGCTGAGGCATCCCATTCTTCACCTGCTGTTATCCGGATAGTGTTCATAATTTGCAAGGCTATTTTCTGTAAATCATTCTTCGTCAATTGGTCAACATTTATATTTTTACGTCTCTCTGATGCATAAATATTTTTTAATAGGTGATGATTTGAAGATATAAGAATTTTTTTACCAATAATGACTGTACACTTTTTCAGCCGCGGAATGCGACTATCTGGAGGCAATATTTCATAAGTACCCTTCATCGTAATCGGGATGATTGGAACATCTGCTAGTATGGCTAATTTTACAAAACCGTATTTCGGCATCAGCATTTTACCGGATCTGGAGCGCGTAGCTTCTGGATAAATTATGATGGCTTTTCCAGCTTTGAGATGCCTCATTATGTCTCTAAAAAATGAGTACCCCGGATAGTCCTGATCAATATAAACCACATTATGAAGCTTCGTAAACCATTTTATAAAAAACGTTTGCTTTATTTTTTTTGACGCAACAAATGTAACATAATTTTTTAACATAGCCCCTAGTATAAGAAAATCAAAATAACTCATATGATTTGATATAAATATTGCCGGTTTTTTTATGGGGATATTTTCGATACCGCGAATTTCTTTAATCCAAAGCCTAAAGAAGGCAAATACTGTAAGGCGCACGATTTTAAACCGAATTCGTCTAATTAGTCGATAACGTAATTTCACAATGCGAGTAATTGTTAATCTATATAAATTAACCATTTTCCGCACTAGTCGATACCGAGCCGATATTTTATTTTTTTTCTTCATTGTATTCGATTTAATATTTTTAAAATTTGGCAAGTAAATAACTTATAACTATTATATAACGTTTATCAGGCATCAGTTTAACTTATGGCTCGTCCATAAACAAAAATACCCGACTTCATTAAAGAAATCGGGTATTAGCCTGAATGTCCGTTATTCTCTTTTTCCTGATCAGCAATCCAGCGGTCTATAGTGGACTTCTTGAACCGCCAGTTGGCCCCTACCTTGAAACAAGGAAGCTTCCCGCACTTCGCGTGCTTGTAAATAGTGACGGGCTGCATCCGCAGGTACTTGGCCACTTCCTGAACAGTGAAAACACTGTCTTCTTCCATACTGCCACCATCCCTTGATATTAGTTATACTATTTTGGTATAGACTAATATGCCTTTATACATCTTCGTATAAAGGCAAATCAATTGGACTACGGTATGATGGAAGTATACCTTATTATTGAGAATTGTCAATAGTTAGGAACTAAATTTTGATACAATTATTTCGTAGCAGAAAATATTATAATAAATTTTGCGTCTTCGCTCTCCCCGCTGGTTACTCGCATATTACCGCGATTACGCCATACGAGCTGCCGCACGATTGACAGGTCAAACCATACTGTGCAGCCATTACAGACTATCTCGATAATAATATTGGTATCTTTTTCATTGTAAGCCTTTATCACAATAGTGCCGCTTTCTTTAGTGGCTTGGCCGGCACTCCGCAGTATAGTGAAAAATATCTGCTGTATTTGTCTTTTGTCGGCCATTATCTGGGGCAGATTTTTGTCTATATCCATTGCTATACTTATATGCTCCATCTCAAGCTCATGACCGATAACGCTAATAGTCTCTTCGACCTGCTCTCTAATATCTACAGGCTCCGTTTTCAGGTCCTTTGAAGGCCTGGCAAAATTTGATAGCTTCTTTGTAATATCATTTATCCTCGCTGTCTGTTCCAGGCAAATATTCATTACGTTTTTGGCTTCATTTATTGCATAATCTAGGTTCTTGTCACTATATGATCCTTTCTCAAGGCTTATCATGTAATCCTGGATATTGGTGTTTATCATGTTGAGCGGGTCACCTATCTCATGGTTTATGCCGGCGGCCAGCGTACCCACAGCAGCTCTCCGCTCATTTTGCGCGGCCTCAGCAAAGAGCTGGGCATTTGCTATGGCGATTGCCTCTGTTCTTGCCAGATCAATTAATATGTCTAGGTCGTCTTGGGTGTAGTTTTCGTCGGACCTCTTTTTGCCAAGCATCATAATTCCGATAAGGTCATTGTGAAGCATTAGAGGAATGGCAAGATGTGCGCCGGTTTCGAGAAGCCCATTTTTCAATTCGTCAACTTTAGAATTTTTCTCATCTTCTATCGAGATGATACCTTTTACTGCCTTCAAAGCTTTCGTAATCTTTGAAGAACTGTCAAAAATTATCTCTTCATCATATCCCATAGTTTTATAAGAAACGTATTTGTCTTCATATCGATTAAACAGCAATACCGCCGCTCTCTCGGGATGCAGCGTTTTATCCAATAACTCAAGTGTCCTTTGTATTGCATCGTCAAGACTCAATATGGTCAAAACTTCGTCAATGAAAGACTTCAAAACTTGTTTGTAATCATACTTCTTCTGGAAAAGGTATTTATCGGTTATATTTATAAGAAAGGTTTTAATTCGACGCATTGTAAGGATAATAATAATACCACTAATAATCAGCCCTACCATCCTACCGCCTGTTCCTGCTCCTCTAAACAATAATTCCTGAATAAGTAATGTCGGCACAACCAGCATAGTAAAGATAGCCGCAAGAAGCCCCGTAAAAACAAGGGTCTTCTTTATAACAACTTCTATATCCATCAGGTGGTGACGAACAATAGCGTAAGATGTAACAATAGGGTATATGCATATCAAAACGCTTGCAAATGGAGGCACTTTTATATTTAAAATTAAAAAGAAAAGCGAAATCCCTCCGGCAAAACCAAGTGCGGTTCCCGCAAAAAAATATCGTAACTGGTTTCTTCTTTCCCCGGATGATTTTCTTAATGCTACATACAACAATCCATTGCCATAACCGGCGAATACACAATACATTAACGCATAAATCGGATATAAAACTCCCCATTCCGGGTAATATTTAATATTAAGCTTTAACACCACATCTTTAACAACTAATGGAGTAAAGCAAAACAGAAACATGGCACTTGAAAATATATAAGAAGTTAAAATAATTTTTTTAAATTTTTCTCTCGAGTCTAATAGGACTACCACGAAATCAAAAAATAGAATAGGGACATACGCCCCAAATGCGTGAGAAATGCGACTAAAGGTTAATGAAAGACGATGATCAAAATATCCTGTCAAGGTCAGAAAATATCCAAAACACCATAAGGATATACTCAGACTCAACAAAAACCATTTCCCGCTAAGCACTCTTTGCCTGTTATTAAAATAGACAAACATGCCTAGTGAAAAACTAAGAATGGCTGTTATGCCTGTAGTCAGAGCATAAAAATTCATGACATCTTTATCCTGTTGTAAATATTGCCGTAAACGTTGTCCCCTCACCCACTTTACTCTTTACTTTTATATCACCCTTATTACGCCAGACAAGCTGACGCACTATTGATAAACCAAGGCCTGTGCCGGAATCTTCATCTTTGGTGGTATAAAAAGGCTCGTAGATCTTATCTATCTTATCTTCAGGGATGCCGCAACCGTTATCTGTGATCTCAATGTGGACACTTCCGTTTTTTTTATCATAAGCCTTTATCTCTATAACACCGTTTTCTTTAATTGCCTGACCGGCATTTCGCAGGATATTGAATAATATCTGCTGAATATGTCGTTTGTCGGCCATTATCTCAGGAAGGCCTTTGTCGATATTTTTTATGACATTTATACGCTCCGTTTCAAGCTCATGCCCTATAACCCTAAGGGTTTCCTCTATCTGTTCTGCTACGTCGACCGGCTCAGGCGTAAAGTCTTTCGCAGGCTTAGCGAAGTTTGAGAGTTTCCTTGCAATATCCGATATCCTAGCCGTTTGCTGAAGACACAAGTTCATAACATCTTTGGCTTCACCTATAACCTCCTTCGGATCTTTATCGCGATACAAACCTTTTCCAAGAGCCATAAGATATACCTGGATATTGGTGTTTATTATATTTAGGGGATTACCTATCTCATGATTTATACCAGCGGAGAGCGTACCCATGGCGGCTCTTCGCTCATTTTGCGCGGCATCGGCAAAGAGCTGGGCATTTCCTATGGCGATCGCTTCTGTTCTAGCCAAGCCAGTCAATATATCGAGATCATCCTGGGTATAGTTTTCGTCGGACTTCTTTTTGCCAAGTAGCATGATACCAATAAGGTCATCGTGAAGCATTAATGGAATGGCGAGATGAACACCGATCCTGCCAAACTCATCCTTTAATTCGTCCGCTCCGGCGCCTTCCTTGCCTTCTATCAAAACGATATCTTTTGCCTGCTTCAGGGCTTTTGTAATTCTTGAAGAACTCTTCAAAATTATATCTTTATCGTATCCTAAAGCTCGATATGAAGCATACTCGTCGTTATATCTATTTATCAATAGTACATCCACCTTCTCAGGATGGAGCGTTTTAACAAGTAGCTCAACTGTTTTTTGTATTACGTCATCAAGATTCAAGATCGTAAGGACTTCATCAATGAAAGATTTTAATACTTGCTTATAGTCGTATTTCTTCTGGAAAAGATATTTATCAGTGATATTCATAAGAAAAGTCTCTATGCGACGCATAGTGAGTATGATAATTATACCGCTTATCGCAAGACCAAGAACCCTCGTACTAAAACTCGCACTTCTTAATATGTAATCTTGGATAAGCAGTGTGGGCAGTATCAATATAGCAAAAACCGACGCTAGAAGACCCGCAAAAATAAGGGCTTTCTTCATTACTACTTCGATGTCAAGCAGCTGATGGCGAATGATAGCAAAAGCCACAATGGAAATAAAAATTGCTATGTTGTAACAACCGAATGGATAAAATTGCAATCCATAGCTTGGAAGAAAATCGACAGAACCAATGTTGCCCAAGAGATAAGCCCAAAAAACATATCGAATTCTATTTTTTTCTATATCACTATGCTGTTTCGATAGCGAACCATAACCAAATCTGTATAGTTGAGTTAGGCAATATGCGAACATGCTTAATGCATAAAACCAAAACATAGGATTTAATAACCCCGCCTTAGGGTACGGACCCCAAAAATATATGAAAAATCCATTAATGATACTATCTGACCACATTGTCGCTACAATAAACATAAGTCCCAGAGTATATGTTAAAACTAGGAATATTCTATTTTTTATATCTAGAAATTTTGAAGTAAAATGCACATAAAAAATAGCTATAAGAGTTACACCAAGATATGCAAATTTAGACAAAAGTAATATTGTGGTAATATAAGCAGGTAGCGTGTATAGCAAAAAGCAGGAATACAGCCATACGACTCCGCCAAAACATACAAGTGATAGCAACCAATTAAGTAACCGCCTTGGATTAGACTTAATAATGAATATGGCAAGGCAAAATAAAAATGTACCTACGATGAATGGTGAGCCTCTATAAAAATAATCCATAGGATTCATATAACTCTATTTTATTTATAGTATCATTTGAAATAATAGGGACAGTTCCAACTATCATCCCAGAACTGTCCCTATTATATCTTTGAAGTGTCTCAGTGGCAATGTTAAATGAGGGTGCGTCAGCACAGATCCCAGCGCGCGTTATACTCGGAAAGAATTAAGTCGGCCTTTACTCTGCTAATTTCCTCATCAGGCACTATCTTTTCGACAGAGCCTTTGGAAAGCGCGACCATGATCGCGTCTGAATGACGATCCTTGTTTATCAGGCCTGTTATTTCTTTGATGAGACTTTTGCTGAGAAGATTGATCAGGTAGCGATGTGTGGGATACCTGGCGCAGCAGATCAGAACTTTCATAATAAGTTCTCACCTTCTTTCGGGATTGCTTCGCTCCGAATATCCGGAGCCGGCAATAACTGCATTTCGCCAAGCATTACGATAAATCAACAGTGACAAAAAGTATACCACCACTTTTTGAAGTTGGCAAGTTTGCTTTTATAGAAACTAACAAATCGAAGTTGTAACATATTACAGCAGAAGTAATTGCATATTTTTGTAAGATTATAAAAAAGGTAGAAACAGCAAGATGCGTTATTATACCTTATACTTGTCCATCTCTTTTAATAGCTCTATGATCTCGGATTCGAGCCGCTCCCATCCGAGAGGGCCTTGCGGTTTGTCGCGAAGCGCTATCGCATCATCCAGTATCTTGGTCAGGCGCTCCCTCTGGTCAGTCACCGAGAGCTTTATGCTTTCACATACGCTATTTACGCCGTCCGCAAGGCTCATAAGTTCGTCGCCTTTTCTCAGGACGATGCGCGCGCTAAAATCGCCTGACGCCATATCGCTCATAAATTTCTCCATCCTGGCAATAGGGCCTGCTATCTTATGCGACAGGTATATGCCGAGAGCGATAACGAGCGGACACAGCAGGAGGATGCTCATCAATAATCTTAAGTTTACGGTTTTAACTATATGCACAAGCTGGCCCTGAGGGTAGACGTTGGCGAGTTTCTCACCCATAAGCAGCATGCTTGTATAATAAACGATATAAGATGACAGCGCGGCCGTTGCGAGCATTAATACCAGGATAACGCCGGCATATTTTAACTGGAACCGCCTCGAGACAAGATATTTCTGTCTCCTGTACTTTAAATTACTCGTTCCTATGGGCATATCATTCTCCTCTCCAGATTAATGCGTCTCTTCTTATGACAAATTTAACAGTCCCCTTCGATCCTTTTATCAATTCAAGCGCCTTTTTAAGAGGCATGTAGCGTGTAGGCTGGCCATTTATAGATACTATGATATCGTCGTTTTTGAGAACCTGCCTTTCAGGCGCGGCCGTTCCTCTCGCGCCCGATACTGTCAAGCCTTTCAATTCCACAGAAAAGGACAGGCCTTCGGGAGACGTCTCCACAGTCCTCTCTATTATGCACTTTATCTCTAAAGACGGTTTGTCCAGCATAGCTTCCAATATTTCATTTAATGACATGTAGCCGGTCAATTTCGACCACAGGGCGGCTATGATATCGCCATCTCTTATGCCGGCTGAATATGCCGGCGACTTCGACCGCACGTCGGCAACCCTCGGAAATCCCTTTTCGATCTCGAGCTTCAGGCCGATCACATCCCATAGCCTTCTTATCATATCTTTAAAGACCTCTTCCGCGGTTTGGGTCTTTTCCATCGGCACGACAGTCCCGTAGCGCTCTATATTCTCTCTTCTCTTTATATCGTCCAGCTTTTCCGATTCCTCTTTCCGGAAAAGATATCCCTGCAAAAAGACCAACCCGTCGTTCGCATCCTTGAAGTCCGGATTTATCTTCAAGGCCATATTGTAATAGGTGAACGCGCGCGCGAAATCGTGGCGGTCTTTGGCCTGGTCCGCGAGCTTTACAAGGTTCTCTTCCTCGTTATCGAAATAAAGCTCTTTTATATCGTCTTTTTTCAAAGTGGTTTCGCCGGTGAAGGAAGACAGGACGATCCTGTCCTTATAATCTTCTACGACTATTCCTTTAAGTTCTTTCCCGTCTTTCATCTGGACCGTGTCGGCGGATGAACAAGCAACAAGTAACAGGTTACAAGTCACAAGTAAAAGAATAAAACAAAAGATTTTCAATCTCATTTCATGCTCCCTATTGCGGCGATCTTCGCTTCATCATAAATCTGTTTCAAATGAACTTTTTTACGCCTTGCCAATTTCACGCATTCGTCGTATTCCGGCGAGGCGGTGAACGATCCATCCGGGGCGCTGGATATTTTTACTTTAAGGCTGCCGTATCTGGTCCTGACCTCCACGATCTTTCGTTCCATCTTGAATCTGTTCGTCTCATAAAACCGGACGCCGATCGTTGTAGTTTCGCTGAAAATTACCGATGAAATACGTTCGAGGAGCGCCGATGGTGCTAACGCGCTGAGCTTGAAGCCGGGGCGCGACTTCTTCATGATGATCGGTTCGAGATAAACGTCAAGCGCGCCTTCCTTGAACAATCTTTCGAATACGTATTCGAATATCTGCGGGTTCATGTCATCGATATTTGCCTCGATGACAAATATCTTATCGGCGCTAAAAGCATCTTTCGTCCGGCCTATTACCACGCGCAGCATATTCGGCCTGTCTTCCAGGTCTCTTGTCCCGGCGCCGTAGCCTATTTTTGATATCTTGATCTCAGGCATCCTGCCAAAACCTTTACAAAGAGTTTTCAGTATCCCGGCCCCTGTCGGCGTAACGAGCTCGGCCCTCGTCTCTGATACTGACGTCGGAATACCCTTCAAAAGCTCAAGCGTTGCCGGCGCAGGAATAGGCAGCATCCCGTGTCCTGACCGGACAAAAGTCCGGCCGAGAGTGATATTGGATGAATAAACTTCGTCAATACCAAACGCGTCTATTGCTATTGCCGTCCCTACAATGTCTACAATAGAGTCGATGTCACCTATCTCGTGAAGGCGGACATAGCCGGCGGCCTTTATGCCATGGACCTTTGCCTCGGCGCTCCCGATCGTCGTAAATATATTCTTTGCGACCGCCTTGACCTTATTATTGAGCGAACTTTTATCTATAAGCGCAATTATATCTTTTAAAGAGCGATGAGTATGGCTTTTTTCTTGGACAATGCATTCAAATCTTGTCCCGGCCAATTCCTTGCGGCGCACCTTAGACTTTTTTATAACGTAGCCTTTTAATTTCAGCTTCGCAAGCCCCTTGGTCAGGATGTCCATCCCAAGGCCCGCATCAAGGAATGCGGCTATCGTCATGTCGCCCGATATGCCGCTGAAACAATCTAAGTAAGCTATGCGCATAGATCCTTATGAATTTATCATGCTCGCGAAATACGCGGCACCGAAACCGTTATCGATGTTGACCACCGCCACGCCGGGCGAGCAGCAGTTCATCATCGTGAGAAGAGGCGCTATTCCCTTGAAAGACGCGCCGTATCCGACACTGGTCGGGACAGCAATGACCGGCTTCGACACGAGACCGCTCACAACGCTCGCCAGGGCTCCCTCCATCCCCGCTATCACTATAATGACCGCGGCTTTTTCGAGCAACGCTTTTTTATCCAGGACCCTGTGAAGGCCTGCCACGCCTACGTCATACAGCATCTCAGTCCTGTTGCCCATAAGCTCAAGCGTCGCCTTTGCCTCTTCGGCAACAGGCATATCCGCTGTGCCGGCCGTTATGACCAGGACCAGGCCTTTTTTCCGGGCCGGGGCATCCTTACGGTAACTTATTATCCCGGAATGCTTCTCGAATTTTATTTCCGGATATATTTTTTTTAGTTTTCTGAATATCTTTTCATCGGTGCGCGTTATCAATAACAAACCGTCGTGATCGATTATTCTTTTGGCTATTTTCAGTATCTGTTCCGGGGTCTTCCCTTCGCCGAAGATGACCTCCGGGAATCCTCTCCTCAGGCTCCTGTGATTATCGACTTTGGCAAAACCCAGATCCTTGTACGGCAGGTCTTTTAGAAGGTGGAACGCCCTGTCCATAGAAACGCGTCCCGCCCTGAAATCCATTAATACCTTTTTTAATCTTTCAGCCATTTTTTTCTTTATACCCTGAAGATCAGATACATCAGGCCAGCTATCACAACAAAACAGATGATGTAGAAGTCGTTAAAATAAAAGAAATCCCTGATCTTCTCGCCGGCCGTATAGTCGAACTGACGCACGACCGGTTCCCTCTTTTTTATTTCGTGCTCAAGTTCGGTGTAGGTATGCGTGGGACGACCCTTCGTGTCGAGGACGGGTTTCGCGCGCTCGGGCTCATGGGATTCCAACTCGGATATTTCGCTTCTTATGGCGTCGATCTGGTCTTTCCGGAATCTCAGGAAGGTGTCGCCTATCTTATATGCCGGTATCTCGCCGATATCGACCAGTCTCTTGACTTCCTCTTCCGACACCTTCAGGTACTCCGCCACCTCTTTTATCGTTATGAGTTTTTCCGGCATATTTATGCCCCTATTTTATCTTTCCTGAAGCGACCCATTCATCTACCCGCGCGCGATCGAACTTCCACGCGTCGCCTTCTTTCATCGCAGGAAGCTTTCCCGCGTTGACCCATTCATTGATCATACCCATATCCACTTCCAGGTATTTAGCGAGCTCTTCTGTCGACATCATATTGTATCTGGATGCGGCTTCGTCTTTCGACTTCGCGAGCATGTGGCAAGTCCCCTCGAGCACGGCGCCTTCCGCGACGCTCAATAGCGGCGTCCTCACATCGCCGACAACGCAGGCAGGCGATATCAGTTTGATATCTTTAATAGCATGCACGTTGCCGTTCACCTTTCCGGCAATGACGATCGAGTCACCGATGATATCGGCGTTAACTATCGCGTGTTCGCCGATCATAAGGTTGCCTTTGGTATTGAGCGTGCCTTCGAAACGGCCGTTTATCCTTAAATTCACGGGATCTTTGAATACGAGGGATCCCTGCATAGCCGCGTCAACGTCCAACACTTTCACATCTTCATGTTTCTTATCTTTTTTCCCCAGCATTCGCCGCCTCCTTGACCTATTCGGTCTCCCACTTCACATTCTTGATGCCGCCCAGACGGCTGAGTTGCTCGACTATCTGGCCGGCGCTTTTCGTTTCGTATAATTTCACTCCCAGTTTCAGGACCATGCTGGCCCCGTCGCTTGATCGCTCCACTTCAAAATCGGTAATGTCGGTCCTGTACTCCCCTAATACTTCTCTTATGCTCTTCATCTGGTCTATGCCGTCTTTCGTCTCAATTATCACCGTCCTATACCAGTCTTTTCTTATCATAGCGTGTTCGAGACGCGAAAATATCATAAGAGTTATGATCGTTAAGAACGTCGTCAATATCGCGCCGTAATACAGCCCGCAGCCGACAGCAAGCCCTATGCCCGCCACTACCCAGAGACTGGCAGCCGTTGTCAGGCCCCGCACCGAGGACTTCGCGTGCATTATCGTGCCCGCCCCGAGAAAGCCTATGCCTGTAATGACACCGGCAGCTATTCTCGACGGATCAACCGTCATCTTGCCGTAATAGAGGTCGAACATGTGCATCGATGTGAGCATGACGAGCGTTGAGCCGATGCACAAAAGTATGTGAGTCCTGAATCCCGCGGCCCTGCCGTGGAATTCGCGCTCAAAACCGATCATCCCGCTTAAGCACGCTGCCAATATCAGGCGGAATGTAATGGCCCATTCATTTAACATGAAACCTCCAGTTTTACTTTACCGACAAATTCGGTTCTACCGTTAAATATAAGTCCGACCTGTGCCCTTTTTTATAAAGCTTCTCGCCGAGCAATCCTATCATGGCTGCGTTATCGAGAGAATATTCGAATTCCGGGAAATATACTTTTATGCCGAAAAACGCGGCGCGCTCCGATAATTTTTCCCTTAATCTTGAGTTTGCCGTAACGCCTCCGCCTACAACTATCGTCTTCAGGTTGCTCTTTTGCGCGGCAAGGCACGCCTTATCGGCCACCACATCCAGCACCGCCTCCTGAAACGCGTAGCAAATATCCGCCACCGATCCTCTATTCAATTCCTGGCCCCTTGCCCCTGGCCCCTTGCCCCTTACGTAATATAATACCGCAGTTTTAATCCCACTGAAACTAAAATCTAACGAATCTTTCCCCATGTAACTCCTGGGAAAAGATATAGTGTTTTTGCCTTTTGACCGCCTCGCGCACTTCTCTATCTCCGGGCCGCCCGGATAACCAAGGCCGAGTATCTTCGCGACCTTGTCGTACGCTTCACCGACAGCATCATCCTGGGTTTGGCCCAGGAATTTCTGTTTATCAAAATCATCGCAGCGAAACAAGCTCGTATGCCCACCCGATACCACAAGGCCTATAAAGGGAAAGCGCGGCTTATCCCGGCTTAAGAATGAGCTGTAAAGATGCGCCAGTATGTGATTGACCCCTATGATCGGCGTCCCCATGCTGTAGCTTATCGACTTTGCCAGCGACAGGCCAATCAAAAGCGCGCCCACAAGCCCCGGCCCGTTAGTGACGGCAACAAGATCTATACTTTCAAGCCCCTTACCCGACTCTTCAAGCGCCTCTTCGAGAACTTCGAGAATATATTCGACATGATATCGCGAGGCTATCTCCGGCACAACGCCGCCGTAACGTTTGTGCAGCTCAACGCTCGACGACACTACATTCGAAAGAACCCTTCCCTTATCTATGACCGCGACACTCGTCTCATCGCAAGATGTCTCTATCCCGAGGGTTCGCATATATTATTTCTCAAGTTCGGAAAGCGAAACGAATTTTACGCCTTCCCGAGCCATCTCCGGCATCATTTTAGCCAGGGCGATTATAGTATTTTTTTTATCATGGCCGACAGCTATGGCCCTGCCCTTCCTGAACGCAAGCCTGCGCAGAAGCATTATCTGCTTTTCGATCGAAGCGATGTCTTCGCTGTTATCCAGGAACACGTCTCTTCTGGCGTAGGGTATGCCGACTATGGATGAGACTTCGCGGCAGACGGATCTTTGAGAAGTAAGGCTGTCAAAAAAGTATAGCTTTTCGGATTTCAGATGTGTAAGCACGACGGTCATCAGGGCTTTATCTTCCGTTGCCTTGGATCCCATGTGATTTGACATGCCGCGCAGGCCCGGGATGTTCTTTATGCCCTTATCAAGCCTCTCGATAACTTCCCGGTCTGTCATGCCGCCCCGTATGGTATCGACCTCTTCCTGGACGTCATTCCTGTGCGGCTCCATAGGCATATGAAGTATCGTTTCATAGCCATGAGAAGCGGCCAAGGCCGCGATCTGGCCGGAATATTTAAGATCTGGCAGGATGGAAAGCGTTACAGGCTCATGAATACTGAACAAATTATCGATGTTATTTTTATTGTAACCGAAATCATCAAGCACTATCACGATCTTCGGGCTTGCAAATTTCTTTTGCACAACTGGCAATAAGGCCGGTGCCGGCTCTTTTGCCTTTGCGGGCTGTGGGACGACATGTTTTTTTGCGATCCGGTATTTCGGTGCAGCCCTGTGGGCGCTGCGCCAATAAAAAATCCCCATTACTACCAAAAACATTATAACTGCAGCTATCAAAACATTTTTTTGTTTAATGGGATTCATATTTTTGCCGTTCTATAGACCCTTATCGCCTTTATCAGATTAACGGCCTCCTGAAGCTGGTTATCCTTCTTCAGTTCATCCGCCGGTAAAGCTTCTTTTTTAGCTGTCTTCACATCTGCGTCCAGCTTTTCAAATACATTTTCGGGCGTTACGTCCTTATCCTTCTCTTTGTATTCCTGCCGTTCGACTATCACGTCCGGAACAATGCCTTCTCCTTTGATCAATTTACCACTCGGCGTATAATAATATGCAGTTGTAAATCTGAGGGCAGTGCCGTCTTTCATAGGTATCACCGTCTGCACCGACGCTTTCCCGAAAGATTTCGTCCCGAGCACAATGCCGCGCTTATTATCCTGCACCGCGCCGGCGACTATTTCGGAAGCGCTCGCCGATCCTTCATTTACCATGACGAGAAGCGGATAGTCCGGATGCGTGTTCTTGCCCTTCGATCTAAACTCCATATTCTGGGCGACGGACCTACTCTTTATCGAAACTATTAATTTATCTTTCGGCAAAAACTTTTCGCATACATCGACTGCGCCATCAAGAAGGCCGCCGGGATTATTACGCAGATCCAGCACGAGGGAATCCATCCCTTGAGATTCCAGTTTTTTCAGCGCCTCTTCCAGGTCGCGCGCCGTATTCTCCTGGAATTCCACAAGTTTTATATAGCCGATCTTGCCGTCTATCAGCTTCGCCTTTTTTATGCTCTGCATCTTTATAATGGCGCGTTTTATCTTTATCTCCGATATTTTATCGTCCTTCTCTCTCCATATAGTCAGGGTGATATCGGTGCCCGGTTTACCGCGCATCTTCTTCACGGCCTGGTCCAACGTCATGCTCTTTGTCGTTTTACCGTCGATCCGGACAATCTTGTCGCCTGCCTTGACTCCGGCCATTTCTGCCGGCGAATCGACCATAGGCGTGATGATAGTGAGTATGGCATCCCTTAAACCGACCTCCACTCCTATGCCTCCGAATTCGCCCTTTGTCTCGACCTTCATCTCATTGAACTCATCCGGATCCATGAACTGGCTGTAATCGTCCAGGGACGACAGCATGCCCTTCATCGCCCCGTAGATCAGTTTCTTTGAGTCGACCTCATCCACGTAATCGTTACGTAATATGCTTATGGCATCCGCGAACAGTTCGACCTGGCCATACATATCTTCCTTAGCCTTGGCCTTGGATTTATTTTCTTTGTCGTAACCGCCGATCGCAATGGAAGCCGCAAAGACAAGCACTGCCAGTAAAATTACGATCCTGATTTTCTTCACCCCGCTCTTCCTCCTCATCTCCCGCCATTCTTTAGGAAGGGCGGGGTTCACATCATTCTCCCAGTTTCTTTTTCAATATCTCGTTAACAAGGCCCGGGTTTGCCTTACCCCTGGTCTCTTTCATTATCTGCCCGATCAAAAATGTAATGGCTGCCTTCTTGCCGTTCTTATAATCCGCGACCGTCTTGGCCTCGCGGGAGATGACGACGCTAACCACTTCTTCGATCTTAGAGCTGTCGCTGATCTGCGACAGGCCTTTTTCTTTTACCACAATAGCGGGGTCCTTTTTAGTTTCGATCGCTTCCAAGAGGACCTCTTTTGCCATCTTGCCGCTTATCGCCTGGCTATCGATCATCTTCAGCAAGGCCACAAGGCCGTCTGCGGTCAGGCCCAGCTCTTTTATGCCGGCGTTGCGCGTATTCATCTGAGCCATTATGTCGCCCATTAGCCAGTTTGCGATCGTCTTCGCGTTCTTATACGAACGCGCGCACGTTTCGAAATATCCGGCAAAGTCAACATCGCTGGTCAAAACATTGGCATCGTATTCCGAAAGGCCGAATTCTTTGACGAAACGGTCCGTTTTTGCCTCTGGAAGCTCCGGCAGGTCTTTTCGCACTTTCTCTATTGTTATTTTGTCAACCACAAACGGAACAAGGTCCGGTTCGGGGAAATATCTATAGTCCTGGGCTTCTTCTTTTGAGCGCATGGAAACGGTAATGTTCTTCTCGACGTCCCAGAGCCGTGTCTCCTGGACGAGCTTTTCATTGTCCCCGATAGCCGCAACCTGTCTTTTGGATTCGTACTCCAGGCCAAGCTTCACGCCCTTGAACGAATTCATATTCTTTAACTCGACCTTTGTGCCGAGCTTTGTTTCGCCGCGGGGCCTGACGGATATGTTGGCGTCGCACCTGAGCGAACCTTTTTCCATATCGCAGTCCGAAACTTTTAGATACCCCAGGATCGATTTCAGCTTCGTCAGGTAATCGTACGCCTCTTCGGGCGAGCTTAAGTCCGGCTCTGTCACTATCTCGAGTAACGGCATGCCCCCTCTGTTATAATCGACGAGGCTATAATTTTCTCCGGCTGGATGCATGAGCTTGCCGGCGTCCTCTTCGAGATGGACGCGTTTTATCCTGATCCTTTTGCGCTTAGCGCCTGAAGATATGTCCACAAAGCCATCGTATGAAAGAGGCATGTCGTATTGGGATATCTGGAAATTTTTAGGAAGGTCCGGATAGTAATAATTCTTCCTGTCGAATTTTATCAGGTCCTGGATCTTGCAATTCAGGGCAAGGGCCACCTTGATCGCGTAATTGAACGCTTCCTCATTCAGGACCGGAAGGCTTCCCGGGAATCCGAGGCATACCGGGCAGGTCTGGCTGTTAGGGGGCTGCCCGAATTTAGTGGAGCAGCCGCAGAACGCCTTCGTATTCGTCGAAAGCTGCAGATGCACTTCCAGGCCTATGACCGTCTCGTAGTTCATAATTTCGGTTTTTGTTTATGGAATTCCGTATTCTGTTCGAATGTATAAGCGGCCCTGAATATCGTCTCTTCATCAAAAGGTTTCGCCAGTATCTGCATCCCGATCGGAAGAGAATTTTTTGAAAATCCGCAGGGGATAGACATCGCGGGCAGTCCCGCAAGATTCGCAGGTATTGTATATATGTCCGAAAGGTACATGCTCAAAGGATCGTCCATCTTTTCGCCGATCTTGAATGCGGCAGTCGGTGATGTCGGCGTAACCACAAGATCGCACGCGCCAAACGCTTTATCGAAGTCTTCCCTTATCCTGGTCCGCACCTTTTGGGCTTTTAAATAATAGGCGTCATAATATCCGGACGACAAACAATATGTTCCCAAAAGGATCCTTCTCTTTGCCTCGTTGCCAAAACCTTCCGAGCGCGTCTTGATATACATGTCGATCATGTCTTTGGAAGTTTTTGCCCTGTGGCCGTACTGGACGCCGTCGAATCTTGCGAGATTCGAGCTCGCCTCAGCCGGCGCGATTATGTAATATGTGCTGACGGCGTATTCGGTATGCGGAAGAGAGATATCAACGATCTTCGCACCCAGATCTTTTAAAACATTGATGGCGCCCCTGACACTATCCTCGACCTCTTTATCCAGGCCTTTTATGAAATATTCTTTCGGGACGCCTATCCTTAATCCCCTTACATCTTTTACCAATGATCTTTTATAATCCGGTACCGGAACGTCGACTGAGGTCGAATCCATTTCATCGTGGCCCGCAATGACACCCAAAAGAAGCGCGGCATCCTCGACGTCTTTCGTGATCGGGCCTATCTGGTCGAGCGAGGAGGCGAACGCTATCAGGCCGTATCGCGAAACTCTGCCATAAGTGGGCTTCAGTCCTACGACGCCGCAGAGAGATGCCGGCTGCCTTATTGATCCGCCGGTATCAGAGCCGAGCGCTAAGATCGTTTCGTCTGCGGCTACTGCCGCGGCAGAGCCGCCGCTCGAGCCTCCGGGGATCCGTTCAAGATCCCACGGGTTTTTCGTAGGGCCGTAGCATGAAGTCTCGCAGGAAGAGCCGAACGCGAATTCATCCATGTTCGACTTCCCCATCAGTATCGCGCCCTCCGCCCTCAATTTTTTTATGACGGTGGCGTCGTAAGGCGGTTTAAAGTCCGCCAATATCTTCGACGCGCAGGTCGTCTCTTCGTCCTTGACGCAGATATTATCTTTTATTGTTATCGGGATGCCGGCCAGCTTACCGGCTTTATTGACCCTGTCGGCTTCAGCCGCATCAGGTTTGTTTACACGGACAAAAGCCTTCACTTTGCCGTCCAGGGCCTTGATCCTGTCGAAAAGATCGCTCAATATATTCGAAGGCCTGACATCGCCCTTCTCTATTAACTCTTTGAGCCTATGCGCTGTCAGTGATTGCAGTTTTTCCATCTATTTACCTTCAATGATCTGGGGAACTTTAAAGAAATCGCCTTCCGTTGCGGGCGCGTTCTTTAGAGACTCTTTTGCGCCTATGGATGGCTTGAGGACGTCTTTCCTGAATACGTTCTTGAGGCTTGCTATGGCATGGCTGGTAGGCGCAACGTCTTTAGTATCTATTTCATTTAATTTGTCTATATATGATAATATAGCAGCTAATTGGCCGGAATAGGTCTCGAGCTCTTTGTCATTCAACTCGAGCCTCGAGAGATGCGCGACGTGTTTTACGGTGGTTTTATCTATAGTTTTTGACATAAAAAATCCCACATTTTGATATATTATATCATAACTATATAAATAGACAAGACGATTAATAGAACTTCTCGACTCGTCGGCGCTTTTATTCTTCGAGCTTGTCGAGAAGATAAAAGCGCCTCCTCGCTCGAAGAATATCTAGAGTCGATTTGCTATTGCGGCGAATTCTGACAGGCTTAAAGATTCCGGCCGGCTGGCAGGATTGATGCCGGCACGTTTCAGGATATTAGTCAGCTCTTCCTTCTGGATGTCCAGGACTTCTTCCCGGGATAATGAATTTATTAAAGTCTTTCGTTTCTGGTTGAATGCTCCCCTCACTATTTTGAATAATACTTGCTCATCTTTAACTATAACCGAAGGTTTCGCAAGGATATCAAGTCTTATTAGACTCGAATCAACATCCGGCGTCGGATAGAAAGAGGTCCGCTTTACGGTATAGATATAGGTGGGCTTGGTATAATATTGGACAAAACAGCTCAGAGAACTATAGTCGTCATCGCCCGGCCCTGCCAGGAGGCGCCTGGCCACTTCTTTCTGCACCACAACGAGAACAGATCTTATAACCGTCCTATTCTCGATAAGATATTCTATTATCGGCGTCGTAATATAATATGGCAGGTTCCCGATGACCTTGATCTTTTCCCCAGGCGCCAGATCGCTGAGACCGGATCTCAGGATATCCTTATTTATCAGTTCCAGGTTGGAAAACTCTCCGCCGGCCAGGTCGTTCAATATTTCGAACGCCTTTTTATCTTTTTCTACGGCAAAGACGCGCGCGCCCGACTTCGCAAGGTCTATCGTAAGCGCGCCGAGGCCGGGCCCTATCTCCAGCACTACGTCGCTTTTTTCGATACAGGCTTCGCGAATTATCTTGTCTTTGATATTGCCATCTATAAGATAATTCTCACCGAACCGTTTTAGCGGCCTGAAACCATATTCCTTAAATATTTTTAGGAGTTCGCTCTTGGTCAGCATTTTGAGAGGCGGCACGCGAGCCTGATAGCCTCGATCATGGAACCCGGATCAGCAATGCCTTTCCCCGCTATGTTGAAGGCGGTCCCGTGATCGGGCGAGGTCCTTATGAACGGCAGGCCAAGTGTTAGATTGACGCCGTCCTTAAAATATAGCATCTTGAAGGCAGGCAGGGCCTGGTCATGGTACATGGCCACAGCTGCGTCGAATTTTCCATTCAAGGCGTCGTAGAACAGGACGTCGGCCGGCAATGGGCCTGTGATATTTTTAAAATTGCGCAGAGCCTTTTTTATGGCAGGCGCAATGACCTTGATCTCTTCATCCCCGAAAGCGCCGAGCTCTCCGGCATGCGGATTCAATCCGGCAACCCCGATCCTAGGATGACGCACCTTGAAAAATTCTTTCAGGTATTTGTGCGTAAGGAAAATGGCTTTATAAACAGCGTCGACCGTTATGCTTTCCGGGACGCGTTTTAAAGCCACGTGCCTGGTGACAAGCGTCACTTTCAACTTCGGGCCCACAAACATCATCGCGTAATCTTTAACGCCGGTCCGAACGGCAAGGTATTCCGTATGGCCCTGAAAATCTTTAAGTCCCGAGGCTTTGACGGCCGATTTATTTACAGGTGCGGTGACGAGGCCGTTCGCTTTCCCCATTTTTAAAATATCGAGCGCCTTATCCAGATATTCGATAGACGCGCGGCCATTTGCAGGAGTTGGATCCCCATAAGAGAAAAAGAGATCTGACACATTGGCTACATCCAGTACAGGGGCATTCAGCCTGAGCCTCATTTCCCGCCTGGCCTTGTCGATAACGAACAAATCCCCTATAAGCAAAAAATCGGCAAGCCCTTTTACTTTCGGGCTTGCCAGCGCTTTCAGGGCAACTTCCGGTCCTACGCCGGAGGGATCACCCATAGTTATGATTATTCTTGGTTTATTTGAACGCAATGTAGGCATTCTTCTTCAGACCATCTACCCACTCTTTGACTTTGGCCTGCATCTTATCACTAAAGACGGCTTCTTCCGCCTGGCGGCGGGCTTCCGCAAAAGAGAGCGTCCTGGCCTCTCTCTTTTCCTCGACCTTAAAAATGTGATAACCGAGGCCCGTCTGCAATATATCCGATACCTCGCCCTCCTTCAGGCTGAATACGACCTTCTCTATCTCGGGCATCAGGTCTCCCTTTTTTACATAACCCATCAGTCCGCCCTCGGATGCGTTCGGACCTTCGGAATACACTTTCGCCAGTCCCGCAAAATCGCCGCCCTCGCGAAGCCGCCGTATTATTTCTTTAGCGAGTTCGAAGCTTTTCTTCGGGTTCACGGGATCCAGCTTGATCAGGATGTTCCATAATTTAACTTCGGCCGGTATCGCGAACTCCGCAGGATGGCTGTTGTAATAATTGTTCACGTCTATAGGCGACATCATGATCCTGGACCCGGCTTTTTTTTCAATGGCTTTTCTCACCATGGACTGTTCCCAATAACGGGTCCTTACATCTTTAAGGGTAATATGCTGCTGGGCCAGCACCTCCTCAAAATTTCTCTTTGTCTCAAAGTGCTTCGTAGCCTCATCTATTTTTTGATCCACTTCTTTATTGTCCACGGTAATGTTCATCTTCTTCGCTTCGCTCAGCATGAGCTTATCTTCTATAAGCTGCTCTATCACTCTCTGGCGCGCTTCTCCCAACTTTTTCATCAGCTCATTGCCTTTATAGATACCGCGAAACTTTTCGTAGGCAGGGGTCATGAGCCTGTCTATTTCCCCTTCGGTGATAACTTCATCGTTCACCACTATGGCTATCTTATCTATAACTTCGCAACGCGCCGTGCCCGCGCCCTGCGCGATCATAAAAATCAATGCCGCGATCAGTAAAAACCTGACCTTCATCATTTTGCCGCCTTTTCTTTTGCAGCGTCCATGGCTTCGAACACATCCTCTTTTATTTTAACGCTGTATTTACCCTTTAAATTCGATACAAGTTCGTTGAATAGCTCGCTTCTTTTGCGGCGCTTCAGCTCCGACTCGATGTCGCGCCTGGCGTCCTGGAAACTCTTCACAGCGGCTTCTTTTTTATCCGTCATCTTGATTATATGATAACCGAATTGAGTGTGCACCACGTCGCTCACCTGCCCCACTTCCAATTTCAGGCACTCTTTCTCGAAATCGGGGATAAGCTGTCCCGACCGGAAATACCCGACGTCCCCGCCGCGGCTTGCCGTTGCGTCTATCGAATGCGTCTTAGCAAGCTCCGCGAAATCGGCGCCTTTCGCCAGTTCGGCCTGGATATCGCGCGCCTCTCTTTCGTTGGCGACCAGTATGTGGGATGCCCGCCACATCGGCTGGGTCCTGAATTCGTTCTTGTTGGATTCGTAGAAATTCTTCATCTCTTCTTCCGTGATCCGGACCTTGTCATCCACCATATTCTTGACGAATTTGGCCGTCACTACCTTCTTCTTCGCCTCTATAAGTACTTCTTTGACGTCCTTATCTTTATCGACACCCTTGCGTATAGCCTCCTCGTAAAGCAGCATTTCAAGGATCATCTCGTCCAGATAACGCTTCCTGTCCTTATCCACGACCTTTTGATAATATGCAGGCATCTGGGATATTTTGGATTTAAACTCTCCGGCAGTGATATCCTTGCTGCTTACGGTGGCGATGATCTTGTCATCGGGAGATGATTTCTTTGCGCAGGCTGAAAACGTCATGGCAAGCATAACGGCGATCAATATAGATAGGGTTGATCTATTTGTCATAATTGTAGTGATTATATCATATAAATAGTCAATGTAGCAAGCGGCAACAACTCTAATAAATTTTTCGGCTTCTGCCTCTCCCTTTCGCAATTGGATGGGTCCTGTCCTCGGTCGCCTTTCGGCGCTTTTTCGGCCGAAGCGGGTTTACAATATCGTG
>PLNN01000027.1 GCA_003142795.1 Candidatus Omnitrophota bacterium
ACGGCATACCCGATTTCAAGCTTGCCAAATCGATACTCGACAGGCGCATTAACTTACTGAAAAAGGAAGGGATAAAATTCGTTACCGGAGTGGATGCGGGGGTAGACATAAAGGCTTCGGAATTGAAGAAAGAGTTCGACGCCATATGCCTTACGGGCGGCAGCCGCGTTCCTCGCGACCTGAAGATCGAAGGCAGGGAACTCGACGGGATATATTTCGCCATGGATTACCTGACTCAATCTAACAAGAGGATAGCGGGCAGAAAAATTCCCGATGGGAAACTTATCGACGCGNNAAAGGAAAGCGCGTTCTAGTCATAGGCGGCGGCGATACCGGATCGGATTGTGTCGGCACAGCACATAGACAAGGAGCTTCCTGCGTCGTCCAGGTCGAAGTTCTGCCAAAGCCGCCCGAAGAGCGCTCCTCCACATGTCCATGGCCGAAGTACCCGCTTTTATTAAAAACGTCGACAAGCCACGAAGAAGGCGGAGAACGCCACTGGACCGTTTTGACAAAGAAATTTTCCGGCCAAATAGGCCAAGTTAGGAAAGTACACTGCATTAAAGCCGATTTTTCTCAAAAGGATGCATTGGGATGCCCTGTAATGAAAGAGGTGCCGGGTAGCGAATTTATCATAGACGCAGATCTGGTGATCCTGGCAATAGGCTTTTTACATCCTAAACATGAAGGCCTGATCAAGGATATGGGCGTCAGCCTGGACCAGAAGGGTAATGTCGGGACAGATCCCAGCTATATGACCTCTGTAAAAAAAGTCTTCTCCGCAGGCGATATGAGGCGTGGACAGTCATTGATAGTCTGGGCGATCTCAGAGGGCAGGACCGCTGCGCATTACATCGATAAATTCCTCATGGGAAGCACAAATTTGCCCAAGATATAGACGGCGGCCGCTAAAGAGACCAAAAAATAATTGACAAATAAGAGTTAAATGTTATAATATTCCCATATTGAAAGACTAGCATGTCTTCTAGCTAGTAGCTAGAAGACATTTTTTTTAATAGCGTGTTGTATAAACAAAGGAGCTGGGATCATGGTTTACGGCCTTACGTTTTTTGAACAGATCGCGATTTGGAGCGTTTTAGGAGTATCGATTTTAGGATTGCTTTACGCACTATTTCTTCGTAAGCAGATATTAAGGGAAGATAAGGGCGACGCCAAGATGATAGAGGTGTGGAATTCCATCCGTGAAGGCGCAAACGCCTATCTCCATAAACAGCTCTTCTCTATATTGCCTTTAATAGGCGTTCTCACGTTCGCATTATTCTTTTCCGTTTATATAGTTCCCCCTTCCGAAGAGGCTCTGCAGCGGTTTGCCGGACAGCCGGAATCCACGGTTAGATTGATCATAGGTATTGGCAGGGCACTTGCATTCATTATGGGAGCTTTATTCTCGCTCCTCGTCGGACAACTCGGCATGCGCATGGCGGTGCAGGGTAACGTAAGAGTTGCTCAGGCATCAAAGAGGTCATTCGGCGATGCCCTAAGGATAGCTTACAGAACAGGGACAATTACAGGTATGCTGACCGACGGCCTCGGACTTTTCGGGGGCACGATAATATTCATTATTTTCGGAGTGGCTGCTCCTGACGCGTTATTGGGCTTCGGCTTTGGAGGAACGCTCCTTGCTCTCTTCATGAGGGTGGGCGGCGGGATTTTTACTAAAGCAGCAGACGTTGGCGCAGACCTTGTAGGTAAAGTCGAGGCCGGCATCCCGGAAGATGACCCGCGCAACCCAGCCGTAATAGCTGACCTTGTCGGAGATAATGTAGGTGATTGCGCCGGTATGGCCGCTGATATATTCGAATCGTATGAAGTTACTATCGTAGCAGGCCTTATCCTTGGTCTTGCCCTATACCACATAACACACAGGCTTGAATGGATAGTCTATCCGCTCCTTGTCCGCGGTATAGGCGTATTATGCTCTATAATAGGAACTTACGCGGTCAGGGGCAGCCCTTCAAAGAGCGGTAATGCCATGAAAGCGATATTCCAGGGCTTCCTGACGTCCGCTGTTATCTCTGTCGTAATGTTCGGCATCCTTGCCTACGTTTATATGAACAAACTGCCGGGAGGATGGTGGAGGCCTTTTGCGGCCACCGCAGTAGGGGTAGGCCTGGCAATAGCTATAGATCGCTTAACGGAATACTTTACTGGAACTGAAGGCAAGCCGGTCAAAGAGATAAGAAAAGCTACCTCTACGGGCTCGGCTACTACTATATTGTCCGGCATAGCGGTTGGATACGAATCCGCAGTTTGGTCTCTACTTATTATAGCCGCAACAATATTCTCTTCGATCCTGATATTCGGAAGCATCCCCGGCGTTACGGGCACAGTAAAAGTAGCTTATATACTTTATGGAGTTGCGATGACAGGCATAGGTATGTTAACTCTTACGGGCAACAACGTCGCAATGGATTCATTCGGGCCGATTGCGGATAACGCAAACGGCATCGGTGAGATGGCATGGCACGGCAAGGAAGATAAAGAGACAAAAGAAGCTCGCCAGATAATGGCTGACCTGGACGGAGTAGGGAATACAACCAAGGCCATCACCAAAGGAGTCGCGATCGGTTCAGCTGTAATCGCGGCCGTAGCGCTATTTGGCTCATACATGGTCGATGTAAGCAAGGTGCAGGCGGCTTTAGGCATATTGCCCGCAGACCAGCTCAATTCGTTAGGGATACGCGTTTCAGTACCGCAAGTATTTGTAGGTATGCTGATAGGCGGTGCTATACCGTGGCTTTTCTCCGCGTTCAGCATTCAGGCAGTAAGCAGGGCCGCATCCCTGATCGTTGAGGAAGTAAGACGTCAATTCCGTTTAGGCGTATTGGACGGAAAGATAAAGCCGGATTATAAACAGGCTGTCGCTATATCTACCGCAGCAGCCCAGAAAGAACTGGTTGGTCTTGCTATAATAAGCATAGTGTCGCCAATAGTAGTAGGTTTAGTCCTGCAGGTTGAGGCGCTTGGCGGTTTTCTTGCGGGCATAATCCTCTCGGGCCAGCTGCTCGCTGTATTTATGTCGAACGCGGGCGGTGCGTGGGATAATGCAAAGAAGACAATAGAAGACGAGCCTCGCAGCATTGCTAACAATACAGGCAAGGGATCTGAGAGGCACAAGGCGGCAGTTGTCGGTGATACTGTAGGTGATCCGCTAAAAGATACGGCAGGGCCCGCGCTGAACCCGATGATAAAGGTCGTCAATCTTGTTTCTGTAATCATTGCGCCGATAGTAGTACAATATAATAAACTCGGTATGGGAGGGTGGGCTGTGGTATCGGTACTCTGCGCCTCATTAATATGGGCGATCTGGCAGAGCAAACGGCCGGCTCGTGAAATAGTCTCAAAATAAACTTATGGAACAATACTATCTTTTCGTAAGCATATTTGTGCCTGTCATCGGGTCGTTTCTGTTACCCGCTGTCGGAAAGTTTTCCGAGAGGGTAAGGAACCTATCGGCTCTATTATTCGTCCTCGTCTCTCTTTTCGGGGCGCTTGCGCTTGTGCCGGCAGTCATGGCCGGGCGCGTGATCAATATCGCAATACCCTTGCCGCTCGGATTTAATTTCGCGTTCACCGCGGATATGCTCGCCGTATTCATGGCGATCGTTTCGTCCCTAGTAGGCTCAATAATCGTTTTATACTCATTCGATTACATCAGCCATTACGACAACAGGAATGAATATTACCTGATGGTGGTCCTGTTCCTGGGCTCGATGATGGGCCTCGTGTATTCCGCAAACCTGATCTTCATCTATTTATTCTGGGAGATAACCGCTATTGCCAGCTGGCGGCTGATCGGTTTCTTCAGGGAGCCTATACATGTGCTGCGCGCCGACAAAGCCTTCCTCGTTACTGTATTTGGAGCTCTCATGATGCTTTTGGGCTTCATCTTTATATATAATACCGCGGGTTCGTTCGACCTGGCCGCAATCAAAGTATATTTTAAGACAAATCCTGTCCCAAATATAGCGGTGATACTTATATTGTTCGGCATCCTGTCAAAATCCGCCACACTTCCGTTCCACACGTGGCTTCCGGACGCCGGCGTCGCTCCATCGCCTGTAACGGCACTGCTTCACGCCGCTGTCCTCGTCAAGATAGGCGTCTACGTCTTCGCGAGATTGTTTATCGTCACGCTCCCGCTTACGCCGCAATGGAACGTCATAATACCTGTTATAGCAGCCGTCAGCGCGCTCGTCTCTGCGGGGGCCGCCCTGGTAGAAACCGACATGAAAAGGATAATCGCTTATTCGACGGTCAGCCAGATAGGTTTCATATTCCTCGGTTTCGCCATCGGAACAGAGGTGGGAGTAGCAGGCGCATTACTCTACATATTGATGCACGGGCTCGCAAAAGGCGGGCTCTTTCTTTGCGCAGGCATAGTGGAGCAGAACACGAAGACCAAAGATATAACGCGGATGGGCGGGCTTATCAGGACAATGCCGGTTACGGCAATATCTTTTCTGGCATGCGCATTCTCGGTAATGGGCATACCGCCGTTCGGAGGCTTTTTCAGTAAATACCTGGTATTCTCGGGAACGGCCAATAGCGGCCATCTGTTTATCGCTGCCACGTTCCTCGTGGGAGCGATACTTACGATAATGTATCTGTTGAGAATTTTTAACCTGATATTCATGGGCGAATCTCACTTGGCTAATGTCAAAGAAGGCTCGCAGACGATGGTAGTATCTGTAGCGGTCCTGGCAGGGCTATCGCTTCTTTGCGGTATTTGTATAAAATATCCGTCCGAATTCGTGCAGTCGGCGGTCAAACAGATGATGGGCCTATAGATGTCAGATAACATTTTAATATTACCTATACTCATACCTTTAGCGGCCGGGTTGGCTATTTTAGCAACGCCAAAGAAATGGCGCGGCGTAAAAGAGGCGATCGCTCTTCTTGCCACGCTCGCGAGCCTGGGTATAACGCTCTTGTTATTCGGCAAATCGTTGTTTTATTCAATACCATGGGCAGGTTTCGGAATATCCTTCAGCCTAAGACTTTATCCTTTTAGCGCTTTTATAATAGCCGCTACGGCAATATTCGGATTTCTTACCGTCCTTTATTCATCCTCATTTTTATTCAAAAAAGATTATGCGAAGCTTTTTTACGCTTATCTCTTAGTTTCATTAAGCTTTATTACCGGCGCGACGTTGTCGGATAACCTTATCCTATTATTATTCTTCTGGGAAGGACTCCTCGTAACTCTCTTTGGTATGATCGCGCTTGGAAATAAAGGAGCTTTTAAAACGGCTACTAAGGCATTCATCATAGTAGGCTTGTGTGATGTGTGCCTGATGGTCGGGATCGCAATAGCAGGGCACATGTCAGGCACGTTCGAGATGTCTAAAATGAACATTCCTATAATGGGGGTGGGGGGCATCGCGTTCCTCTTAATGATGATCGGCGCAATAGCCAAGGGCGGTTCAATGCCCTTCCATAGCTGGATACCCGATGCCGCGATAGACGCGCCGCTTCCTTTCATGGCTATATTCCCGGCTGCCCTGGAAAAACTTCTGAGCATATATTTCCTGGCAAGGATATCCCTGGACATATTCAAGATGGCGCCTGAGTCATGGCTGAGCTATACGCTCATGACCATAGGCGCGATCACGATAGTATTCGCCGTCATGATGGCCCTTGTACAGAAAGATTTCAAACGCCTTTTGTCATACCACGCCATAAGCCAGCTCGGATACATGATCCTAGGTATCGGAACGCTTGTACCGGCAGGGATCGTCGGCGGACTGTTCCATATGGTCAATAATGCTATGTATAAATCCTGCTTATTTATGACCGGCGGTGCCGTTGAGAAAGAAGCCGGCACAACCGATTTGGCAAAGCTTGGCGGCATAGGAACGCGGATGCCTGTCACGTTCGCGTGTTTTATCATCACGGCGCTCGCGATATCCGGAGTTCCTCCTTTTAATGGATTTTTCTCCAAAGAGCTCGTATACGACGGTGCGCTTGAGCGTGGATTTATTTTTTATCTTGCTGCCGTTGTCGGTTCTTTCTTTACTGCAGCATCGTTCCTAAAGCTGGGCCACGCGGCGTTTATGGGAAAATTACAGGAGAGGAACCGGGGTGTAAGAGAAGTGGCATGGCCGATGCTTATTCCGATGATAGTGATCGCGCTTGGCTGCATACTCTTCGGCATATTTAACGCATTCCCACTGAACCACCTGATACAGCCATCGATAAGCGAAACGCGTTTGCACGGCGAAAGCTTTGCTGGGTTTCCGACAAATATGACGCTTGTCATTGTTACTGTAGTAGTGCTCGTAGGCGCCCTGTTGAACCATCTTTACGGAGTGAAAAAGACCGGCAATGGCCTGGGCGCCGTGGATCACATACATTATGCGCCAGGACTTTCCTGGATATACAAGAAGGCGGAAAAAGGTTATCTTGATCCTTATAATTTATGGTGGGGGATAATAAACGTATTTTCTGCGGTCATGTCATGGATCGACAAAGCCATTGACTGGCTATATAATGACTTTGCAACAGGCGTAGCTAACGGCCTTGCGATAACTCTCAAAAAACTACATACAGGCAGCTATAAAATATACATTCTGTGGTCGATCGCGGCCGCAATCGCTATTTTAGTCTTCTTGTTAAAGGCAGGTGCTTAATATGCCATCACTGATAATTCTTGTACCACTCTTAGGACTTATAATATTGAATATGCCTATCGGCAACTTCATGAGGCGCGGCGCATTCTGGTTTGCAATAGCGCTTTTTTCCGCGCAAGTCCTGCTCGCTGTTTTTCATCATTCATTGGCATGGACCGGGAAACTCCCGCCCGTAGACGCATTATTCAAGGTCGGCTTCACCATAGACCACCTGACTTTTATAATGTTCATCTGCATAGGCCTTGTATCCTTCTCAAGCCTCCTGGTCGCAAGACACGCGATGGGCGACGAAGGGGAGTTGTTTAAATTCATAAATCTTTTGATAATAGCATCTGTAGGGATGAGCGGCATCGTTATGGTAAAAGACATATTTTCCCTGTATATATTCCTCGAGATCACATCTATTGCCTCATTTATATTGATAGCGTTCAGAAAAGACGTATACGGCCTTGAGGGCGCATTTAAATACCTTGTCCTTTCGGCTGTAGCCACTATTTTGATGCTCACATCGATAGCCTTGTTTATTTTAGTTTCAGGCGATACTTCGTTTTCGACTATCGGCGCAAGTTTACAGTCCGGGAATAGAGTTATAGTTATGCTCGCCATAGGCATTTTTATATGCGGCCTCTTCATAAAAGGCGGCGTCGTCCCATTCCACGGGTGGCTTCCGGACGCGTATATGTCTGCGCCGGCGCCGGTTTCGATATTACTCGCCGGCATAATCACTAAAGCTGCAGGGATATACACTCTGATACGTATTACTTCCGCGGTATTTGGTTTTATCGAACCTGTAAAAGCGATACTTATGCTCGCAGGCACCGTATCTATCCTCTTCGGAGCGTTCGCGGCGCTGGGGCAGAACGATTTTAAAAGGATGCTCGCTTATTCGAGCATAAGCCAGATAGGGTATATTGTGCTCGGGGCAGGGACCGGCACGGCCCTCGGTATTGCAGGAGCCGTTTTCCATCTATTCAACCACTCTGTATTCAAATCTCTTTTGTTCGTCAATGCCTCCGCAGTCGAAAAAGAACTGAAGACCAACGACATGAACCGCATGGGAGGATTATCTTACAGGATGCCGATAACGAGCGCGACTTCGATGGTCGGTTTTCTTTCTACTTGCGGCATACCTCCGTTATCCGGGTTCTGGAGTAAGCTTCTGATACTTATCGCACTATGGCAGACGGGGCATTTTGCCTACGCGACAATAGCGGTACTTGCCAGCGTCCTTACCTTGGCGTATTTTCTGATGATGCAGCGAAAGGTGTTTTTCGGTAAGCTGGCCCTGGGCCTGGAGAATGTAAAAGAAAGAGGCGCCGGCATAATGTTCGTATCGATAGCGCTGGCCTTCATCACGATAGGGGCGGGCATATTCTTCCCGGTTATTTACAATAATTTCTTATTGCCCATCAAAGAAATACTGGTAAAATAAGGACTGATGATGAACCTGAATATATTTCTTCTTGTTATAATGACACTTGCCGCTTTATGGACGGTGATGGCCAGGAGCCTTTTAAAGGCCACCATGGGCCTTGCCATAACGAGCGCGATACTAACGATCCTGATATTCAGGATGGCTTCACCGCTTGCCGCGGTCTTTGAACTGTCTGTGTGCACGGGCCTCATAACGGTAGTTTTTGTCAGCACTATAAGCATGACAAAGCCGCTGACGCACAAAGAGATAATCGAGGCCTCGAAAGACAGGCTCAAGAGATTCTGGTATCTGCCGGTGATCATGATACTGGCGGCCATCGGTTTATGCTTCCTAAAGATTCCGGGCGACATAAAACCCGCATTATCTACCGGAACTATGGATGTGCGTAATGTTCTTTGGAACCTGAGGCAGCTTGACATGTTTGGGCAAGTAATAATCATAATCGCGGGAGCGCTGGGCGTAGCCATACTCTTTAAGGAAAGAAAAGATGAGCCTTAATCTGATGCAAACATTTTCGATCTTCGGGTTCTTCATTATATTATTATTTATTGTAGGGACTTATTGCCTCGTAGTCACGCGCAATATCCTGCGGGCTGTAATAGCTCTTGAAATACTGATAAAGGCGGTAACGCTGCTCCTCATAGTGGTGGGGTACATAACAGGGAACGTTGCGCTTGCGCAAAGCCTGGTCATTACCGTGATAGTGATCGAGGTTGTCATAGTCGTAATAGCCGGCGGCATAGCTTTAAGTGTCTTTCGGCACAATGACGATCTGGATGTAAGGCGCCTGCAGAATCTAAAAGGATAATTTCATGAACAATATACTGCTTTCTCCGCCGTTAGCGTTCGTAATAATATTCCTGGCGGCGATCATCCTTGCTGTTTCCTTGTCCGCGCTTTCGCTTAAACCGAAACACCGGGAAAACGACTCGGCCAAGGCATACGCCTGCGGTGAAGAGATGGATACAAATCTCATGCAGCCTGATTATACGCAATTTTTTCCGTTCGCGTTCTTCTTTACGATACTGCACGTTGTCGCCCTGATACTCGCGACCGTGCCGGTGCAGACTTTGGGGTCGTTTGCTATAGCGGTCATATACTTGCTGGGCGCTGTGGTCGCTATGTTCATCTTATTCAGGAGATAATCATGGGTTTGATACAAAAGACAGTCAACTGGGCCAGGCTTAAATCGCCGTGGGTCCTGCATTTCAATACCGGTGCGTGCAATGCATGCGACATCGAGATAATAGCCGCGCTTACGCCGCGTTACGACCTCGAACGCTTCGGCGTGGTTTTAAAAGGAACCCCGAGACATGCCGATGTCCTTTTATGCTCCGGTCCCGTTACCAAGCAGATAAAATGCAGGCTGCAGCGTATCTACGACCAGATGCCTGAGCCGAAATTCGTAGTTGCGGTCGGTACATGTTCCTGCTCGGGAGGGGTTTTTGATGGATGCTATAACGTCGAGTCGGGTATAGACCAAGCCATACCGGTCTCCGCATACATACCGGGATGCCCGGCAAGTCCTAAAGCGATAATCGACGGGGTCGTAAAATTATTGTCGAGCCTTGAGACAAAATAGCAAAAAGCAGGTGCAAAGTGACCGAAGAGAACATAAAAGACGCTTTGATAAAAAAATTCTCCCTTCCCGAAGGCAAGGTCCGGATCCAGCGGAAGAGGAGGATGTCCGCCGAAGTGGATCGGCTGAAATTCAAAGATGTTTTTGAATATGCCATTACGGAGTTAAAATTTGTTATACTATGTACCATTACCGGTCTTGACGAGGGGTCGAATTTAAGTTTCATATATCACCTGTCAACCGAGGATGGGATAGTTTTAAATTTAAAGATTTCGGTCCCAAAAGAAAATCCGGCCATAAAGACGATTATCGGTTATTTTCCCGCAGCCGATATATATGAACGTGAAGTTATGGATCTTCTCGGGGCAAAGGTCGAAGGCTTGCCGCCCGGGAATCGCTATCCGCTGATGGATGAATGGCCGAAAGACGCGTATCCTCTGCGGAAAGATTGGAAACAAAACAAAACGAAAGAGCAGGAGGCCAAAAATGCATAAAGTAATCATTCCCGTCGGACCACAACATCCCGCTTTAAAAGAGCCTGAAAATTTTATGATCACTTTAAGTGGAGAGAAGATATTGAAATTCAGTGCCAGGCTCGGTTATAACCATCGCGGCATAGAGAAGGCCTGCGAAGAGCGCACTTATATTCAGGATGTCTATCTGACAGAACGCATATGCGGTATCTGTTCGCACTCGCATTCGACTTGTTTCGTTCAAGCGGTAGAGGAGATAGCCGCGCTTGAAGTGCCAAAACGTGCCCTTTACATACGGACGCTCGTCGCTGAACTTGAGCGTGTCCACAGCCATCTTCTGTGGCTTGGAGTTGCAGGCCACGAAGTAGGCTTCGACACCCTCCTTATGTACACATGGCGCGACAGGGAAGTCGTAATGGATATACTTGCCATGCTTACGGGAAATCGCGTAAATTATGGGATAAATACGATAGGCGGAGTGCGTCGCGATATAACCCCGGAACAATCCAAAGAAGTTGCAAAGGCTACCAATACCCTTGAAGAGCGGACAAAATATTACATCCAGATCGCTACAAAAGAAACTACTCTCATTAAACGATTATCAGGCGTAGGCGTTCTTTCGCATGATGATGCGATCAGGCTCGGGGCGGTCGGCCCTACGGCGCGTGCATCGAGCGTTGACAGAGACGTCAGGCGTGACGATCCTTATGCCGCATATGGCGAACTTAAATTTAAAGTCATTACCGATAACCATAACGACGTTTACGGCAGGACCCTGGTCCGCATGGGAGAGTTGATGGAGTCATACAGTATGATACGCCAGCTCTTGAAAAATATGCCGGAAGGCCCGATCGCAGTTAAGGCGCCGCGCAAAATACCGGCAGGAGAGGCGGTCAGCCGCTACGAAGCACCCCGCGGCGAAGACGTTCATTACGTAAAATCGAACGGCAGCGAAAAGCCCGAGAGAGTAAAAGTGAGGGCGCCGACTTTGGCGAACATCCAGACTGTCGCCAAGATGCTCGAGGACCGCCAGCTGGCCGATCTGCCGATAGTCATAGCTGCTATCGATCCTTGTTTCTCATGCACGGACAGGCTTACCGTTATTAAGGAAGCGGGCGTTAGAAAAAATAAGGTCATGAGCTGGGAAGACCTGCATGATTACAGTATAGGCTGGTACCGTGAACGCGGCATAGATTTCGCGGGCCTGAATAAAAAATTGACAAGGATGCTGAAATAAATTTATGTTAATAGCTTTATTCAATATTTTGATATTTCCGGGATTCATCTTCCTGACGTTATTCGGCTGGATCGCCGAATATATAGACCGTAAACTTTGCGCGAGACTGCAGAACCGCATGGGGCCGCCATGGTTCCAGCCGTTCGCGGATTTCGTAAAGTTGGTATCTAAAGAAGAAATAATACCGGAAGAGGCGAACCCGACGATGTTTAAACTGATGCCGGTGCTTGCCCTGACCGCGACCGTTACAGCATTTTTTTACATCCCGCTATGGGGGAAGAGCGCTTTATTCGCGTTTAACGGCGACCTCATCGTTGTTCTATACCTGTTGACCATACCGACGCTGACATACTTTTTAGGCGGATGGTATTCGACGTCTCTTTACTCGAAGATCGGCGCAGTCCGTTCGCTTACGCAGCTATTCGCGTATGAAGTGCCGCTTCTTTTAAGCATCCTGGCGCCCGCACTTCTCGCCAATACATGGAGCTTAAGCGAAATGGCCGCTTTTTACGGCACACACCATTGGTATTGGCTGTTTAACCTGTTGGGTTTCGCCATATCGATAATAGCGCTGTTGGGAAAGCTCGAAAAAGTGCCTTTCGACATACCGGAGGCGGAAACGGAAATAGTCGCCGGCACATTTACGGAATACAGCGGAAGGCTTCTGGGGCTTTTCAGGTTATCGATCGACATCGAGGCCATAGTAGGGTCCGCGCTTCTTGCGGCGGTCTTTATGCCGTTCGGCTTGGGACTTCCTCCTGTTGTGGGTTTTGCGCTGTTCATCCTGAAGGTGCTATTCATTATCTGTCTGCTCTCGATCCTGCGCACCGTATTCGCCCGTCTGCGAATAGACCAGATGATGACTTTTTGCTGGAAATACGTTTCGCCGTTCGCGTTCCTGCAGCTCTTGATCAATCTCGTCCTGAAAGGAATTATCGTAAAATGATCCGACCGGGGAAAATGCTGAAAGCCGTCCTGCAATCATTATTCAAGAAGCCGAATACTTTGAATTATCCGGCGGAAAAATCACCTATGCCGGATAAATTCAGGGGGAAGTTGTTATTCCATCCGGGAAAATGCATCGGCTGCAAGCTCTGCATGAGGGATTGTCCGGCCAACGCCATAAATATCGTAAAAGTAGGGGATAGGAATTTTGAAGCACAGATAGATCTCGGTAAATGCATATATTGCGGTCAGTGTGTCGATTCGTGCCTTAAAAAAGCTCTGGAGATGACCAAGGAGTTCGAGCTGGCCAGCCTGGAGCGGGGAAAATTGAAGGTGGTCTATCATGCCGACAATAAAGAAAGTCCTGCAAAATAAACTTGCGGGCGCCAGGCGCATAGCCGTCCTTGGCATCGGTTCTGACTTAAGGGGCGATGACGTGGCCGGCATGCTTGCGGCCGAGGATGTAGCCAAATATACAATTAAAAAACCGCGCTCTAAAATAAAAGTTTTTTTCGGATCTACTGCCCCAGAAAACCTGACAGGCGAAATAAAAAAGTTCATTCCTACCAACCTTATAATAATAGATACCGTTGAGATGCGCGAAAAGCCCGGAACCATCCTTGTTCTTGAGCCCGGAGAGGTGGGCGCGGACGTTTCATTCTCAACGCACAAAATGCCCGCTAAAATACTCGCGCAATATTTCATGAACTCGCTCAAGTGCAAAATAATAATAATTGGCATACAGCCGTCATCCATAGAATTCGGCAAAGCGCCGTCTAAGGATGTAAAAAGCGCGGCAAAAGAGATAGCCTCCGCAATACGCGACGCAATATATGGAAAATAAACCCTCCATCTTCAAGCNNGGTCTTTTCCATAAACTTTCTTTGATAGCTTTCTTCGCGTGGATCGGCCTCGGAGCCGACGGCCTCTCCTCATCATGTTATGGTCCCCAGGAAGCGTATCTTGCGCTAAACGGCCACACCTACCTCAGCATCTTCGTAGCCATAGGTACAATTATAACGATCTTTGTGATAAGCGCGAGCTATTCGCAGATAGTTGAGCTCTTCCCAACGGGTGGAGGAGGTTATGTCGTAGCCAGTAAATTATTGTCGCCCACGACCGGCATGGTGTCCGGCTGCGCGCTCATGATCGATTACGTTCTGACTATTACGGTTTCGATAGCGAGCGGCGCCGACGCAGTATTCAGCCTTTTGCCGCTCGGATGGCACTCATACAGGCTCATCTTCGCGGTCCTGGTACTTTTCGGCATGATCCTCTTGAATATGCGGGGAGTAAAAGAATCCGTTCTCACTATGGCCCCTATATTCCTCGTATTCTTGATCACCCACGTATTCATTATTTTATATGCGATCTTCACACACGTCTCGAGTGTAGGGCCTGTAGCCGCATCTACTGCCGCAGATATACGCGCGTCGGTTTCGCAGTTCGGTATGCTGGGGGTGATGTTCCTTGTATTGCGCTCTTACAGCTTGGGAGCAGGAACATTCACAGGAATAGAGGCAGTATCGAACGGTATCCCCGTCCTGCGCGAGCCAAAGGAGCAAACTGCAAAGCACACGATGCGTTACATGGCAATTTCGCTGGCCTTCGTAGTAATGGGCCTGATGCTGTCTTACATCTTTTATAACATAGCGCCCGTTGCAGGTAAAACCCTGAATAGCATATTTTTTGAACAAGCGACTGCTTCTTGGGGAGTTGGGCCTTCATATACATTCATAATCGTAGCCCTTATATCAGAGGCGGCGCTCCTTTTTGTCGCAGCACAGACCGGATTTTTGGATGGCCCGAGAGTTCTGGCCAATATGGCGCTCGACAGATGGTTCCCCACAAGGTTCTCGACATTGAGCGACAGGCTCGTGATCCAGAACGGGATATTGATCATCGGCGGTATCGCGCTTGTAATGATGGTCCTTACCCGCGGATCGGTCCGCTTTCTCGTCGTCCTGTACAGTATCAACGTCTTCATAACGTTCGTTCTCTCTCAGCTTGGCATGGTGCGGCATTGGTGGAATGTCCGATCGACGGTAAAAGGATGGTTGAAAAAACTTCTTGTGAACGGCGTCGGCCTTGTCCTTTGCGCTTTCATTCTCGTCACTATGATAATCCTGAAATTTCATGAAGGCGGCTGGATCACGCTGATCATCACGGCGATACTGGTGGGAATAGCCATCGCGATAAAACGCCACTACTTGCGCATCGCGAAATTATTGCGCCGCCTGAACCCGCTCGTAAAGGCCGCGACCGAATATTCCGACTCTCTGCCTATGCCTGATGCGGCTCAACGCGCCGATCCTAATAAACCGCCCGACCCGGAATCGAAGACGGCAGTGATCCTGGTCAACGGTTTTAACGGTATGGGACTGCATATATTATTCAATGTCATCAGGCTGTTTGGAGGAGCGTTTAAAAATTTTGTTTTTGTAGAGGTAGGGGTAATAGACGCCGGGAATTTTAAGGGAAAAGAGGAGATGGATAATCTCAATGCCGAAGTAACGAAAAACGTAGATCGCTATGTGGCATTCATGACCAAACATGGTTATTATGCCGAAGGGATAACATCGATAGGCGTTAGTATCGTTGATGCGGTCACTGCCATTGCGCCGCAGATCGTGGAACGTTTTCCGAATTCCGTATTCTTCGGCGGACAGCTTATTTTTGAAAAAGACTCTTTTTTATCAAGGGTATTTCACAACTACACCGTATTCACCCTCCAAAAACGATTATACAGACAAAACGTGCCGTTTGTCATACTGCCTGTGCGGGTTTAACGTAGGATAAATCTTGACGCAACCCGGTATAAATGATAAATTATCATTCGTGGACAAAAACGGAAAAAGCGCCGTATATAAATGGATAAAAATAGGCGGGATGTTATCCTTTATACCGTTTGTCCTGGCGGCGGGGCCGCTGGCCGGATATTTCGCCGGAAGCTACCTTGAAAAAAAGTTCAACTTGCCGCACATTATTTCTATTATATTTATAATACTTGGATTTGCAGGCAGCGTCAGGGAAACCGTTCGTATCATTAAGGCTGCGCTGCGTGCAGACGAAGAATAGGAAAGATCGATGACAGAGACAGCGGGAGAAAAAGCTTTAGAGCTCCCCAATATCGTAACTATTTTGGCTGAAAAGGCAAAAGGAACGCCTTTGTCCGATTTCCTGCTCACCTGGCAAAGCCTGATATTTTCGTTGATCATTATAATGTTATTATCGGTTATCGCTTACGTAGCATCCAGGAAGATCAAAGAGGTGCCGGGTAGACTACAGGCAGCATGCGAATTATTCGTGGGTGGCGTAGACGACTTCGTGCGCGGGATAATCGGCGATAAGGCCAGGATCTATACGCCGTTTATCGGCACATTGTTCATATACATCCTTTTCATGAACCTGTCGGGAATAGTGCCTCTCATGAAATCGCCGACCTCGAACTGGTCGACAACGATGGCTTTGACGATCTGCGTCATGCTCTATGTATTCTATGTATCAATAAAAGAGATGGGGGTTATAGGTTATATAGACCACCTTCTCGGGAAACCGCGCGGCATAATCGCGTTCTCCGTATTCATACCTCTGATGATGCTGGTGCTGCATATCGTCTCTGACTTTATAGCGCGCCCATTGAGCCTGTCGCTACGTTTACGCTCAAATATCTGGGGCGATGATATGCTTCTGGCCGTCCTGTCCGGCTTTGGAGCAAAAGGAATACCTTTATTATTGTTCAATACTTTTCTGGTAATATTGGCTTCGATCGTTCAGACGGTCGTCTTCTGCCTTCTGACAACCATATATTTCACGCTTGTGCTGACGCACGAGGAAACATAACAACAAACCGGAGGTGTAAAAATGGATTACAGAGCAGCACTAGCGCTATCCCTTCCAATAGGATTGGGTATAGCAGCATTCGGCTCGGCCATTGCATTGGGCAAGGCCGTTGCCGCAGCAATGGACGCTACCGGCCGCCAGCCGGAAGCAGCAACCAAGATATTGATAAATATGGCAACAGGCTGCGCTTTTATCGAAGCGTTGACGATCTATGCGCTCGTCTTCGTTTTCAATCTCGTGGGAAAATTATAAAATCAAATGGAACTGCTTAAACTCTTAAGCGCGAATGAGATCGTTGCCCAGGTCATAAGCTTTTTGCTGCTTTTGTTCATCTTGCGCAAATTCCTGTGGAATAAATTCACGAAGGTGCTCGATGACAGGCGCGACCGGGTAGCCTCCGAACTGCTGAAGATCGAGGATGCCAAAGCGGATGTCGAGCGCATCAAGGCCGATTATAATGTAAAACTCGACGGAATAGAAAAAGCGGCAAAGGAGAAGATGGAAGAGGCCATTGCCGAAGGCAGGCGCATCTCCGAAGAATTACGGCAGGGTGCCGAGCGCGATGGACAAAAAATGATCGACAGCGCTAAGCTTGCGATCGAAGGCGAAATATCGAAGGCAAAAGACCAGCTGAAGGATGACATAGTAGATATTACTATCGGCATAGCCGAGAAGGTCATAGAGGAGAAGCTGACTGAGGGAGCCGATAAAAGAATAGTCGAAGAATTCATAAAAAGGATAGATAGGGCATGATCAGCAGCGTTGCGGTCGCAAAAAGATACGCGGAAGGCTTCTTGGAATTTGCCAAAGGTTCCATAGGCTTCGAGAAAGGCCTGGAAGAGCTGAAAAAATTGAAGGACCTGTTCCGCGACAATGCCGACTTTAAAAATTTTTTAGAAAGCCCCGAGATATCGTTCGCTGAAAAATGCACTGAGATCGATATCATTTTGTCTGAAAATTTTTCCGAAGAGACGCGATTTTTTCTGCAGCTGCTGATCAAGAAAAACAGGTTTGACGCCGTCAGCGAGATCGCGGAATATGCCAGGCTCAAATACGCTCATGGCGACGAAGTTGACGCGCTGGTCGTGGCAAGTTACCCGCTGGATACCGACGAGCTGGAATCGATCAAAGGCGCGCTTGAGAAAAAATTCTCAAAAAAGATGCATATATATATGGACCTCGACCCGTCTCTCATGGGAGGCGTCAGGGCAACTGTCGGTAATATGGTTATCGACGGGTCCGTTAAAAAACGGCTTGAGGAGATGAAGAATAAACTACTGACAATAAAGGCAGGCTAAATGGCGATCAGACCGGAAGAAGTAACGGCTATAATCAAGAAAGAGCTCGAAAAGTACAAAACCCGTCTGAGGATGGAGTCGACGGGAACAGTCCTCCAGGTAGGCGACGGCATAGCCCTCGTGTATGGCCTCGATGACGTAATGGCCGGCGAGCTCGTTCAATTTCCCAGCGGCACGCTCGGCATGGTATTCAATCTGGAGGAAGAGAACGTAGGCATAGTTATTTTTGGTAACGAAAAAAATATAAAGGAAGGCGATATTGTAAAAAGGACGTCCCGGATACCGCAGATACCGGTCGGCGAAGCGCTCCTGGGGCGCGTTATAAATCCTCTTGGAAAACCGATCGATGGAAAGGGGCCGATAAATACGCATAAATCCAGGCCTCTGGAAGCTCATGCCCCGAACGTCATTCAAAGACAGCCCGTCAAAGAGCCGCTTCAGACAGGAATAAAAGCTATCGATTCCATGATCCCGATCGGGCGCGGACAGCGCGAATTGATAATAGCGGACAGGCAGACGGGGAAGACCGCTATCGTCCTCGACACGATAATAAACCAGAAAAATAAAGGCGTATACTGTATTTATGTGGCGATAGGCCAGAAGATGTCGAGCATCGTCGCGGTCGCGGAGACGCTGAAAAAACACGGCGCCATGGACTACACGACGATCGTGAGCGCGTCTGCCAGGGCATCCGCATCGCTGCAATACCTTGCCCCATATGCCGGCTGCGCCATAGGCGAAGAATTCCTTTACTCGGGAAAGCACGCCCTTGTCATTTACGACGATCTGTCGAAACACGCGCAGGCCTACAGGCAGCTCTCGCTTCTTTTGAGACGGCCTCCGGGCCGCGAGGCTTATCCGGGAGACGTATTCTATCTGCACGCCAGGCTCCTGGAGCGCGCAGCCAAGCTATCTGACGACATGGGCGGTGGATCATTGACCGCGATACCTATAATAGAGACCCAGGCCGGGGACATAACAAGCTACATACCGACCAACGTCATTTCCATCACGGACGGGCAGATATATCTTGAGACCGACCTTTTTTATCTGGGCGTAAGGCCTGCGATAAACGTGGGGCTATCGGTCTCACGCGTAGGCGGTAACGCGCAGATAAAGGCGATGAAGCAGGTTGCCGGCCGCCTGAGGCTTGACCTGGCGCAATACAGGGAGCTTGTGGCATTTACCCAATTCGGCTCGGAGCTCGACAGAACAACGCAGGCCCAGCTGACGCGAGGGGAACGGATGATCGAGATCCTGAAACAGGATCAGTATGAGCCTTTGCCCGCGAACAAACAGGTGATGATAATTTACGCGGGCACCAATGGATTCCTTGACGACCTGCCGATAAGCTGCATAAAAAATTTCGAAATGGAATTTTATAAATATATGGAAAAGCTCCACCCCGATATCGAGCTCCAGATAGAAACAAAAAAGGAATTATCCAATGACCTGAAGGCCGCGCTCGACCGGGTGATAGACGAATTTAAAAAAGAATTCAGGATGAAATTCAAAATATGATCGACTCTCTCAGGAATCTGAAGCTTCGCATCAAGAGCGTGGAGAACACGAAGAAGATAACGCGCGCAATGGAGATGGTCTCAGCATCCAAACTGAACCGTGTGCGAAACGCATTATTCCTGGAGCGGCCGTATTTTGAGAAGCTCGAATCTATGACCCTTCGATTGTTAGCGGGCTCAGAAGCCGCAAAACATCCTTTTTTGGAAAAAAGAACTGCCTCAGGAAAGATAGTATTGTGTGTAATAACTTCGGATGCCGGCTTATGCAGCGTCTATAATTACGCGCTGATACGCGCGGCTGAAAATTTTATAAATTCTATGGCTGGCCGCAAAGTGGCCCTGGTAACGGTCGGCAGGGAAGGCTTTAATTATTTTAGAAAACTCGATTTCCCAATAATAAAGACTTACGCGGAACTTTACGGCCGCTATTCCGACAAGGCGGCGCAGGAGCTTTACGCCGATCTTACCGGATTATTTTTAAACCAACAGGCCGATGAGATATACATCGCATATACACATTTTGCTTCGACCCTTAGGCTAAAACCGGCTGTTATAAAATTCCTGAATATGGAATATCCTCAAAACGAGAAGATGGAATATATAATCGAGCCGGACCTGGACAGCCTGATATCGCAGATCGTGCCGGCCTATCTGGCAGAAAAGATACGCCTCATCCTTCTTGACACATTCACATCAGAGCACGCCTCGCGCATGATCGCCATGAAGATGGCGACCGATAACGCGAGAGATCTGATAGATTCTCTTACGCTTTTACGTAATAAAGCGCGGCAGGCATCGATCACAAAAGAGATACTTGAAGTCGTGATGTCCGCCGAAGCCCTGAAAGGACAATAAATGGCTGAAGGAAAAATTTTACAGGTTATAGGGCCGGCTGTCGATATCGTATTCCCGGAGGGACAGGTCCCCCAGATCCTTAACGCGATAAAGATAGAGTATCCGGAAAATAAGATCGACCTGACATTAGAGGTCGAGCAGCTTACGGGCAATAACATAGCCCGCTGCATAGCTTTGGGACCGACCGACGGGCTCGTCCGAGGCATGACGGCAAAGGACCTTGACCGCCCGATAACGGTCCCTGTCGGAGACCAGACGTTAGGCCGCATCTTTAATCTTCTGGGCGAACCACTTGACCAAAAAGGGCCCGTCCAGAACCCGGACAAGCGCTCTCCCATACACAGGGACCCGCCGTCCTTTGAAGAACAGATCCCTGTCTCAGAGATGCTCGAGACAGGATTAAAGGTCATAGACCTTCTCGCTCCATATCCGAAAGGCGGGAAGATCGGACTGTTCGGCGGAGCAGGCGTCGGCAAAACCGTTATAGTAATGGAGCTGATTAGAAGCATTGCTGCCGAGCACGGCGGCGTTTCGATATTTGCGGGGGTAGGTGAGAGGACAAGAGAAGGCAATGAACTATGGATCGAGCTGAACGAATCAGGAGTCGTAAAGAAAACCGCCCTGGTCTTCGGCGAAATGAGCGAGCCTCCGGGTTCGAGATTCCGGGTAGGGCTGTCGGCCTTGACCATGGCCGAATATTTCCGCGATGAAGAGGGCATGGACGTACTACTTTTTATCGACAACATTTACCGTTTTGTGCAGGCAGGCGCAGAAGTATCGACCCTTCTTGGCAGGATGCCGTCAGCTGTCGGCTACCAGCCCAGTCTGGGAACCGAAATGGCGCAGCTGCAGGAAAGAATAGTCTCTACCAAACGCGGCTCTATCACGTCCGTCCAGGCTATATATGTGCCTGCAGACGACCTTACAGACCCGGCGCCGGCAACGACCTTTTCGCACCTGGATGCCAAGATGGTCCTGTCGCGCCAGATATCGGAGCTTGGCATATACCCGGCGGTCGATCCGCTCGATTCAACTTCGCGAATCATGGATGCCCGGATCCTTGGCGAGGAACATTACAACACCGCTGTCGGCATACAGAAAGTCCTCCAGCGTTACAAAGACCTGCGGGATATTATAGCCATATTGGGAATTGACGAACTCTCCGCAGAAGATAAACTGATAGTCGCGCGCGCAAGAAGGATACAGAAATTCCTTTCGCAGCCGTTATTCGTAGCGGAGGCGTTTACAGGGATAAAAGGTAAATACGTCAAGCTCGAGGACACGATCAAAGGTTTCAAGATGCTCCTGGACGGAAAACTCGACGACCTTCCCGAGCAGGCATTTTACATGGTCGGGACCATCGAAGAAGCTATGGAGAAAGCAGAACAACTGAAACGGAATGGCTAGCTATGGACAAATCCTTTACCGCCACCATATTGACAAGAGAGGGCGCTGTGTATAAAGGCGATATAACTTCGCTTGTAGCTCCGGGCGAAGTAGGCTATCTGGGAATACTGGCAAACCATGCCCCGCTTGTAACGAGCCTTGTCCCAGGCAATATAATATTGAAAAAGGATCCAGCCAATACCGTTATTTTTAAAAATACCGGAAAGGGCTTCCTGGAAGTCGTAAAGAATAACGTCCTCATACTCCTCGATTCTGTTGAGACCAGCCATTCGTCGTAATATTTAAAATCTTAAAAAATAATAAGGAGGCGTATGCGATACGCAAAAGGAAGTATCGGCAGGATATTTTTATTAAAATTCGAAGATGATGATATCGTGATAAAAACGGTTAACGATTTCGCGAAGAAAGAACGGGTAAAAGCCGGCGTTATGGTTTTCCTGGGCGCCCTTAAAAAAGGCGATCTTGTGACCGGCCCGAAAAAACCCGTAATACCTCCCGAGCCCAATTGGGTAAAGTTCAAGGATGTGTGGGAGGTTATGGGCATCGGAACGATATTCGCCAATAAAACCGGTCCGCAGATACATATACATACGGCTATGGGTAAAAAGAATAAGACGTTAACCGGATGCGTCCGGAAAGATTCCAAGGTCTTCCTGGTGCTGGAAGCCGTTTGCTTTGAACTAAAAGGGATAAATGCCGTAAAAGACATAGACCCGAAAACAGGATTGAACCTTCTGAAAATATTATGATGACGGACTTTCTTCCCATATCAAAAAGTGACTTGTCAAAACGCGGATGGCAGGAACCCGACATAATCCTCGTCATCGGTGATGCTTATGTAGACCACCCTTCGTATGGAGCAAGTATGATCGGCCGCGTCCTGGAAGACGCCGGGTTCAAGGTCGGTATAATAGCGCAACCGGACTGGAGGCAGCCGGATGACTTTAAAAAATTGGGCAGGCCAAGGCTTTTTTTCGGAGTAACGGCAGGTAATCTCGATTCCATGGTCGCGAATTATACCGCGAACAAAAAACTGCGTAAAGCCGACGATTACGCGCCCGGCGGCAAGGCGGGCTTACGACCGGACAGGACAACGATCGTTTATGCGAACAGGATACGCCAGGCTTATCCGAATATCCCTCTTGTCATAGGGGGGATCGAGGCGAGCCTGAGAAGGCTTGCTCATTACGATTATTGGTCGGACCAGGTGCGCAGATCGATCCTCCTGGATTCGAAAGCTGACATATTGGTATATGGAATGGGGGAAAGGCAGATAGTCGAAATAGCCGGCCGCTTACAAAAAGGCGCGCTCAGGCACGAACTTGATAACATAAGAGGCACGGTTATCGCAAAGAACGATATCGGTTCGCTTAAAGATATTATTTATCTGCCGTCGTTTGAGGAAACAAATTCTTCAAAAGAGAAATTCGCAGAAGCGTTCAAAATAATATATTCCGAGTTCGATCCTTTACGCGGAAAAACTCTTGTGCAGCAGCATGATAAAAGATTTGTAATTCAATATCCTCCCGCAGAGCCTTTGGCCGCCGAAGAATTGGATAAGGCCTATGATCTCAATTATGCTAAAGCCTGGCATCCTATTTATGATAAGGATGGCGGGGTCCCGGGATTTGAGACTACAAGATTCTCGATCACGTCCCACCGCGGTTGTCCCGGCGCATGTAACTTCTGTTCTCTATATCTTCATCAAGGACGCATCGTCCAAAGCCGAAGCTCCGGATCGATAGTCCGGGAGGCGCGTCTAATGGCAGCGCGAGATGATTTTAAAGGGACCATAACCGATATTGGCGGTCCGACCGCAAATTTATACGAAGCCGTATGCCGAAAGTGGGAAAAAGAGGGCGTATGCAGGGATAAGTTATGCCTGACGCCGGTAAAATGTAAAAGCCTGGAGCTCGGATATGCCAAGACGCTGAAATTATGGCAAGAGGTAATGAGTATCCCCAAAGTAAAACACGTCTTTATAGGAAGCGGGGTAAGGTACGATCTTCTTGTCGATAAAGGATCTGACGAATATCTGAAAGAACTCTGCGCGCATCACGTCAGCGGCCAGCTGAAGGTCGCGCCCGAACACAGTGAACGCTCAGTATTGGGCCTGATGAATAAACCTTCGTTTGATATTTACGAAAAATTCATCCGGCGATTCTCGGAAATAAACGATCATTTAAAGAAAAAACAGTATCTTGTGAATTATTTTATAAGCGGCCATCCTGGCGCGGGATTGAACGAAGCCCTTAACTTATCGTTAACGCTCGCGGATAAGCGTATACATCCGGAACAGATACAGGACTTCATTCCTCTGCCAATGACCATTTCAGGCTGCATGTACTACACAGGGAAGGATCCCTTTACAAATAAAAATATTTACGTATCGAAAGGCCAGAGGGAGCGAAAATTGCAGCGCGCCCTTCTTCAGTTTAAAAATCCGGCCAACAGAAAATATGTCATTGAGGCTTTGAAAAACTTGGATAAGCTCAATTTAAAAAATAGGTTCTTTTACCATAAATGATACGCTTACTGATATCCGATAAATCCGGCAGGATATACAAGCATTCGCATCTTGAGGGGGTGGGGATGAAAGCAGGCCATTTTTTCCGGCTAAAGCCAACAGACCTGATAAAGCTGCCCCCGGCAAGCTCGGTATTTATGCTGCCTCACAGGATCCCCGTCGGATTCGAACCTTTGACTAAAAGCATGATAGTGTTAGACGGCCATAATGCCTGCGCCGCGTTCCTGCCGCCCGGATATACCGTTACCTATAATGCCGCATTTAAAGAAGACCCCTCTTCAAAAATTCTCCCGCTATTTTCATATGCCGCGGTTGTATCGTATAAAGGTTCTCCGCACGCTGCAGCAATAAGGATAGATCCGGATCGCCGTCATGATTCTATGCTTATTGACATCAGCGCGGTCAGAAAAAATGTAAAAAGATTCAAAAAGATATTTGGCCGTAACAGGCTCATACCGCACCTGGAAAGATGCGCTCTTGTTTACGGCTGCCCAAATGCGCAGAACTTTTTCCTGAACCGCCATGAAGCGCCGCTCCCGACATCGCCTGCATGCAACGCTTCCTGCGCAGGCTGTATCTCGTATCAGTCCGGAAAGACCATATGCGCGACACAGCCAAGGATAAAGTTCGTCCCTACTGCTGAAGAGATAAGCAATATCGCTTTGTTCCACATAGATAATGTAAAAGATCCCATTGTCAGTTTTGGCCAGGGTTGTGAAGGCGAGCCTTTACTTGCAGGAGACGTGATCGAAAGATCGATACGTCTCATAAGAGATAAGACATCGAAGGGGACGATCAATATAAACACTAACGGCAGCCTGCCGGAGACAGTATCGAGATTATTCGACGCGGGGCTGGACAGTATCCGGATAAGCCTAAATAGCGCCAGAAAGATATATTATACCAGATATTACAATCCGAAAAATTACTGCTTTGAAGACGTCCTGCGCTCGATAAAGATATCGAAAGAAAAGGGCGGGTTTGTTTCGTTGAATTATCTGACCATGCCCGGCTTTACAGATTCGAAAGACGAATTTTTAGAATTCAAAAAACTGATCCGCCTTTATTGTATAGATATGGTCCAGTGGCGTAATCTAAATTACGACCCTATGCTGTATTTCAGAAAGTTGAAGTTAATGCCCGGCAAGGAAGAACTCGCAGGTATAAAAGAAATTATAAAGTCACTTCGTAAAGATTTTCCGCGCCTTCGAATGGGATATTTTAACCCCGCCCTTTTGATAAATTAATCGGTAATCTTGCTAACTTATAGTTAATAAATCACTTGGTTGTAAGAGTTTTGCTAAAACGGTTTTTAATCAAAAGGGCGGGGTTAACCCTCACGCAGCTGCTTTTCGGCATCGATCACATCGCGCCTTATGAGACGGACAGCCTTGGTGAGCCTTTCGCTTAAAACGGGGGAGATGGGCGCGTCATTTATCTCGCGCAATATCTGGATAGCCATCCTGAAATAACGGATGATCTCGCCTTCGTCAGTATCCGTATACTGCATGATCTTATCGAATTTTACCCCGTGCACCCAGGCCTCCATGGCTTTCGCCAGATTGAAATGCGGTGGTTTACTGAAAGGGTAGACGCCGCCCTTGGATTCCTTATGCCAGACCCTTTCGTAAACTTTTTCACACGTCGTCTTGATCTCCTGGCAGGTCTTTGAACAGCCGGGAGGCTCCTGCTGGTTCTTTCTAGGCTCGAACACAGCGGCAACAGCCATTATGGCAAGGCCGACCTCATCAAGCCACTCAAAAGCCCCCTCAGCATAAAGCTCGGCAAGGATCAACTCATAGCCGTAAACTGCCTTGGCAAATTCGCCCTTGGGGGTCAGGCGGCCGTCTCTTATATGTTCGAGATTTTTAAGCAAGTTGAGCTTTGACTCCATTGCTTTTAACGCTGCCTTTTGCTGATGTTTCTTCGTCTGAAAATAATGGAATGAGAGCGGATATATCTTAAAAAGGTCTTCGCCGTACTTCTCGTAAAGGTTAAGCATTGTGGCATATGACGCATTGAACTGGCTTCTCACATTCTCCGGCTCGCCATATATAACGCGCCTGACCTCTTCGAACTTTATCCTGTTCGGATTTATACGGCTGTAGACAAATCCCTCATTATCGATCCCGCGCCTTCCCGCACGGCCTGCCATCTGGTAGAAGTCCCTGGTCTTAAGCGTCTGGACGTAAGTGCCGTAGAATTTCCTCAATTCGTCGAAAATAACGGACCTGGACGGCATGTTTATGCCCAAAGCGAATGTCTCGGTCGTAAATATTACCTTTAAAAGCCTGGACGTGAAAAGCCTTTCAATAACTTCCTTCAGAGTGGGAAGCATGCCGGCATGATGGAACGCTATGCCGCGCTCGATGAGAGGTATCATTTCGACAGCGCGCTTCTCGCCCTTCAGGTCGAAACGCACGCAAAGAGAATCGTACAGCTCCAGGATCTCGGCTTGTTCGGACGGGGTTAAAAAATTGTAGTTATAGAGTTCGGACGCAAGGTATTCCGCGCGTTTTCTGCCGAATACGAAGTATATACAGGGAAGCCCGTCTTTTTCGCGGACATATTTTATCAGAGTGTTGGTTTTATTAGGTTTATAGTAGCCGCGAAAACGGTTCAGCTTGTGGATATTGTCTACGACCTGGTTCTGGCACTGAAAAAAGAAGTGCAGCGGAACGGGCCTTTCCTTCTCGACAACGACCCGTACCTTCTTTTTGTGTATCGACTCTATCCATTTCGCGAACTCGTCAATATTGGGTATAGTTGCGGAAAGACAGAGTATGTTCATGTGGTCCGGCAAAAAGATTAGCGACTCTTCCCATACGGTCCCTCGCTCGACGTTATCTATATAGTGCACTTCGTCAAAGATGATCCACGAGTATTTTTTCAGGCTGTCCGGGTTGTCCAGGATCTTATTGCGGAATATCTCGGTCGTCATTATCAATACAGGCGCTTCCGGGTTGAGCGACACATCCCCCGTAAGTATGCCTATGGCGTCTTTATACTGATGCTGGAAATCCCTGAACTTCTGGTTGGAGAGGGCTTTTACCGGGGCTGTGTAGATGACACATCTTTCCGTCTGCAGGCATGTCTCGATCACATGTTCGGCAATGGCGGTCTTGCCGGCTCCTGTAGGAGCCGAGACGATGACAGAATGGCCCTGATTTATATATTCTATGGCTTCATTCTGAAAACGGTCATAAATCATATCGATCATTATAATCTATTCTATTGATTTATCCAATAAAAAGTGTAAAATAATATTTCGATGGCATACGGCAAAACTTTAGAAAAAGCCTGGAATGAACTTGCCGGTCTGAGCGAGAAGCCGCGTTTCTCGATCCATTTGCTTTCCGATACCTATGATATCGACCTAAGCGGTCGCACCATTTTATCAGTATCCTGCAATGTCCCCGCCAAAGACCATGTCGCTATAATCCTGCTTCATTACCTGAGGCAGAAATTAACGCTCGGTGCATTGCCGCAGAAATCCGGAGAATGGATAGATTTTAATCAGCTGGAAGGCGGCGACGCTTATTATCCCGCGTTCAAAAAAAGGACCATCGGCCATCTTGTTAAAAAGTACGGGACCAACCCTGCTGCGCTGTTCGATCTCTCGGGCCGTTTGCCGATAAAACAGGTCAATAGAGGCGATGTAGGCGTAATAATACAAGCACTTGAAGGCGTCGATATCCTGGTAACGATGGAAGCTGCTGACGAAGAATTTGGCCCCGGCGCCAATATACTTTTTGATAGCTCGATCAAAAGCATCTTCTGCACGGAAGATATTGTAGTTTTAACTGAGTTTGTGATACACTCTTTGTAACCCCGTCAGAAGTTTTACAATAATGGGGTAAACTATGGAAGGAATGGAATGCTATGGCGACGATAATTAAGAATAAACGCAGGATCGGTATCCTCAGCGGAGGAGGGGACTGCCCCGGCATCAATGCGGTAATACGCGCCGTGGCAAGAAAGGCTATCTTGGAAGGCGGCGTGGAAATAATAGGCATCGAGGATGGCTACGAGGGCCTCATAAACAATGAATATCACAGATTAGAAAATAGAGACCTCTCCGGCATATTAACGCTGGGCGGGACGATCCTCGGCACATCGAAAAAGGCTAATCCTTACAGATACGCGATAAAAAAAGACGGTAAACTGACCTTCAAGGATATGTCGAAGACAGCTTTAAAAAATATAAGGGGCCTCGATCTCTCGTGCCTTGTTTGCATAGGCGGCGACGGCACGCTCGGCATAGCGTATAAACTATTCAAAGACGGCATACCGGTTATCGGAGTCCCGAAAACTATCGACAATGACATTATGGGCACTGATATCACTTTCGGATTCGATTCAGCGGTTTGGATCGCGACGGAAGGGATCGACAGGCTTCATACGACCGCGCAGTCCCATCATCGGGTAATGCTCGTCGAGGTCATGGGACATAATGCGGGATGGCTTGCGCTCCATTCGGGGATCGCCGGCGGCGGCGATATAATCCTTATCCCGGAGATCCCTTATAATATCAACAGTATAATCGAAAAGGTAAAAGAGCGCCATAGAAGAGGAAAGAAATTCAGTATAGTAGTGGTGGCCGAAGGGGCTAAGCCCAAGGGCGGCAACGTCGTGATACAAAGGATAGTCAAAGAAAGTTCAGACCCTATACGATTGGGAGGGCTAGCGTTCGTTTTAGGAGATCAGATCGAAAAGATATCAGGCATTGAGACCCGGGCCGTGGTGATGGGGCATCTCCAGCGAGGCGGATCTCCGACGCCGTTCGACCGCGTCCTGGCGACACAGCTGGGAACAAAAGCGGTTGACATGATAAATGCGCGAAAATTCGGTTACATGGTCGGGGTCAGAAAAAATTCCTTTGTGGAGATCTCTCTCAAAGATGTGGCAAAAGGCGCGAGAAAGGTCCCGCTGGATCACCCCCTGATAAGGGCCGCCAAAGATCTTGATACATGTTTCGGTGATAAGTGTTAAAAGTTTAATCGGAGGAACAGGACATGCCAAACGTATTTAATGCCGCTGAAGTCATAGACCTTGGGATAGCTAAAGAAAAGAAGAGGCGAGACTTCTACGGGTTCGCAGCGGAAAAATTCACGCAAAAAGACATGAAAGAGCTCTTCTCGCGCCTGCGGGATTGGGAAGAGACACACATAAAAAAATTTACCGGGATCCGGAACAGCCTGGAAGAATCCGAGGCGTCCGAATCTTATCAGGGAGAATTTGCCGCGTACATAAAAGCGACCGTGGATGACATGCTCTATAAACAGGTAACGGCCGTGTGGTTCGCTAAAAATGTCAAGGAGCCTCTTACGGCGATCCGGTATGGTATGGGTTTTGAAAAAGACGCGATACTATTTTTCGGTGAGCTCCTCAAATATATGAACCAATATCATAAGGAAAAAGTCCAGGAATTGATAGATGAAGAGAAGAAGCATCTGGTATATCTGAGCGAACTAAGGAAAAAATATGAATAGAGAAGCAGATTACTCGAAATTCTGGTCTCCGGCCTTTGATGCCATGGACGACTTTGTCTTTCTCATCGATAAAGAGTTTAACATAGTCGCGACCAATGAGAGTTTTCTCAAATTTCAAAAAAAAGGAAAAAACGATATTGTGGGCAGGAAGTGTTATGAGATCATGCATGCCAGGAACACGCCTATAGCCGAATGTCCCAATAAGAGGACACTGGAAACAAAAAAACCTCAATCCGAAGAATTTTACGATACAAATATCAAAAAATGGCTGCGCGTAACCACGACACCCATATTTGATACGCATAAAGATATTCTCGGATCTATTCACATAGCGATCGACATTACGGAGCACAAGGCAGCTGATGAGACAGCAAACCGTCTAGCCGCGATCGTAGAATCGTCAGACGATGCGATCGTCGGAAAAACATTGGACGGGATAATAACCAGCTGGAATAACGGCGCGGCAAAAATATATGGCTATACTGCAAACGAAATTGTGGGCCGATCCGTATCAATATTAGTGCCCCAGGCCTGTCCAAATGAGCTGCCGCAGATCTATGAACGAATAAAAAATGGCGCGCGTGTCGAACATTTTCAAACTATTCGGATCCGGAAAGATGGAGCGTGCATCAATGTTTCTCTTACTGTCTCGCCCATAAAAGATTCTTCGGGTAAGATCGTCGGCGCTTCCACGATCGCGCGCGATATAACATCGGAAAAGAATACCGAAGAAGATCTAAAGAAAAAGATATCCGAGTTGGAGCGATTCCAGAAGATCACCGTAGGTAGGGAACTGAGGATGAAAGAGCTGAAGGCGCGAATAATTGAGCTTGAAACTATACTGAATATAAAAACATAACTGCAAAATATGCAAAAAACAAAAAGCGGAATAAAACAAAAGGTCATCTTTATCATCAGCATCTCGATCCTTATCGTGATGATAGCAGGAATAATCCTTACATACTTCCTCGGCGTCGCCTTATTCCGTAACACGATCGGAAAACAGTATGAGCAAATGGCATCCGGGCTTGCGGTGTCCATTGCCGCGGACTTAGCCGGCGAAATAGAAGACGTAGAGACTTACGCATCCAGGCCCCTATGGCGCGATGCTGTCGAGGAGACAAACTCCAGATATAAATTTACGGACAAAGAGAGCCTTGCGGTTTACTTCAATGATATGGATAAGAAATGGGCTGCGTCGGATAAAGAGAGCGCGTTTGTAAAAGAATACGTCGATAATAGAATAGCTCTTTCGATACGCGACATACTGAAGATCAGGGGCAATATTGCAGAATTATTCATAACGGATAAATTCGGCGGGCTCGTCGCGGCGTCCGATAGAACAAGCGACTTTTACCAGGCCGATGAAGACTGGTGGCAGAAAGCATATAATAACGGAAAGGGCGAAGTCTATATCAGCGACGCGGAATTTGATGAATCCTCGAAAAAGTGGGTTGTGTCGATCGCCGTCCCCATAAAAGACAAAAATGACTCCATCATCGGAATATGCAAAAATTCTATCTCGACAGACAGGCTTTTTGGCCGCCTTGGAGATTTTAAAATAGGCCAGACAGGACATGCTGTAGTAATTGATAAAAATGGCATTATAGTTTTCCATAGCGGTATAGAGCCGATGAAGGTCAGGGACTATGAGATCGTCAATGTAAAAAAACTTCTATTGGGAAAAAAACATTACGACATTTTCTATAATGCAGGATCTCATCCGAAAAAAATGTTCGTCTCGTTTGCAAGTATAAAACCTTCACACGCCTTACCCTCAGACACCGACTGGCTGGTCTTAATAAATCAGGATGCCTCCGAAACGTTTAAGTCACTGCACGTCTTTATCATCCAGCTTGTAATGATCACGATCATCCTGCTCATACTGATCATTCCTATCGGCTCTTTTTTCGGAGAGATCTTCGCAAAGCCCATAAACGAGTTTCGCCTGGCTACCGAAAAGATAATCAACGGCGGGTGGGATTATGTTTTAAACATCAAGACCGGCGATGAAATAGAGGAATTCGCAGATACTTTTAATGAGATGCTGCAGAACTTAAAAAATAAACAGGAAGAATTACTGGGCGCCAAAAATGAACTTGAAAGGCTATCTCAAAGCCTTGAAAAAAAAGTTGAAGAGCGCACAAGGGATCTGAGCCTGACACAAGAAGCGACATTGAATATATTGGAAGATCTGACAGAAGCAAAAGCAAAGCTCGAAAAAGAAGCCACGGCGCTCGAAGAAGCCTTAAGGATAAAATCTGACTTTACGTCAACGGTCTCTCATGAATTGAGGACTCCTCTTGCAGCCATAAAGGAAAGCATCTCCATAGTTTCTGACGGGACGACAGGCCCCATCGGTCCGGAACAAAAAGAATTTTTGGATATGGCAAAGAGGAATGTCGACAGGTTGAACCGCCTGATCAACGACATTCTGGACTTTCAGAAACTGGAGGCCGGCAAGATAATATTTGATATGCGGGAAGACGACATTAATGAGGCCGTTACTGAAGCGGCGAGGACGATGGCGCCCCTGGCACAGGAAAAAGGCCTGGACCTTGTAATTGACCTCGCCGACAATATGCCTCATGTAAGATTTGACAGGGACAGGATAATGCAGGTCCTGACCAATCTGATAAGTAACGCGATCAAATTTACGGAAAAAGGCGGCATCACCATTGCTACAAAAATATTCAGCAACGTTATAGAGGTATCTGTAGAGGACACGGGCGCAGGCATCAGAAAAGAAGATATGCCAAAACTGTTCCAGCACTTTGAGCAATTGGAAAAAGGCGTTGACAGAAAGACGGGCGGAACCGGCCTGGGGCTGGCTATTTCAAAGGGAATAATTGAGCAGCACAGGGGAAAGGTCTGGGCAGAGTCAGAGCTTGGCAAAGGCGCGATAATTAAATTTGTATTGCCGATAAAAGAACGGAGAAGCCGATATGACAAAAAAGATATTGATCGTTGATGATGAGCCGGACCTTCTGGATGTAACGACTTTCAGGTTGAAAAAAAACGGCTATCATGTCCTGACCGCGATCGACGGCCAGGCAGCGCTCACAATAATAGAAAAAGAAATGCCCGACCTGGTCCTCCTGGACCTTCGCCTGCCGGTCATGAACGGACAGGAAGTATGCAAAAAAATAAAAGCGGATCCCAAACTTAAGAATATAGCAGTGATAATATTTACCGCCAGCGCCGGCGGCGATGTAGCACAAAAGGTCAAAGCGCTGGGCGCGGATGACTACCTGATAAAACCTTTTGATTCGGAAGAGATGCTGGATAAGATCGCGAACCTATTGAACTAAAGGAGAGTCGAATGAAAAATAAAAGATTTCTATTGAGCGAAGAAGACATTCCGCGACAATGGTATAACATTGCATCCGATCTGCCGACGCCGATGCAGCCGCCTATCGGCCCCGACGGAAAACCGATCACTCCGGATATGCTGGCGCCGGTCTTCCCGATGAACCTGATCGAACAGGAAATGAGCCGCGAGCGCTGGATAGCCATACCCGAAGAGATCATCGACATGCTTTACATGTGGAGGCCTGCGCCGCTCGTAAGGGCAGACAGGCTGGAAAAATATTTAAAGACCCCCGCGCGCATATATTATAAAGATGAGAGCGTAAGTCCGGCGGGAAGTCATAAGCCTAACACTGCCGTCGCGCAGGCCTGGTACAACAAACAGTTCGGCATAAAACGCCTCACTACAGAGACCGGCGCCGGACAATGGGGGTGCGCGCTTGCTTTCGCCTGCAGCCTTCTAGGCCTCGAATGCAAAGTCTTTATGGTCAGGATAAGTTTTGATCAGAAGCCTTTCCGGAAGACGATGATGCAGGTCTGGGGCGCGAATTGCACGGCCAGTCCGAGCAACGAAACGAATGCCGGCCGCGCGATACTTAAAAAGATGCCGGATACGCCGGGATCGCTTGGCATTGCCATAAGCGAGGCTGTCGAGGCCGCGGTAACGGATAAGACCGGGAAAACCCGATATGCCCTAGGAAGCGTCCTGAACCACGTTCTTCTGCATCAGACGATAATCGGCCTCGAGGCAAAGAAACAGCTGAAGATGGCAGGCGAAAAGAGGCCTGATGTTGTGATAGGGTGCGCGGGCGGCGGAAGCAACTTCGCGGGGCTGGCGTTCCCGTTCGTGAACGATAAGATAAACGGCGAAAAGATAGAGATAATACCGATAGAGTCCTCCACATGCCCTAAAATGACAAAAGGACCTTTCACATACGACTTTGGAGATACCGCCCAGATGACGCCGCTCCTTCCGATGTATACGCTCGGCCACTCGTTCATTCCGCCGCCGATACATGCCGGGGGTTTGCGTTACCACGGAATGGCACCTCTGGTCAGTCAATGCATCGTCGAGGGGCTTATCACGCCTCGCGCGTATGACCAGTTGAAATGTTACGAATCGGCTGTAACCTGGGCCAGGACAGAGGGGACGATCCCTGCTCCGGAAACGAGCCACGCGATCGCTTGTGTCATCGATGAGGCAAAAAAGGCGAGGGAAGAAGGCAAAGAAAAGGTGATACTTTTCAGTTACAGCGGCCACGGGCTGCTGGACCTTGCAGGTTATGAAAAATATTTAGGCGGCAAACTCGAGGAATGCTCTCTGCCGGATTCCGAGCTATGCGAATCGCTGAAATCGATAAAAGATCTGCCGAAAGCAAAAACGCAGAAGACCGGAAAATGGTAGAAAGATTTGCCTAATATGGTTTTTTGTGCTAAATTAGTAAAAGACATGAAAAATAAAAAAGGGTTCACGCTTCCGGACGTAGTTTTAATTATTATTGCCTTGGCTATACTGGCTGTAGCCGGAATGGATTTTTACGTTGCGCTGCTTCACCGGCAGCAGGAAGTCACCCGGCAGATGACTGCCATAGACCTGGCTACGGCGCAGATGGAAGACCTGATGGCATATCCTTATGGTGATCCGATGCTAAACGCGGGCAATTACCCCGTTACCACGATCGCGGATGAGTGGACGCGGACACCGAAACTTACAACGGAATCCGGATTCATAAAAGAGGACGTAACGTACAGAATATATGCGCCCGTGCCCAAAACGGTCAGCGGTAAAACATTTAATTTAATACCGATCGTCGTGACAGTTCTTCAGCCGCAAATAGGCGGCATGGCTCGCAGGCAGATCGTCCTGACGGGATTTAAGAGCGACCAATGATAAAAAAATCCATCAATAAAAGAAGCTTTATCAGCATATTCCTGGTAGCCCTGGCAATGCTTCTTACAACAGCTTTTATCGTGATACAAACCAACACCTTCAGCAATTTTGCCGCTGCGCCCGGCAGCTTGATAACAGCCCCTTTTCAAGGATATTACAATGCCGAACTCGGGTTGTATTATGGAAAATTTTTAATTGAAAACGTCTATACGTCGATGGGTTACCCCGGAGGACAGCAACCTGGTAATCAGATCTACGTTCCTGCTCAGGGGAGCGTCAATCAGCTAGTTACGGTTGACATAAGCAGAGATCTTATAAACGATTATACAATAAAATCTACCGCTACAGGTTATGCGGGCACAATGCAGCGAGTTGTCAGCGCACATTATGATGCCGCCAACAAAGTAATCGACCGTTTTTCCTACTAGCCGCAGATTCCCTCTTTATTTTTTTAACTTTATCGTAAGAAAACTTGCCAAAGCTGTTTTTCTATGCTATACTTTCGTTAAACAGTCATAATAATTATATATATTTTTGATTTTGTTATAATACTAAATTATATTAATGCAAAAAAAGCGCGGGACAAAAACTATTCATCTAAGACGCGAGTCTACCAGCTCGATATGGGACTCGCGTCTTTTTTTATGCCCGCCGATCTCAGTGCTGCAGAAAGGGGAAAAAATTAATGAAGTTTAATCTCTGGTATGCGTTAGCCGCTATAATTATTGCGATACTTCTGGCATCTACCTGGTACCTGTACGGCCTGAACAACACCGCAAGCATCAATAACAGCCGCCTGGCTGAACAAAAAAGGTTGCTCGAGAAGGAATTAGATAACCTTTCCAAACAAAAACAGGTCCTCGAAACAGAATTTGCGGATTCCAAGAAGGAAAAAGAATCGCTCATCTCCAAGATCAACGAATACGACGGCAAGATACAGGATATGACCACTGCCAGCGAGGCAAAGGTGCAGCAACTGACCTCCGAGATAAACAGGCTCCGAGCCGAGCTTTCTAAAAATGAAAAAGAATTGCCAAAAAAAGACGAAGAGATAGCCTACCTTAAAAAAATGATATTGAACAGCCGGACAAAGATCGCCGGCTTAAATAAAAAATTGAATGAAAATCCTCAGCCAAATGGAGCGCGAGGTTCCGTTAACCTGCCGCAGATCACCGTTACACCGGCGGCCCAAAAAATAAACGCCAAGGTAGTCGAAGTGAATACCGAATATGGCTTTATCGTAATAGACGCGGGAGAGAAGGGCGGCGTTAAGGCCGGTGATACGTTATTCGTGTCGCGCGATAAGGAGCTGCTGGGAAAAGTTGTGGTCGAAAAAACGCGGGACACGATCTGCGTGGCAAAGATCCTGTATAAATCTTTAACAGATGCCGTAAGAAAAGGCGACGAGGTGAGCAACTAGCACGTATGGAACCGTTATTAGCTCTAAAAAAGATATTTTTTACAAGCAGCGCGATATACATAAGCGAAGATTTTGTGGATATCGCCGAAGCGAAAATAACTTTCGGAGGGATGAAGATATCATCCTTACAACGGATCCCTTTTTCGAAACGCCTCAAAGATCCTTCTTTTTCGGATATGACTGACGAAATCGATAATGCGCTTTCAAAAATTTTCCCAAAGGACGCTGATAAACCTATAAGGATCGCGATAAACGTAGAGAACAAATATCTGATATTGCGCCGATTCTCAATAAGGGACATACCGCGCGCCGAATTGGACCAGGCCATAGTTTTCGAAGCTCAAAAATATATACCAAGCCTTATCGATAATCTTACATATGGATTTAAGACATACTCGCGCCGGCCGGGACTGCAGGAGGTAGTGTTTGCGGCATCGGAGACAAAAAATATACATGAAATAACCGACTACTTCGGCGGGATGAATATATTGCCGTCGACGATCGAGCCTGTGCCGATCCTATTGGCAAGGTCGATCGATCTGAAAAAAAATATAAAAAAGGACAGCGCGTGCATATTCATACACTATGAACCCGCCAACAAAGTCATCCTGTGCGAAATATCCAGCCGCTATCCTTATTTTTTCAGAGAGCTGTCCATTGCCCCCGACGGAGATGAGCTCGAAGGGCAGAGGGGCAGCGCTGAGATCACTTATCCGACATTAAAAAGTGTTTGGCCGCGTATAGAGCCCGATGTTATCGGCGGCATCGACTATTTGAGGAAGGAAACGAACGAAAAGGTCGAAAAAATATTTATATCGGGGTTTGCGCCATCGGACGACGAAGCTATGCTGTCGCAAGAATTCGGCATACCATTCGAGAGGCCGGACCTGTCGTATTTTCAGGGGATCGAAGCCGAAGCCAAGGATAGATATCTGCCCGCATTGGCACTTCTTTACGATTCTCAGCATAAACCTTTCCTTAATATTGCTCCGCAGGAAACTGTCAGTGCAGACATATGGGCATTAAAAACGGTCGCCGTTAGATCTCTCGCGGTACTGGGTATCATATTGATCATACATTTCTTCCTGGCAGGCATAGGCGTTAAAAAGAAAGCTGCTTTGGAAAAAGCAAGAGAAGGCTTTGCCCAATATACCGACATATCCCGGAACGCCGTTAAAGATGACGTAACGAAATATAAGAATGCGTTGGTCGAAAAGGCAGTCTTGATCAACGGGTTCATTGAAAAAAAATATTACCTATCCGAAAAACTCTCCCAGTTGCAAGAGGTATTTCCCCCTGAATGCTGGATCGACTATCTTGACTATGCAAATAAAGCGGATGACGCAAGCTCTCTATCACTGACGTTAAAAGGTTTTGTCTTAGGAGGAGCGAGCGCTACGGATATTAACAAAATATTAGAGGCCGTCAAGCAGAATAAAAAATTGATGCGCGGCTTTAAGGGAGCCGAGCTTGTTTCTGTCGAAAAAAAAGAACTATACAAAAAAGAAATTACCGAATTTGAGATCATATTGAGGTAGCCGATATGGCGGACATTAAAAAAATATTTGAGGACAAAGTAAAATTCTCCTACCTGTTAGCCGGTGCGGCGCTTTGTTTTTTCGCATTTTTTCTCCTTGTAAAGATCGACCTGGGCAGTATTTCAGGGTTTAATCGCGGGACGGCCGAAACCAGGAACAACCTGGAATTATTGAAAAAAACGGTTGATTTTAAAGATTATATCAACCGGTTCGATTCGCAGTTTACGGAATCCAGGGGAGTAAACTGGCTAATGGAGACTTTGACTAGTTTTTCAAAAGATGAAGACATAACCTTGGGGACCATAAAACCGACGGAAGTGCATACCGTTGCCGGATATAGGATCATACGAATAACGGCTGATGGGAGCGCCGCTTACCCGAGCCTCTTGCGCTTAATACAAAACCTCGAGAAGAATAAAAAGCATATTATAATTGAGCAATTGACCATCACTGTTCGCGAAGGCCCTTCGACCGGCATGAGGCCCACGTTTACCACTCCGGGCATTATGCGGACATTGCAGCAGGGCCCGCAGCAGGGCCCCGGTCAAGAATCAAATATACGAATGGCAAAATTTACTTTAAACATAGCGTCGATCAGCGCGGGAATATGAACGGACCTAAAAAGAAATTGATAGAGGTTGGAATAATAGTTGCCGGAGGACTGTTCCTCCTGTTTAAACTTTCGCAAGGGTACATAGCCAAGCATACGGTCGGGAATGAGATACAGATCGAGATCCCGGAAAACTTTAATTTAGACGAAGCAAAAAAAGCCTTGTCGAATATAGGCGGCATCAAGGACAAGGCTGTGGCTGTCGAACAACATTTCCGGGATATTTTAAAGAAACCGGACGAAGTTACAAAGCTTGAGGAAAACACGAAGTACGGCGTGTCGACTCCCGAAGAAACATCCGCTGAAGAGGCGCCTCTTAGCTTGGAAGGCATAATGACAGGAGGCGCAAGCGGGAATCTTGCTATAATATCGGGAAAGGTCGTTGCCGAAGGAGACATGGTAGGCAACGTCAAGATAGTAAAGATCGACCCGGGTCGGGTCGTTATCCTAAAAAACGGCTCCCAGACGGAGCTAAAGAGGTGACAAAAATATGAAAACCAGAAGCCTTTGTATCACGGTTGGTATCTTACTGATTTGGGCGATAGTATCCTGGTCGGGATATGCTATCGAAGTATCTACGGCAAGGGNNCGATGATATCTACGTCGGCGACATAACCGAGAACCCTGCGGCGGATAAAAAGGGGACAGTGTCGCTGGATTTCGAAAATGCGGATCTTAAGAATGTGCTTAAGGCGTTTTCCATGCAGACCGGCATCAACTTCATCTCAAGTGACATAATAGAGAACAAAAAAATAACGGTTTTCCTCAGCAATGTTTCTATCGAGTCGGCCCTGGTATCCATCCTGCAAGCCAATGATCTTCTATATGAAAAACAACCCGGCAACGTATATTTAATAAAACCCTCCGGAAAAGGGAGCATCAGGACGATAACAAAGATATATAAATTAAACTACCTGCAGGTTTATAAAATGGCTGAAGCAGCCGGCGCCACGGGATCAACTTCGGCTATAAGCATCATAATGCCGCAATCCGGAAGCGGAGGGAGTTCTGCTCCGGCTCCGGCATCCAGCGGCGAAAGCGGAGTGGGACAGGCTAAAAATATCATAGAGATAATCCACGGCCTTATGTCTAAATACGGCACGATCATGGCGGACAGGCGGAATAACTCCCTCATCATTTCGGATATACCGGACGTATTTGATTCTATCGAGGATACGATAAAAAAGCTTGACGTCGAACCTGTCCAGGTAGTTATACAGACGGAGATAGTCGAAACGACAACATCGGCCCTGAAGAAGATCGGATTAGAGTATGGTTCAAATGACCAGCTGATCGCAGCCAAGTATACGGGCAGTTCAAATACCACAGGAGGGGCCTCTAACTCCTCTAGCCCGACGTTTCCGACGCCTTTTCCGTTCACGCAGTCATTTATAAAAAATGTGTATGGACAATCACTCCAGGGATCTCCGTTCAGCTATGGCACTATGACCATTGCCGATGTAGATTTTATTCTTAAATTGCTGGCAACGGATACCGATACTAAATTTTTAGCGCGGCCGAAGATAATGACCATTAATAATGAGCCGGCCATCATCAAGGTCTCGGCAAATCAGGCAATAGGCACGAACAATACGAGCGTTTCTACGACCGGACAAAGCATTTCAACGGCTGAACGGGCCGAAACAGGGGTCATATTAAAAGTAACGCCTCAGGTGAACGATAGAGGCGATATATTTATGTTTATAGAACCGTCTGTATCCAGGACCGTTCCTTCAGGCCTATCAGCCGCTTTCCTGGATCCAAGCTATCGAACTTCGGCAAGCACCGTTATGATCCGGGACATGGAAACTGTGGTTGTGGCAGGCCTCATACAGACCAATAACACTAAAACATTGCGCAAGGTCCCATTTCTTGCGGATATACCGATCATAGGCGAGCCATTCAAGTCGAGGTCGAAACAGCTTGATGATACAGAGTTAATGATATTCGTCACGCCGCACATAGTAACGAGGCGGGATGCGGAATATATAACGCCATCGGCTATGAGCAATAGGGATTACATGGTAGAAAGGGCGCTGGAGAACTATTCCGAAAATGCCGGTAGCAATAACAAGAACGGGAAGCAATTCACCATCCCCAAAGAAGCCGTGCTCAAACGCGAAGACATGGTAAACAAAACGATGCAGAAATACTCCGGCGCGCCTAGCGCAGCTAACATAGTGCAGCATAAATAAAAGGAAACATGGCTGGGATTGACAGAAAAAGAGTTGGGGATATACTGCTCTTCGACGGCCTTATCACAAACGAACAATTGAATGAGGCTCTCGAGATCCAGGCGCAATCTCCGGAAAAAATGCCCATAGGGGAGCTGCTTATACAATTGGGCTATCTCTCCGAAGAAGGCCTCGCTTTAGCGCTATCGAAAAAGCTCAGGACAAAATATCTTTCCTTGAGCGACTACTCGCTGGTTATACGGTATGACCAGGGATTGGAAAGGCTGATAAATGAGGACTTTGCCAGAACACACCTGGTTCTTCCTTTATCAAAAACTCACAGGGTCATCTACGTAGCGATGTGGGATCCCCTCAATTATGTTGTTATAGACAATATAGAACGGATGACGCTGCTTGATGTAACGGCATACTGCGCCCCGAAAAAAGACATATTGGAAGGCATAGAGAGGTTGTATGTCCTGAAGGGACCGCCGCCGGAAGGCGCCATGGCCTCTGCGATAACCCTCGATCAAAAACCGGCAGTAGCGCGAAAAGACGAGATCGAGCAAATGAAACAGAAGGCCTCGGAGGCGCCTGTAATAAAGCTGGTCAATTCGGTTATCCAGCGCGCCATAAAGGATAGGGCAAGCGACATCCATATTGAGCCGAACGAAATAGGCGTCGAGATCAGGTACAGGATCGACGGCATTCTTTACAGGATCGACGCTCCGGCAAAAGAGATGTACGCCCCGATATCGTCAAGGATAAAGATATTGTCCCGCCTTGACATAGCCGAAAAGAGGCTTCCGCAGGACGGAGGATTCACGATAAAATACGACAACCGGAATATAGACTTCCGGGTTTCCACTATTCCGACCATTTACGGGGAAAAAGTCGTCCTCAGGATACTGGACAAAGAAAAGATGGGGTTCGACCTAAGCTCGATCGGATTATCACCGGTCGACTTTGATAAAGTTAATATAGCTATCAAAAAACCTTACGGCCTTATACTTATAACAGGCCCTACCGGCTCCGGCAAAACTACTTCGCTCTATTGTATCCTTAATATGATAAAGTCTCCGCAAAAGAACGTGATCACCATTGAGGATCCTGTAGAATACAGGATAGAAGGCGTGAACCAGGTCCAGGAGGTGCCGTCTATCGGTCTCAATTTCGCGCGCGGCTTGCGGGCATTTTTAAGGCAGGACCCCGACATAATAATGGTTGGCGAAATAAGGGATATGGAAACCGCAGATATGGCTATACGGTCAGCCCTTGTAGGAAGGCTTGTGCTAAGCACCCTGCATACGAATGACGCGATAGGCGCCATATCAAGGCTTCTGGACCTGGATGTAGAGCCGTTCCTGGTGAGCGCAACTCTTATTATGGTAATAGCGCAGAGGCTTGTCCGCAAACTTTGCCCGAACTGTAAAGAGCTCGTTACGAATGTCGACAAAGAGCTCGCCGAACGTTATAAGCTTAAAGGAGCGAAAATATACGGGCCGAAAGGCTGCCCTTCATGCAATAACCGCGGTTTTTCCGGGAGGCTTGCGGTATTTGAGGTACTGATAGCGGACCAGGAGGTCCAGGAGCTTATCGAAAAACGGACGGATATAGCTATAATAAGGAACGTCCTTTTTAAAAAAGGGATGAAGCTTTTAAGAGATGACGCAATGGAAAAGGTCCGCGACGGGCTCACCTCGATAAACGAGGCGATCGTCGCAACAATGGAGTAAAAATGCCATATTTTGAATATACCGCGCGTGACAAAAGCGGGCAATCCATAAAAAGACAGTTATTTGCCATAAACAAGCAGCAGCTGATAAATACACTGCAAAAAGAAGGCCTCTTATTGCTTTCCGTCAGGGAAGCTGCGGCGGTCGCTGAAGGCCGCAGCATGCGTATGCACAAGAAGGCAAAACCAAGAGATGTCATGCTCTTTGCCAAGGAATTCGCGGTGCTCCTGGAGAACGGGATACCCATAATGGAAGGGCTTGATGTCCTGACAAAACAGATGAACAGCACAGACCTGATAAACGCTACGAAGGCGATAAGGAAGGATCTCGAGAATGGCGCAACCCTATCCCATGCGCTCTCTAAAAACCCGCAGGTATTCAGCACCTTATGGCAATATCTAGTCGAGGCGGGTGAGACATCGGGACAATTGCCTTTTGTCTTGAGGCAGATAGTGGCATATCTGGAGTCGAGAGAGATGATACGCAGAAAAACGGTAAATGCCATGCTTTATCCGGCCGTCCTCCTATTAGTTTCGTTATTTGCCCTATTTTTATTCACTTTTAAGATAATACCTATATTTAAAGGGGTATACATATCTTTTGGCGCGATCGATAAGCTTCCGCCGCTAACAAAGGTAATTTTAGCGTTTTCTGAATATATAGCAAAATATTACTACGTCGTAGTCATTACGGTTGTGGTAATGGGCGTTATATTTAAACAGATAATTTCGACAAAAAACGGGAGGCGTCTCTACGAGAATATATTATTTCATACCCCGGGGTTCGGCAACCTCTATCTGGCCCTGGCTATAGAGCGATTCGCGAGCACTTTAAAAGTCTTATTAAAGAGCGGCATACCCATAATAAAAGCGATGGAGATGGCTGCCAATACCTCTCAAAGCAAAGTATTTGCCGAAAAACTCGAAGAGGCAAAAGCTAAGGTTACCGGTGGGCTGCCTTTTTCTGACGCGCTGCAGCAGACAGGCACGTTCCCTCCGTTATCCATACAGCTCATTCTGGTCGCGGAAAAGACAGGTAATTACGCGGGAATGTTCGAGGAAGTCGCTAGTTATTATCACGAAGTCCTTGACACGGCCATAACGAGGTTTACTTCATTAATAGAACCGGTAATGTTGATATTAATGGCTATGCTAATAGGGACGCTGGTAATCGCAATGTATCTTCCGATATTCGGCCTGGCAAAATTATAAAAGAAGAAAGGGGGAATGTTTATATTGACAATTGATGGTTTATGTGATATATTCTTAACATAAATTAAAGGAGGGTATTATGAATAGGAAAGGTTTTACGTTACTTGAACTAATAGTAGTGTTAATAGTTCTAGCTGCACTGGTGGCAATAGCCCTGCCTCAGTACACAGGCTTTGTAGAAAGGGCGCGCGCCGCAGAAGCAATAGCTGTGCTTGGTTCGATCAAGACCGCTGAAGAAGCGTCATGGTTAGCCTCCCAGAACTACAGCAACGATATTACAAATCTAGGCGTCAATTATTCAAATCGCAGGTGGACATATGCTCTAATCGGTAATGGCAATGATTTCACAGCGACGGCATCAAGAACTACTAATGATAGTGGAACGTCTGGTCAAACCGTAGTAATGTTATACAACCACATCCTCGGCACAACAAACTGGACCGGAACTCATCCTGGCGCGCCGAAATAAGATTAATTAACAAGACGTAAAAATAAATACCCCGGTTTTTTTATGCTGGGGTATTTATTTTTTTACATTTCTGTCGGATCTATGATAGAATTATTAGAGCATTATGCTTAATATAAGGATGATTTAATGAGACCTCGTAATTATTTTTCTAAATATATACCTCTTATTATAGCCCTTCTTATTTGCTTGGTCATCTCACTCATTCCATTCAAAATCTTGTCCCATGGTTACTTGCCTGGTGACGATGCCCTGCGGCATGCCGGAAAAGCCGTTTCAGGAAAAGATTGGCATCAGATTTTGATGCTGCGCGATGAAATAAAGATGGACGCCCACATCGGATGGAATACCATATTACGGGCTGTCTATAAAACAACAAAATGGGACACGCTTTCTTTAGTCATATTTTCCGTTACCGCTCTCTTCATATTGTTCTCTTTAACGGGAGCGCTGCTATTGCGCCGGCCCGAGGCATGGCTGCTTGCCTTGCTGGCCGTTTGCATAGCTGACATGGGGCTCATATTCCGCCTTCTCCTGGGCAGGCCTTACATTGTAACGATGTCCGCCATACTTGCACTGTATATGGTTTGGCCAAGACTTAAGAATAAGAAAACCCCATATGGGATTATTGCGATATTAACGGCGGTGGTCGCGGCCGCGACGTGGATCCATTGCGCATGGTTCCTCTTCGCTGTGCCGGTAGCCTCTTTCTTCTTCGCGCGCGAATGGCGCGCCGGCTTTAGAGTATCTGCCGCTGTTATCATAGGCATAGCGATCGGAGTTACGCTCACGGGCCACCCCATCCTGTTCTTAAAACAGGTTATTTTCCAGACGTTCTTTTTGATCGGTCTAGGAGCTAATTCATCGGCGCGAATCCTGGTCTCTGAGCAGCAGCCTGCAACCGGTGATTTTCCCATAGTTATCGTAATGGCACTAGCGTTGATCTGGCGCACGCTCCGCGGCGCGTGGGATAGAAAATCTTTAGAAAACCCGGTCTTCATGCTTTTAGCGTCTTCCTGGGTGCTGGGGTTCTTCACCATTAGGGCGTGGCTCGACCTGGGGATCCCTGCAGTAACTCTATGCTTAGCTCTCGAATTTCAGGATTTCCTGGAAACCCGGATGGGATATCTATCATGGAAAAGGGTCGCGTTAACGGTTATTTCCATGTATATCCTTTATTCAGCCGTTACGAACGATTCCAACAGCCGTTGGTCCAACTGCCATCCGCGCGGATATCTTTTGGCCGATAATCCGGAACACGCTCCGTGGCTCCCCGAGCCGGGTGGTATTTTGTATAGCGATGATATGGATATGTTCTATACGACATTCTACAAAAATCCGAGCGCTCCGTGGAGGTACATGCTGGGTGACTCCCCGATGTTCATGCCGAAAGAAGACTTTGAGATCTACAGCAATATTTTGCGTACCCATGGCCCGCGCAACTCTTTTGCGCCATGGGTCAAGAAAATGAAGCCGCAAGACAGGTTGATATTATTCAACCCTCCCGACAAAAAGCCGGATATCCCCGAGCTGGAATGGCACAATATCCCGGATATAGTCTGGTCCGGCCGGTTGCCGAAAAACCAGAAAAATGTTTTGGATAAAAAATAGACACATGCATGAATAAATTAAGCCTGGTAAAGATAAGGCCGGATCAAAACTATGTAGCTTATTTTCTTACAATGGCCTGCAATCTTCGCTGCCCTTATTGCATAAATATTCACAATGGCGGGCTGCGGCACGGCAATGCGAGCGGGAAAAAAATGACTCCGGGAGAATGGATAAGGGCCGCCGACAGGCTTGTCCTAAGGGATGACCTGCCATTAACGCTGCAGGGGGGAGAGCCGACCCTTTATAATGGTTTTTATAAAATAGTGAGTGAAGTTAAAAGATCGATAAAGATGGACCTTCTGACAAATATGTCTTTTGACGTCGATGAGTTCATCGCGAATGTCCCTGTATGGCGGTTTAAAAGAAAGGCCCCTTATGCGGCAATAAGGGCGTCATATCATCCGGGTCAAAACGATATAGAGACCTTGATAAAAAAGACAAAGAAACTACAGGATGCCGGTTTTAAAGTAGGTATATACAGCGTGCTGCACCCAAGTTCCAAGGTAAGCGGACATATCCTGAAGATCCAGGAAAGATGCGCAAGACTTGGCATAGATTTCAGGACTAAGGAATTTCTCGGAGAATGGAACGGCTCGATCTATGGCACATACAGATACGATGGGGCCGCCTGCGGAAAAACGATGAAGATGTGTGAGTGCAAGACGACGGAGATCATCGTTGGCCCGGGCGGAGATATTTACAAATGCCATTCCGACCTGTACGGCAACAGGGATCCCGTTGCTCATATTCTCGATGGAGATCTGACGGCTGCCGAGATCGGGACATTCAGGGAATGCCGGCATTATGGCAAATGCAATCCTTGCGACGTAAAGGTGAAAACGAACAGGCTGCAGATATTCGGCCACACCAGCGTCGAGATAAAAAATGTAAGAGGCTTATAATTGGATAAATACCTCATAGATGGACACAAGCTGTTATGGCACCTGGACAGAGTAGCCGAATGGCAGGAAAAAAAATTGGCGGCACCCATCTACGTCGAAGTCAGCCCCGTTTCTTTATGTAATCATAAATGCATATTCTGCGCTATAGATTTTGCGCGCGGCAAAGATTTCAAACTCGACACGGGGTCCTTCTGCACCAGGCTGAAAGAGATGGGTTCGCTCGGCGTCAGGAGCGTAATGTTTGCAGGAGAAGGCGAGCCCTTATTTCACAAGGACCTGAAAAAGTTCATAGTTACAGCGAAGAGGGCCGGTATGGACGCCTCACTTACTACTAACGGCAGCCTTGGTAATTATAATGTCTGGAGCGGGCTCTTGCCTTATCTTACATGGATAAGGTTCAGCGTCGATGCCGGAAACGCTAAAAGCTACTCCAGAGTTCATAACGTTACGGAAAATTCATTCTTCAAGACTATTCAAAGTATAGAAGATGCGGTAAAGGTAAAGAAAGATCTTGGCCTTGATGTGACAATAAGCGTTCAATTCCTGTTGATCGAAGAAAATCTGAATAGTCTAGAGGATGCTCTTGCATTGTTCTCCAGGATCGGGGTGGATTATTTCAGTCTGAAGCCGTATTCTCTCCATCCTCAAATGATAAATAAACGCGAAATGTTTTATACAGAACAGACAGCCGGGCGCGTGCGGCGCCTTGTAAAAAAATTCAGGAAAAACTCAAAGATGGACATAATCTTTAGAGACATCGCCATGGAAAAATACGCTGCTAAAGAAAAAAAATTCAAGCACTGCCGCGCGCTGCCGTTCTGGGGATACGTGTCGTCAAAAGGAGATTTTTACACCTGCAGCGTCTTTATAGGGGATAAAAGATTCAGGGCCGGCAATGTCCATAGACAAAATATGAGCAGCATATTTTTTGGGAGATCGCGTAAACGGTCGATATCATATGCGGCGAAAAAATTGTCCGTGGCCAAAGAGTGCAGGATCAATTGCCGGATGGCGCGGGTAAATGAATTTTTGGAGTCTTTAGAGAAGAAGCCGGAACATATAAATTTTATATAGGAGCTATTTATGACTACAAAGATACTTATCATAAAACTAGGCTATTCTGAAACGCTCGATCCGGAGATAGCCAGGATCCCAAGCCTCGGCGACGTCTTAAGGACAACGCCGATATTGTGGGCCCTCAAAGAAAAATACGCGGATTCGCGCATAACGTGGCTTGTCGATAAAGATGCCGAACCGCTTTTGTGCGGCAACCGCCTCCTGGACCGTATCCTGGTTTGGGATGAGTTCGTGCCATTCCAGCTCATGAAGGAAAAATTCGATGTCCTGATAAATCTTGAAAAGATACCGGGCGTCTGCGCCCTGGCGGATATCGTTGACGCATGGGTGAAATATGGTTTCAGGTTTGACGGCATAAAAGGCACATACCATGCTTACGAGCACGGTCTCGATTTTATCGATTACATAAAGAAAAAAAAGACAGGCAAATCGAGAGATTGCTGGCAGAAGATCCTGATACAGATGATGGGCGCCAAGTGGAAGGGCCAGGAATACATAATAGGCTATAAGCCCAGGCCAAAAAAGAAATATGACATAGGGTTTAATTATATCGTGGGTTCAAAATGGCCGCACAAAGCCATGCCGATCGAAAAATGGCGGGAACTGGAAAAAGAACTTATCAAAGAGGGCTACACGGTATCCTGGCAGCAGGGGGTTGATGATCTATATAAGTATATGGACTGGATAAATTCCTGCCGGACGCTCATATCGAACGACAGCCTGGGCCTTCACATAGCTTTTGCCCTTAAAAAGAACGTAATAGGGCTTTTCGGCCCGACTGATTCTAAAGAAATATATTTCTACAGGAACAGCAAGGTCGTACGTGCCGATAAGAAATGCAGGTATATGCCGTGTTACAAAATATCATGTCGAACCGGCCAAAAATGCATGAAAGCCATAAATATCAAAAGTATCGTCCGCGCAGTCAATAGTATCCCGGGTTAAAAATAAAGAGATTTAAGCTATATGCTGAAAAAAAATAAAATAAATATACAGCTCCTCAAAAAGATGTGCTACAGCCTTATAAAAATAAGAAAATTTGAGGAGAAGATAATTGAGCGGTATCCTGATCAAAAGATATGCTGTCCCGTTCATCTATGTATTGGCCAGGAGGCTATAGCCGTAGGCGTATGCGAGAACCTGAAAAAGAACGACTATCTGTTCAGCACCCATAGGAACCATGGCCACCTGATAGCTAAAGGCGCGGACATTAAACTGATGTTCGCGGAATTATACGGTAAGATCACGGGATGCTCTTCCGGCAAGGGAGGTTCGATGCATATGATCTTCCCGGAAAACGGTATATTGGGAACATCGGCAATAGTCGCCGGAGGGATACCGATGGCCGTAGGCTCCGCGCTGGCATCAAAGATAAAAAATGAAAAACGCGTTTCCGTAACATTTTTCGGAGACGGCGCCGTGGACGAAGGTACGTTCTATGAAAGTTTGAATTTTGCCGCTTTAAAGCGCCTGCCGGTGGTATTTGTCTGTGAGAATAATTTTTATGCCACAAATTCTCCGCAAAAAGCCCGCCAGGCAAATTGCGATATATACAAGATAGCCAAATTTTTCAATATCCCGGGTATTTGCGTTAAGGGAAATGACCTCTTCGCAGTATACCGAGTAGCTAAAGAGTCTGTAAACAGGGCCCGAAATGGTTCCGGGCCGTCTTTGATCGAAGCCAGGACATACAGATGGAGGTCTCATGTCGGGCCTGAGACGGACATCGAAAAAGGCCTCAGGGATAAAAAAGAGGTGGAAGAATGGCAGGCCTTGTGCCCATACAGTTGCTTCAGGCAGGCCATTCTAAAAAATAAATTATTAAAAGAAACGGATATAATCGAAATAGAACAACTCGTGACTAACGAAATAGAGGAAGCTCTCGAGTTTGCTTTAAAAAGCCCATATCCTGTTGCCGATGACCTATATAAGGATGTTTATTAGCTATGAGCTGGGATAAAATACCAACGGACTTATCGAACTTAAGAGTTACCCAGGATAATACAGATAGCGGCACGGGACGGCTGGTCAGCTATCGCGATGCTATTAGAGATGCGCTGCGCCTGGCTTTAAAGAAAGATGGTGATGTCTTTCTTTTTGGGGAAGGGATAGACGATCCAACAGGCGTTTTTGGGACCACAACCGGCCTGCAAAAAGAATTCGGGAAACAAAGAGTGTTTGACACGCCGATATGCGAGAATGCGCTGACAGGCATCGGCATAGGGGCGTCTTTGGCCGGACTAAAGCCGGTATTGATCCACATGAGAACTGATTTCATGATCATCTCTATGGACCAATTGATAAACCATGCCGCTAAATGGAAATATATGTTTGGAGGAAAAAAGCCCGTTTCGCTCGTAGTCAGGGCAATAATTGGAGGAGGGTGGGGTTCGGCGGCTCAACATTCTCAGCCCATACAGGCGCTGTTTGCGCATGTTCCCGGATTAAAGGTGGTAATGCCCGCTACGGCATATGACGCGAAGGGGCTTCTCCTGGCGAGCATTTTTAGTCAGTCGCCGGTTATTTTCATAGAACATCGCTGGCTTTACGACCATAAAGATCAAGTGCCTGCCGGCCCTTATTTCATTCCGCTTGGAAAAGGCATAGTACGAAAAGAAGGAAAGGACATTACCCTGATCGCGGATTCATTTATGGTAGCATTAGCTATGGAAGCCTCAAAAGAATTATCAAGAGAAGGCATAGGTGCGGAGGTCATTGATCTACGGACGATAAAGCCGATCGATAAAGAGCTCATCCTTAATTCCGTCAAAAAAACCAAAAGAGCTATGGTGCTGGATTTTGGATATGAATTTTGCGGCATAAGTTCCGAAATAGCCGCTTTTGTGAACGAAAAACTTTTCGGCTGCCTGAAGGCTCCCGTCGTGAGAGTTGGCCTCCCGGACATACCTACGCCTGCCAGCCCTATACTCGAAAAATTGTACTATCCTAATAAAGACGGGATAATAACCGCTATCAAGGGTGTTCTACATGGATAAAAATAACGCTCTGAGCGATATTAAAAAGGATCTTACCGTAGTAATGCCTGCTCTTAACGAAGAAAAGAACATACTATCCGCGGTCAACTCTACCCTCGAAGCATTCAAAAGTTTTGATATAGATGGCGAAATAATCGTCATCAATGACGGGAGCACGGACAGGACTGAAAAAATTGTAAAAGAAATAATCAGTAACGAGGGCCGTATCAGGATGATCACTCATCAATCTCCTCAGGGTATCGGCGCCTCGTTTTGGGATGGGGCGGACAAGGCATACGGCGATGCAGTCGTCATGCTTCCCGGCGACGGTGAAAATGACCCGAGAGAAACATTCCGGTACTATAAACTACTCGAGGATGTCGATATAGTAATCCCTTTTCTTTATAACGAGGGATCGAGACCTTTATCCAGGAAAGCCCTTTCCTTCATCTACCGTTTTATTATCAACGCCACATTTATGGTCAATTTTAATTATACGAACGGCACGGTGCTTTACCGGAGATCTATACTGCAGGACCTCCCATATAGAAATAGAGGATTTTTCTTCCAGACCGACATATTGATAAGGACCGTAAAGAGGGGATACCTTTTTGCCGAAGTTCCTTACAAGATCGGGTCGAGAAAACATGGGGCTTCGAAGGCGGTCAGTTTCCCGTCTTTTTTGAAGGTGGTCCGGGGCTATGCCCGGTTAGTAAGGGACTATTATTTCACAAAAAACTCTAAAAGCGATCCTCTATTTTCCGAAGGATCCCGGACAGATCTGAGACGTAATGATAAAGAGTAGAAAAACTTTATGGAAAAATTTATATTAGACGGCCATAAGTTGCAGTGGCACAAGGACAAGGTAGAGGCGTGGTTAAGGGGCGAACGCATAGCTCCTATAACTATCGATTGCGCCCTGACCAGAAGATGCACGTATCAATGCGTCTACTGTTACGGCCGGCTCCAGGCAAATGATGAGAAGAGGATGACGAGGGATGTCATATTCAGGTTTCTTGACGACGCTGCCGAGATTGGAGTGAAAGCAATAAGTTTTGTAAGCGACGGGGAGAGCACCTGCTCGCCGCATATATACGACGCTATCGTAAGAGGTAAGGATAATGGCCTCGATATGGCGCTCGGGACTAACGGTTATCTGCTAAAAGATGAAAGATTGGACGAAATATTACCATTGCTTACATACCTGAGATTTAACGTCTCCGCGGCTGAGCCCTCCCGCTATGCTCAAATAATGGGCTGTGAGGAAGACAACTTTTCCAAGGTATATAATACTATAAAAGAATCCGTGAGGATAAAGAAAAAAAATAAACTCCCGGTTACGATAGGATTACAGATGGTGCTATTACCTGATTTTGCCGATCAGATAATCCCTCTCGTTAGATTGGGTAAAGAACTGCAGGTGGATTATACAGTTATAAAACATTGCAGTGACGACGAAAATGGCAGCCTGGGCGTGGACTACGCCAAATACTTCAGTCTGGTGGACATATTGAATGAGGCGGAGAGCCATTCCTGCAACGGATATTTCGTAAAGGCAAAGTGGTCCAAGATATTGAGCAACGGTAAACGCGGATACTCACAATGCTACGGCCCTCCATTTATAATGCAGCTGTCCGGATCCGGGCTCGTTGCTCCTTGCGGCATGCTTTTCAATAGGAAATACAAAAAGTTCCACATAGGCAACATAGCGGACACTTCCTTTAAGGAAATATGGCGCAGTGATCGCTACTGGGAAGTCGTTAAGCTTATAGCTTCGGAAAATTTCGACGCAAGGACAATGTGCGGCTCGTTATGCCTTCAGCATAAGGCAAATGAATTCCTGTGGGATCTAAAAAAAGAAGGTCAACCTTTGAGCATGTGCGACTGTGAATTGCCTATGCATGTGAATTTCATTTAAAGATAGGCCTGTATGAAGATCGTTGTTAAGATAAAGCCGAATTCAAAAGAAAATTCCGTAACCAGGCTCGGGGAAAACGAATTTTCAGTGCGTGTAAAAGCTCCTGCAAAAGAGGGCAGGGCAAATGAGGCTGTAGTAAAACTTTTAAGCGCATATTTTCGTATCCCAAAAACCAGCATAGTGATAGTCAGGGGGCTAGCAAGTAAAAATAAACTAATAGCCCTTCCCAAAATAACAATTATATGATATGCTCTATGCTAATAACACAAGGAGGCCTAGTGGATAGAAAAGCTTTTACACTTCTCGAGCTTATAGTAGTTCTTGTTGTCCTGGCAGCATTAGTTGCAATCGCACTGCCTATGTATACGGGTTTCGTGGAAAAGGCAAAGGCAACGGAAGCTATAAATGTAATGGGTTCGATCAAAACCGCGGAAGAAATAAAAAAAGCAGCTTCATCTACTCACATCTATGTAGATTCCACCTTCGCCGACCTATCTTCGAACCTGGGCGTTAACGTTCTTAATGTCACCCCAGGCTGGAGTTACACCGTAACTGCCAGCGGCGGCTCATCCTTCTTAGCAACGGCCGTCAGGAAAAACCCTGGAGGTCCTGCGGACAATACAACAATAACGTTCACTTACAATAGTGACGGCTCAGTAGCATGGAGTGGCGATCATCCCGGCAGACCTCGTTAATCTGTCCTAATTTTTACTCTCTCCTAAACGCAGCTTTTCGTGATATAATATACCTATATGAAAATATTTGATAAGAAAATATTGGCCGAGGCCAATGGCGCACGCATTGTGCGCATAGAGATCCTATCCGGGCATATTGCCAGTGCGGCGAAGGCCGGTCAATTTGTAGTGCTCATGGCAAACGAAGATGCTGAGCGCATCCCCCTGACAATTGTAAGCGCCGATAAGGCCAAAGGGACAATTACGCTCATATTCCAGGAAGCAGGATATACGACCAGGCTCCTCGGAAAGATGAATATAGGGGAAGAACTGTACGCTGTAGCAGGCCCGCTCGGACATCCAACGGAGATAAAAAAGACAGGCAACATCATCCTTATTGGGGGTGGAGTAGGAATAGCTGAGGTTTATCCAGTCGCAAAAGCGTTTAAAGAAGCGGGAAATCGCACTACAACCATATTGGGCGCACGGACTAAAGATCTGTTAATATTAGAAAAAGAATTAAAAAATGTTTCCGATGAAGTCCACATCGTCACAGATGACGGCTCATATGGCAAGAAGGGATTTGTAACGGATGCATTAAAAGAAATTTTATCTGGCCCCTCGTCCCTGGCCCCTGGCGCCTTAGTATATGCTGTCGGGCCGATCCCAATGATGAAAGCTGTATCGAGCCTGACAAAAGAATTTAAGATCCATACGATCGTCTCATTAAACACCATAATGGTAGACGCCACCGGTATGTGCGGCTGCTGCAGGGTTACAATAGGAGGTCAGACCAAATTCAGCTGTATAGACGGGCCGGAATTTGACGCCGCCCTTATCGATTGGGACGAATTGACCAACAGGAACCGTATTTATACGGAGCAGGAAAAGCACATCTGTAAATTGGAAGGCTTTATACAATAAATTCATTCTAATGGTAGGGGAGGTTTAAACCTCCCCTACAAGAGTTACTAAATATATGCATATGAAAGAAAAAGCTGTAAAAGCAAAAGAATCAGAGGCTGCCGAACGGGGAACGAATTTCAATGAAGTCGTCCTCGGCTATGACGAAACGGAAGCGCTTAAAGAAGCCGGCCGCTGCCTCCAGTGCAAAAACCCGGTATGTATATCGGGCTGCCCCGTAGGCATTGATATAAAGAAATTCATCGACGAGATCGATCACAGGGATTATAAAGGGGCATATTCCACGATCAGGGAAAAGAACGATTTTCCGTCCATCTGCGGCAGGGTGTGCCCGGCCGAATATCAGTGCAGAAAAAAATGCGTGCTTACCAAAAAAGGCTCTCCGTTCGCCTCGCCCGAAGCGATAAATATACATTTCCTGGAAAGATTCATCGGCGATCACGGCATGAAGAATAAATTAGCGCCCGCCCTTGAGAAAAATAAAACCTTATCCCGCTTCAAGGTTGCCGTGGTAGGCTCCGGTCCGGCAGGCCTCGCCTGCGCCGGCGTTCTCGCAAGGGCAGGCATCAAAGTAACCGTCTTTGAAGGCCTTCATAAATCAGGCGGCGTATTAAGATACGGCATTCCGCCTTTTAGGCTTCCCAGGGACGTCCTCGATTTTGAGATCGACTATTTAAAAAAGATGGATGTTGAGTTCATCCCTAATTTCATTATCGGGAAGACAAAGACGTTGGATGCACTTCTGTCTGACGGCTATGCGGCTATATTCTTAGGCTTAGGCGCCGGCATTCCTTCATTTCTTGGTATAAAAGGCGAGAATTTATGCAATGTCTATTCCGCCAATGAGTTCCTGACGCGCATCAACCTTATGTCGGCATATAAATTCCCCGAGACCCATACACCGGTGAATATCGGTCAGCATGTGATCGTGATCGGAAGAGGGAACACAGCAATGGATGCGGCGCGAGCCGCGATAAGACTACAAAGAATGAGCGGGTTGCCGCCCGACACAACGATCCTTTACAGGCGCACGGAACTCGAGATGCCTGCGCGACGGTTAGAGATAGAACATGCCAGGGAAGAAGGCATTAATTTTAAATTCCTCACCAAGCCCGAAGAATTTATCGGGGACAGTATTGGTTTTGTCAAAAGGATCCGCTGCCTTGCATGTGAGCTTGGAGAGCCGGATAGTTCGGGCAGGAGAAGGCCTGTCGAGATAAAGGGAAGCGATCTTGAGCTCCCCTGCGATATAGCCATAATAGCTGTCGGGCTCACCGCCAATAAGATCCTGACAAAGGTCACCCCTCAATTAAAAACCGACAAATATGGCGACGTTATAGTGAACCCGGATACGATGGAAACCTCCGTAAAAGGCGTATATGCAGGGGGAGATATAGTCGGAGGAGAAGGCACGGTCATAGAAGCGATGGGCATGGCCAAAAAGGCCTCGAACGCAATAATAGATTTTCTAAAAACCAAAAAATAAAGGTTTAGGGTGAAAAAGGCAGCCCCAGATAATAACTCTCCTTATATTCTGATCCTCATTCTTGTCGTTTTATTAACATATTCCTCTTCGATATTCGGTGTTTTCCTGCTGGACGACCAGAAACAGATACTGTCCAATCCTTACACAAAAAGCTTTAAATACCTGGGCGCGATACTTTCGGGCGGGTTTGAGCATCTGGACAAAAGCGTATCTAATTACTACAGGCCGATCGTCGAGATCTCATATATACCCGACTATTTATTATGGGGGACAGACCCTAAGGGATATCATCTCACCAACATCCTTATACACACCCTGACTGTAATAATTCTATTCTTCTTATTAAATGCTCTTTTCGATAAGCCGAAAATATCTTTTTTCACGTCACTGGTCTTTGCCGTGCACCCCATATACACATCGGCTGTTACGTACCTTTCGGGGCGGGGTGATCTACTAATGATATTTTTCGTCCTCCTTTCGTTATTTTTCTTTGTCAAATATCTTAAAGAGACAAAAGGGACAGGCTGGCTATTTCTCATGATATCCTGCTCGTCCTATTTTTTAGCACTACTGACAAAAGAAGCCTCACTTATAATTCTGGCGGTTGTTTTATTAATGAGGCTTTTCATTAAAAATTGCCGAAAAAAATGGGCCCCGGCTTATGTTTTATACACTGCGGCTACCGGGTTATATTCCCTCATCCGATCCCTTGCCATCAAAGGTTTCTTTGTTACAAAATACGAGTTCGCCTCAAGCATCTCTTTAGCCGAACGGCTATTTACCGCCCTGGCATCGTTTTTAGAACATTTCATGATATTGGTCATGCCTGTCGGACTGCATCTTGACAGGTCGATCGTCGTTTCCCGGTCGTTTACAGACCCAAAGGTCCTATGCGGCTTAATACTATTTTGCGGCATTCTTTATATGATCTTCCGCCTCCGCAAAACAAAGGGGCCTGTATTTATAGGGCTCGCCTGGTTCTTATTAACATATATCCCAGTGTCGAACCTGATAATCCCCTTAAATACCTTCGTAGCCGAAAACTGGATCCAGCTTCCGGCGATCGGATTATTTCTGGCATTAACGGGTTTTGTCTTTGAACATTCTGAGCACGGATTAAAAACGCTTTTTAGTTCCTTGTCGGTTTTTTTAATTGCCGTGATCCTCTTTTATGCGGCATTAACTATTGTCCGGAACAATGACTATTACAACCCTATAACTTTTTATGAACAGAATTTAAAATATGAGCCAAAAAACGTAAGTTCTTTATACCTGCTTGGGCGCGAATATGCGGCAAAAGGGGAAGTTGTAAAAGCGGCTGAACTATATAATAACGCCCTGGCAATAGACCCGGCCAATTCCAATTCTATCAACAATCTTGCGAATATTTACGCTCAAAAAAATGATTATGCGAAAGCGATCAGCCTCTACAGACAGGCCTTAAGCACCGATCCTGAGAACATCATGGTCCTGAATAATCTCGCTATTACATATGCCAGGATTGGCGATGTAACGAACGCCATCAATTGTTGGGAAAAGTCGCTAAAGTTGGATCCCCGGCAGCCTTCAATAAGACAATACATAGATTTTTACAAGGAAAATGGCAGCCCCAGCGTTGTGATCAGGAAGGTGCCCTGATATTGTAAATATGCTGATTGACATACTATAATGGTATGTTATAATAAGAACAATTCAATGTGGAACCATAATATAAAAACAAAGGCGTTTTGAAGCCAAAGTGTCGGCGCTCAAAACGTCTTAATTATTTACGGAGTATCATATGACAAAATATATATTTACGACCGGCGGCGTTATTTCGAGTTTAGGCAAAGGCATTGCTTCTGCGTCCATAGGCAAGATAATGGAATCGCGGGGCTTTAAGATAGCACTTGTTAAACTTGACCCCTACATAAACGTCGACCCCGGCACAATGAACCCGTATCAGCACGGAGAGGTATACGTAACCGAAGACGGGGCGGAGACAGACCTCGACCTGGGCCATTACGAGAGATTCACGTCCGCTGAAACGTCAAAATTTAATAATGTCACGACAGGCCAGGTATATAATTCGGTGATCTCGAAAGAAAGACGCGGCGATTATCTCGGCAAGACGATACAGGTCATACCTCATATCACAGACGAGATCAAGGCTCGTATCAGGAAAGCGGCTCACGCCTCAGGCGCCGATATCGTGATAGTGGAGATAGGCGGCACGGTCGGAGATATCGAAAGCCTCCCGTTCCTGGAGGCCGCCAGGCAGTTCAGGCTGGACGAAGGTTACAACAATGTCCTGTACGTGCATCTCACCCTGATCCCTTACGTGCGGAGCGCTGATGAGCTGAAGACGAAACCGACGCAACATAGCGTAGGCAAACTGCGTGAGATAGGCATACAGCCCAACATCCTGATCTGCAGGACCGAAAAACCCATTTCAGAGGAAATGAAAGAGAAGATATCGCTTTTCTGCAACGTCGCGAAGACGGCGGTCATTGAGGCAAGAGACGCGGAAACCATATACCAGATACCGCTGGTATTTAAGGAGCAGGGTCTTGACAAGATCGTATTAGACCATTTTAATCTGCGCTCCAGATCGACAGACCTGAAAGATTGGAACGAAAAGGTCGTTAAACGCGCCCTCCATCCGAAGCATAAAGTTACGGTCGCCATCGTCGGTAAATACATAGAATTGCAGGATGCTTACAAATCGATATATGAATCTCTCAACCATGCGGGTATTTACAATGACACAAGAGTGATATTCAAGAAGATAGACTCGGAGGCGATCGAAAAAGACGGCGCTTTAAAATTCTTGAAAGACGTTTCAGGTATACTCGTCCCGGGCGGATTCGGTTCCCGTGGGATAGAGGGTAAGATCGCCGCGATCAGGTTTGCCAGGGAGAACAAGGTGCCTTTCCTGGGATTATGCCTCGGCATGCAATGCGCCGTGATCGAGTTTTCAAGGAACATGTGCTGTTTTAAGAACGCGAACTCAACCGAATTCGACCACAAGACCAAATACCCTGTCATAAGCCTCCTCGAGGAGCAGAAAAACGTTAAAGATATGGGCGGGACGATGCGGCTCGGGGCATATCCCTGCAGGATCAAGGCCGGAAGCCTGGCAAAGAGGATCTACGGGAAGAACAGGATATCCGAAAGGCACCGTCACAGGTATGAGTTTAATAATAAATACAGAAAATCGCTGGAAAAAGGCGGCATGGTTTTTTCCGGCATTTATCCGAATAAGGACCTCGTAGAGATAGTAGAGGTAAAGAACCATCCGTTCTTTATAGCGGTCCAGTACCATCCTGAGTTCAAGTCCAAACCGGACGTGCCGCATCCGCTCTTCAGGGATTTCATAACCGCCGCGTTAAAGGTCAAAAGATGAGCGCCATCCTTGCTTTAGAAGACGGCAAGATCTATAAAGGCAGATCTTTCGGCGCAACGGCCGAAAGGTACGGCGAATGCGTATTTAATACCAGCATGACAGGTTACCAGGAGATCCTCACCGATCCATCTTACAAAGGACAAATAGTGACAATGACGTATCCCTTGATCGGAAATTACGGCATAAATGAAGACGATTGCGAATCCCGGCAGATATTCACCGAAGGACTTGTCGTAAAAGAGTATTCGAAGATCGCGAGCAATTGGAGGGCTAAAAAAAGCCTCGGGGATTACCTCAAAGAGAACGGCGTCCCGGGGATAGAAGGCATAGATACGCGCGACCTGACGCTGCATATAAGACAGGCGGGAGCGATGAAGGCCGTATTATCCACCCAGGACCTTGATGAAGTAAGCCTTGTCAGGAAAGCCAAGGGATCGCCGGGCCTTCTCGGAATAGACCTTGTCAAAGAGGTCGCCGCGCAGAAAAAATATGACTGGAACGAAAAAGGAAAATATAAGGTCGTGGTGTTGGATTGCGGCGTAAAATTTAACAGTTTGAGGGAACTTGCTAAAAATAATTGCAAAGTTACCGTAGTTCCCGCATCCGCAACCTCCAGGGAAATACTGGACCTGAAACCGGACGGCGTGCTCCTTTCGAACGGACCGGGCGATCCGGCCGCGCTGCCGTNNTTCGGCGGCAAGACATACAAGCTCAAATTCGGCCACCATGGAGGAAACCAGCCTGTCAAAGACCTGAAGACCGGGAAGGTGGCTATAAGCGTGCAGAATCACGGGTTCTGCGTAGACATAGAGACGTTGAATAAGAATGAAATCGAGATGACGCATATAAACCTGAATGACCGGACGCTCGAAGGGATGCGGCATAAAAAATTGCCTGTCTTTTCCGTGCAATTCCACCCGGAGGCCTCGCCGGGGCCGCATGAC